>NZ_JBJGYZ010000009.1:0-169431 GCF_054050275.1 Geodermatophilus sp. SYSU D00691
GGCGTCTAGTAACTGGTAGGGGGCGTAGAGCGGCAGCCCCCGGTAGTCGCGGTTGTTGTTGTCCGGCCCGTTGAAGGGGCGGCCGGCGGTGCCGGCCGGCAGCGCCAGGGGCTCGGCGCGCCAGGCCTGGACGGTGATCGTCTCCGGCTCGGCCTCCGCCGCGAGGCGCGCCTGCTCGGCGTGCCAGGCCGCCCGCGAGCGGCGCCAGTGGCGGATCACGACGTCGAGCCCGAGGAGGACGGCGACCCCGACGCAGACGGTGAACACCGAGTGGACGACGGCAGTGGCGACGTCCAGGGCGGTCAGCCGGGGCCAGCCGATCTCCTCCAGGCGCGCCCCGACGAGCTCCACGACCACGTACAGCAGCCCGTAGACCAGGAACGGGATCCGCACGTCCACCTCCTCTCCTCGCTCGACGGTGGAGCAACGACAGGTCGGTGCCCCGGCGAGAGCCGGAGAGGGGCGGAACCGCCACGGCGTCACCCGTCCGGGTGACCGCCGCCGTCTTGCGGTGATCGTGCGGTTCCCGCGCGGCAGGCGTGCGGTGCGGCCCGCAGGCTCGTCGGTGACCGGGACGGACCCGGCCCGCCCCGACGACAGGAGTCCCCGATGCCCCCCGCCACCGCCTTCGCCCCCGTCGCCCGCCCGCGGCTGGCCGCCACGAGCTTCCTGCCCGCCGACGAGCGCAGCCGCGCGGTGCTCGCCCGCGCCGTCTCGGTGGCCTTCGCGATCCGGACCGACGCCGACGCGCAGGGTGCCCACGACCTCGACGTCACGGCGATGCTGCTGGCCCGGTGACGCTCAGCGGTTGATCTCGACCAGGAGCACCCAGGCGTTGGCGCTGGCGCCCGCCATGCCGGTCACCAGGGCGACCGCCAGCCAGTAGAGGCCCCCGCCGGCGCCGGCGAGCAGGCTGACCGCGCACGCCGCGAGCGCCGCCGACGGCACGAGCAGGAGCACCGGGGCGACCAGCCGCCGACGTGACGTCCCGGACGACGTCCCGCCGCGCAGCAGCGGAACCAGCGCGGCGACCACCAGCAGCAGCCCGACGGCCCCCAGCTCCGCGGCCAGCGCGCCGACCGGCTGGCCCGGTACCAGGACGCACACGCCGGCCGCGAGCAGGCCGACGAGCAGGCCGAGGGTCCGCGCCGCGCGCCCGGGCAGGTCGGGGAACTCCAGCACGCGGGCGAGGTTGATGGAGACCGCCACGAAGAGCAGCCCGGTCAGCGCGGCGCACGCGCCGACCGCGGCGACGGCGAGATCCGACCAGGCCTCGGGGCGGTACGGCTCCACGTCCGCATCCTGGCCCGCGGGGACCCGTCCCCGGGACGGTTGAGGGCCTCAAGTCTTTTCCCCGGATCGGTCACGCAGCCTCCGGCAGCCGCCGATACGAGAGGCGTGACGAACTCCGGTGACACGCAGGTGCTGCCCCGCATCCCGGTTCCCGGCGCGGCCGGGCCGGCGCCCACGGTGGCGCTGACCATCGCCGAGCCGGCGCCGGTCCCGGTCCCGGTCCCGGTTCCGCAGCAGGCCGCGGCCCCGGCGACCGAGACCCTCGCCGCGGACGAGGCCGCCGCGGAGGAGGCCCCCGTGGAGGAGGCCCCGGCCGAGGCGGCTGCCGCCGAGGACGCTCCTGCCGAGGAGGGGGCCGAGGCGGTCGTCGAGATGATCGCGGGGCCGCCCGTCGAGTCGCACGAGCGCATCTACGAGGAGGCCATGGCGACGATCGCCGCGCTGGCCAGCAGCTGGGCCTCGGCGGTGGAGCGCACCACGGGTCGCCACCGCTCGGCCGCCTGAGGGACCCGCGCGCGCAGGCCCCCGCTGTGACCCGGGTCACGGCTAGCCTGCCTCATGGCCGCCATCCCGGACTCCATGCCGGTGCTGAGCCGGGGGAAGCACAAGCACCCGTCGCGCGGCGCCTGCTTCCTGGAGTACACGTCGCTCATCGCCGGTGAGCGCTTCAGCGACGCACCCGCCTGCGTCGACCGCGAGCTGGCCGCCGTCCTGCGGCACGCCAACGACCTGCTCACCGATGCCGACCGCCCGCGGCTCGTCCCGCTCCTGGGCCGGGCGGTCGGGCTCGTCGTCCCGCCGCCGACCGCGGCCGACGGCTGGCACCCGCCCGCCGGCATGACCGCCGACCGGATCGACGACGCGGTCGGCGCCTACGCCCGGACGACGGCGGCGCTGCACCGCCGCGTGGCCTCCCGGTTCCTCGCCGCCATCGGGTACGTCCCGTCCGCCGAGGAGCACCGCGAGTACGACGACGGCCGCGACCTCGACCGCTTCTTCTGGTTCCTCATGCAGCGGCCGGTGGCGGTGCGCTCGTCCGCCGACTACGTGGGCCGGTTGGTCGACCGGCTCGTCCTGCTGCACGAGAGCTTCGAGGAGGCGCTCGCCGAGCTGGGCCTGCGGCAGCCCGAGGTCGTCGTCCCGGTCCCGCGTGCACCGAGCGGTGTGACCGAGACGATGCCCGGCTGACCTACCGGTCGCCCGACCGCGACCCTCGGTTCACTGCGGAGCGCGCCCCCGTCCTGTCCGCCCAGGCCGGGGGCGCTGCCGTTCCCCGCCGCGCCCGAGGCAGTGGTCGTGCCCCGGTCGGTCATGAGGTCCCGTCATGGGACATGGAATTGGACTCCGTGCCGGAGTGCCGGTTGGTTGTGGCTGCCAGGTGACCGACCGGCCGTTGCAGGAGGAGCGTCATGACGCCTGTCCAGTCGTTGGCCGCGCCCGTCGCCATCGCCCCCAGGCGGAGCCGGACGTGACGGCGGGTCGACGGTGAGGGACGCCGGTGTGGCAGTGGTGACCGGTGCCAACCGCGGGATCGGCCGGGAGGTCGTGCGCCGCCTGGCCGCTCGAGGGGTCACCACGGTCCTGGGCGCGCGCGACCCGGGCCGGGGGGAGGAGGCCGCCCGGGGGATGACCGGTCCGGTCGTGGTCCGCCCGCTCGAGGTGACGGACCCGGACAGCGTCGAGGCGCTGGCCGAGTGGGTGCGCGCCGAGCACGGGGGGCTGGACGTGCTGGTCAACAACGCAGGGGTCGACTACGACACCTGGCAGAGCGCCGTGGAAGCCGATCTGACGGTGGTCGCCGACGCGCTCGCGGTCAACACCGTGGGGGCCTGGCGCACCACCGTCGCGCTCGGGCCGCTGCTGCGTCGCGGCGGGCGGGTGGTGAACGTGTCCAGCGGCGCCGGCTCCTTCGGGGAGACCGACGGTGCCGGCGGCGTGCCCGCGTACTCGGTGTCGAAGGCGGCGCTGAACATGCTGACGGTGAAGCTCGCCGCCGACCTGCGGCCGCGTGGTGTGCTGGTCAACGCCGTCTGCCCGGGCTGGGTGGCCACCGACATGGGCGGGCGGGGTGGTCGCCCGGTCGCCGAGGGTGCCGCCGGCGTCCTGTTCGCGGTCGATCTCCCCGATGACGGTCCGACCGGTGGCTTCTTCCGCGACGGCCGCCCCATCCCCTGGTGACCGCTCGGCGCCGCCGGCCGCCATTCCGCATCGCTATCGGGTCGCGCATTGGACAGTGCGGTCGGCCGCGCGCTGGACTGCGGCGCACCGGGAGAGGACCAGGGAGAGGACGGCGGCCATGACGGAGGCCCCCACCCACTCCGGCGTCGTGCCGCGCCGCAGGCTCGCCGATCTCGAGGTGTCGGCCGTGGGCTACGGCGCGATGGTCCTCACGGGCCTCTACGGAGGGACGACGGAGCAGGGCGCGGGCGATGTCGTCCGCGCGGCCGTCGACAGCGGGGTCACCTTCCTGGACACCGCCGACGCCTACGGCGACGACGGCCTGGCGGAGCGGCTGCTCGCGCCGGTGCTCCGGACCCGCCGGGACGACGTCCAGCTGGCCACGAAGTGGGGCATCGCGACCGACCCGGCCCGGCCCGCGCGCCGCCGCCAGGACACCAAGTGGGACAACGACGTCCTCGTCGACGCCCGGCCCGAGCGGGCGCGGCCGGCGCTCGAGGCCAGCCTCCGCCGCCTCGGCGTCGACGCCGTCGACCTCTGGTACCTGCACTGGACCGACCCTGGCGTGCCGATCGAGGACAGCGTCGGGGCCATGGCCGAGCTGGTCGCCGCCGGCAAGGCCGGACACCTGGGCGTCTGCAACACCACCGCCGACGAGCTCCGTCGTGCCCATGGCACGCACCCGATCACCGCCGTCCAGAGCGAGTGGTCGCTGTGGACCCGCGGCATCGAGCGCGAGGTCCTCCCGGTGGCACGCGAGCTCGGCATCGGCGTCGTGCCCTGGGCCCCGCTGGGCAGCGGTTTCCTCACCGGCACGGTGACCGAGGTCGGTGACGGTGACTTCCGGCGCCACCACCCGCGGTTCCGGGGTGGCAACCTCGCGGTCAACCGCGAACGCTTCGCGCCTCTCGGTGACCTCGCGGAGGAGAAGGGCATCACCCCCGCACAACTGGCTCTCGCCTGGCTGCTCCACCAGGGGGCGGACGTCGTCCCGATACCCGGCACCCGCAGCACGGTCCGCGTCGCGGAGAACGCCGCCGCGGCCTCGGTCCGGCTGTCCGCGGAGGATCTGCGCCGGATCGAGGCCATCGCTCCTCCCGATGCGGCCGCCGGGTCGGCGCTGCTCTGATCCGGCGATCCGACCGGCGGCGATGAGCGACCTGCCGGCCGGACCACCGCCGCGCAGGCTTCGTCGCCGGGCTCGTCCCAGGGGGCGTGATCGCGGCGGTCAGACCGCGCCGGGAGCAGCTCCCAGGGTGGCGGCCGCCGCGATGCAGCTGAGCACGAAGTCGTGCACCTCGCGGCGGGGGTCCCCGTCCCGCCAGGCGACCGCCAGCTGGCCGGGTGGGATGCCGCGCACGGGGCGGACGACGAACTCGGGCCTGCGGTAGATCTCGGCGTTGCCGGTGGTGATCAGCGCGACGCCGTCGCCCCGGCCGAGCGCCTCCACCGTCTCCTCGGGGCCGTGCACGACGGTGCCGACCCGGATCGGCCGGCCGGCGCGCGCGTCGGCGGCCAGCCAGAAGTCCCGCTGGGCGCCGGTGGACTCCGGGAGCGCGAGGAAGGGCTCGTCGGCGAGGTCGGTCATGGTGAGCTCGGTGCGGGCGGTCAGCGGGTGGTCGACCGGGAGCGCGACGGACCGCGCTTCGGTGAGCAGGACCCGGTGGCGCAGGCCGTTGTCCGCGGGGATGGGCAGCCAGCAGAACCCGACGTCCGTGGTGCCGTCCAGCAGGCCGACGGACGGGTCGTCGAACGGGATCTGCCGCAGCTCCACGCGGAAGCCGGGGTGGCGCTCGCCGAACGTGCGCAGGACCGCCGGGAGCAAGCCTCGGCCCAGGCCGATGGTGAGCCCGGCGACGAGGGTCTGGCTGGCCGCGGCCAGCGCGAGGGCGACCGCGTGCCGGGCCTCGTCCCAGGCCGCGACCACGTTGCGGGCGTGCGGCACGAGGGCTCGACCGGCCGGGGTCAGCACCACCCCCGCGGGCCGCCGCTCGAACAGCGGGGTGCGGAGGTGCTGCTCCAGGGCGCGGATCTGCCGGCTGAGCGCCGGCTGCGACACGAACAACCGCTGCGCGGCGCGGGTGAAGTGCAGCTCGTCGGCGACCGCGAGGAAGTACCGGAGATCGCGCACGTGCACGTCCACGGGGCATGGCTACCACCGCGGAGCGGAGGGGGACAGGGCCGCGTCCCGGCCGCCCGGCTCCGCTGTGGGCGAACGCCGGCATGCGGCGCGCCGGGCCCGCGTTGTCCGCGCGACCGGTGAGAGGACACCGGCTCGTGGAGGACGTGATGAGCAGTACCGAGAACCTGCCGCTGGTGCCGCTGGACGACGTGGTCGTCCTGCCCGGCATGGCGGTCCCCCTGGACCTGAGCGAGGCCGAGGTGCGGGTCGCGGTCGAGGCCGCGCGCTCCGCCGACGGCTCGGCGCGCGTCCTGCTGGCGCCGCGGCTGCACGGCCGGCACGCCGCGGTCGGCGCGATCGCCGCCGTGGAGCAGATCGGCCGGCTGCCGAGCGGGCAGCCGGGCGCGCTGGTGCGCGGCCTGGCCCGCGCCCGGATCGGCGCCGGGGCGAGCGGCCCCGGCGGTGCCCTGTGGGTCGACGTCACCCCGATGGCCGAGGAGGTCGACGGCGAGCGGACCAAGGAGCTCGCCCGCGAGTACAAGGGCCTGGTCGTGTCCGTGCTGCAGGCGCGCGGCGCCTGGCAGTTCACCGACGGCGTGCAGCGGCTCAGCGACCCGGCCGAAGTCGCCGACACCGCCGGCTACGCCTCCTACCTGACGGCCGAGCAGAAGCTCACCCTGCTGGAGACGGCGGACGTCGCCCGGCGCCTGGAGCTGGCCATCGGCTGGGCGCGGGAGCACCTGGGCGAGCTCGACGTCGCCGAGACGATCCGCAAGGACGTCCAGGAGGGCATGGAGCGCCAGCAGCGGGAGTTCCTGCTGCGGCGGCAGCTGGACGCGATCCGCAAGGAGCTGCGCGAGCTGGAGGGCGGCGACGGCGACGAGCCGGCCGACCTGCGCTCCCGCGTGGAGGCCGCCGTCCTGCCCGAGCACGTCCGGCAGGCCGCCCTGCGCGAGGTCGACAAGCTCGAGCGGACCTCCGAGCAGTCCCCGGAGGCCGGCTGGGCGCGCACGTGGCTGGACACCGTCCTGGAACTGCCGTGGAACGAGCGGACCGACGACGCGTACGACGTGGTCGGTGCCCGGGCGGTGCTCGACGCCGACCACGCCGGCCTCGAGGAGGTCAAGGACCGGATCACCGAGCACCTGGCGGTGCGCAAGCGCCGTGAGGAGCGCGGCCTCGGCGTCGTGGGCGGCCGGCGCAGCGGCGCCGTGCTGGCCCTGGTCGGCCCGCCGGGGGTCGGCAAGACCTCGCTGGGGGAGTCGGTGGCCCGCGCGATGGGCCGTTCGTTCGTGCGCGTGGCCCTCGGGGGCGTGCGTGACGAGGCCGAGATCCGGGGCCACCGCCGCACCTACGTCGGCGCGCTGCCCGGCCGCATCGTCCGGGCCGTCCGCGAGGCCGGGTCGATGAACCCCGTCGTGCTCCTGGACGAGGTCGACAAGCTCGGCAGCGACTACCGCGGCGACCCCGCGGCCGCCCTGCTGGAGGTCCTCGACCCCGCCCAGAACCACACGTTCCGCGACCACTACCTCGAGGTCGAGCTGGACCTCTCCGACGTGGTCTTCCTCGCCACGGCCAACGTGCTCGAGGGCATCCCCGCCCCGCTGCTGGACCGGATGGAGGTCGTGCGGCTGGACGGCTACACCGAGGACGAGAAGCTGGTCATCGCCCGGGACCACCTCCTGCCGCGCCAGCTCGAGCGCGCCGGGCTGACCGCCGAGGAAGCCACGGTCACCGACGACGTGCTGCGGGCGCTGGCCGCCGAGCACACCCGGGAGGCCGGCGTCCGCGACCTGGAGCGCCAGCTCGCGCGGCTCCTGCGCAAGGTGACCACGCGCCTGGCCACCGGTCCCGGTCCGGTGGTCGTCGACCGGCCCCTCCTGCGGGAGCTGCTGGGCCGGCCGCGGTTCACCCCGGAGCCGGCCGAGCGGACCGCGGTCCCCGGCGTGGCCACCGGGCTGGCGGTGACCGGAACCGGCGGTGACGTGCTGTTCGTGGAGGCGTCGCTGGCGGATCCGGAGACCGGCGGCACCGGGCTGCGGATGACCGGGCAGCTCGGCGACGTGATGAAGGAGTCGGCGCAGATCGCGCTGTCGTTCCTGCGGTCGCACGGGGCGGAGCTGGAGCTGCCGGTCTCCGACCTCCGGGAACGCGAGGTGCACGTGCACGTGCCCGCCGGGGCGGTACCCAAGGACGGGCCCAGTGCCGGTATCACCATGGTGACCGCGCTGGCATCCGCGCTGTCCGGGCGGCCGGTGCGCAGCGATGTCGCCATGACCGGCGAGGTGTCCCTCACCGGCCGGGTGCTGCCCATCGGCGGGGTCAAGCAGAAGCTGCTCGCCGCGCACCGCGCCGGGATCAGCACGGTGCTGCTCCCGGCCCGCAACGAGCCCGACCTCGACGACGTCCCGGAGGCCGTGCGGGCGGCGCTCAGCGTCCACCTGGTCGGTGACGTCCGTGACGTCGTCGCCCTCGCCCTGGAGCCGGCCGCCACCACCGCGGCGCCCTCGCTCGCCGCATGAGCCGAGGCGTGCCCGCCGCGGACCGGTAGGTCGCCCAGCTACGTCGCCCCGGCCGTACCGACCGGAGCCCCCGGTCGGTACGGCTGGTCCCGGACGGCGGTGGTCCGGATCAGGCGTCTTCGCCGGCGGGGCGCCTGGCGCGGCTGGGCTGCACGCGCATCGGCTCGCCCGGCATCTTCGGGGTGCGAAACTGCTACCGCGACCACCGGTCACGGTAGCCGCGCTCGCTGCTGGGGAAGACGCCGACCACATCGGTGCGCCCTTTGATCTCCTCGTTCAGCCGCTCCAGCGGACGGCTCGACCAGATCAACTTCGGCGTGCGCGACGGGGAAGCCGGGGAAGGCCAGCAGGTCGTCCTCGGCCACGCGCGGCATCGCCTCCACCTGCGGGAACTGCCGGCCGAGCAGGCCGGCGATGACGTCGAGCTGGGAGTGCACGTGCTCCGCGTCCTGCCGGGCGAAGGTCGTGCGGATCGCTGCGGCGACCATCTCGGCGTTGCCCTTCGGGACCCGCGCCAAGACGGTGCGCATGACGTGCACCCGGCAGCGCTGCGAGGCCGCCCCCAGCAGCACCGCGGCGATCGCGGCCTTCAGCCCGGTGTGGGCATCGGGGACGACCAGCTGCGTGCCGGCCGATCCGCGGGCCTCGAGCGTGCGCAGGAACGCGGTCCAGAACGCGCCGTCCTCGTTGTCGCCGACGGCGAAGCCGAGGACCTCGCGGTGCCCGTCGGCGGCCACGCCGGTGGCGATCACCACCGCCTGGGAGACCACCCGCCGGTCGACGCGGGCCGTGCAGCAGGTGGCACCGACGAGCACGTGCGGGAAGGCCTGCTCGGCCAGCGACCGGTCACGGAATGCGGCGACGACCCCTCGTCGTCGTCGAACATCGCGTAGTCCGTGGTGAGCTCCTCGCCGGCGTCGACGTCCCGCATCGCCCCCAGGACGACGTTGCCGGCGACGCCGACGTCGGGCTCGCAGGAGTGGTTGACGAAGAGCACCACGGCCTCCTACTCGTCGTCCTCCAGGCCACGAGGTGGAGGTCGCCTGTGATCTGGCTGTCATGAGGCGGGAGCGGGGCACTCGACCGCGCCGTCGCGATCCGGGTGGGCTGGCCTCCTCCCGGTTGGGTGCCTGCACCAAGGACAGGCGTCCGAAGAGGCGGGAGACTGCCTTCGGAGGTGATGTCGGGGTGGCCCGGGTGCGGGTGCTGATCGTCGATGACCAGGAGCCGTTTCGGCGGGCGGCGGCGGCCGTCGTCGAGCTGACCGATCCGTTCGTCGTCGTGGGGGCGGCCGAGTCGGGGGAGGACTGCCTGGCCGCGGTCCCCGGACTGCGGCCGGACCTGGTGCTCATGGACGTCGGGCTGCCCGGGATGGACGGCATGCAGACGGCTCGGCGCCTGTCGGCGCTGGGTCGGCCGCCGGTGGTCGTGCTGGTGTCGACCCGCGACGAGGAGGAGTTCGGCGACGAGGTGCGGGCGTGCGGTGCTGCGGCCTACATCAAGAAGTCGGAGTTCGACGCCGCACGGCTGGCCGCGGCGTGGGCGCTCGGGTCGAGCGGCAGCACGGCCCGGACCTCGGTGTCCCCGTCACCGAGGTCGCCCTCCTCCAGCTGACCTCCCACCGCCTGGACGCGGTCGAGAACCTGCTGGCGATCGGCCAGCTCGCCGAGCTTCCGGCCGCGGACGGTCAGATGCAGGTGGCCGTCCGCCATCCGGAGGGTCACGTGCGAGCCCGGCGCAACGGCGTCGACGGCGCGGAGGGTGCAGTAGTAGGCGGCGGTCTCCACCGACGGATCCAGGTGAGCGGGCACGTCCGGGTCGATGGTGACGGTCGTGAGGCCGGGGAACCGGGCGACATGGCTCTGCACCGCCGGTCCTAGGCCACGCCGGACGAGCATGGGAGGCAGGACACCGGCGGTGATCCGCCGCAGTGCGTCGATCGCGCGGGTCGTCGTCTGTTGCAGCCCTTCCAGGGTGCGCCGGGCGGCGGCTGGATCGTCCGCCATGCGGTTCTCCACGTCGGTGAGGGCGGCGGGCAGTGGCCGCAGATGCACGGCCACATCCGTGCGGATGGACGTGGAGATCCGCTCGCGTTCGGTGTCGGCGGCGGTCAGCAGCCGCCGCCGCGACGCCTGCAGTTCCGCTCGGTGAGCGTTGAGGACCTCCGCCCGCCGGTGCAGGGCGGCGGTCAGCCGCATGTTGTGGAACGCGAGGGCGACCTCGGTGGTGAGCTCGTCGAGCAGTCGGCGCTGTCCGCGGGTGAGTGCGTGGCCGCGGCGCAGACCGAGCTCGATCCGACCCAGCACCGCGTCGGGATCGATCACCGGCAGCACCACATCCGCCCGGTGCTCGGTACCGGGCGGCCAGCTGGCACTGCGTTCACCGCCGTTCGGCATCGCGATGGTGGTGCGGGCGCTGCGGGCGCCGACCGCCAGTGCGCTGCACCGCGCCGCCAGCTCCAGGAGATCGCCGTCGGCGAGCCGGCCCGCGGCGAGCTGGCGGCAGAGTTCGGCGAGGTTGTCGTAGGGCGTGGCCCGCTCGCCGTAGACCATCCGGTCGGCGAACCGGTTCACCTGACGACGCAGCGGCTGGAAGGCGAGGGCGACGAGCACGTAGGCGAGCAGCGACGGCCACACGGCGGACGAGGGGCCGGCCAGCAATGTGCCGATGGCCACGACCGCGGTGACGTAGCCGACGGTGACGAACACCGCCAGGATCGCCAGGCGCACCGTGCGGCCGATGATCAGGTCGATGTCGTAGAGCCGGTAGCGCAGCACGGCGAATCCGGTGGCCACCTGGAACGTGAGATAGCTCAGGTAGAGCAGCTGCTGCAGGTACCACCGCTGCGGGGCCTCGGGCCCACGCACGAGGGTGTCGACCATGATCGCCGCCACCGCGAGGGCCACCGTGGCCGCCGCCGCCGCCATCCAGCGGAGTTGCTGGCGCTCCTCACCTGTGGCGCGACGCAGCCGCACCGCCAGGGCCACGGCGCTGCCGACCAGGCCCACGGTCATGGCGTGCTGGCCGCTCTCCGCGAGCGCGATGGCGCCGGAGCCGGCGTCGACGGCCGCGGTGGCGCCGAACCGACTGGGCGGCACGAGGAGCAGGCCGGTCGAGGCGACCGCGAAGCCGCCGATCAGCAGGACGACGACCGGCCACCAGCGGGCGGAGGGCAGGCGACCCTCGGGAACCGACAGCAGCACCAGCCCGAGCAGCGTCAAGGCGTACGAGGCGCCGAGCAGCGATCCGGTCCATCCGGCGAGCTGCCCGACGGACTCCGGCAGCGGCAGATCGCCGGGCAGGATCGCCAGGGCCAGCGCTTGAGCGGTCAGGCCGACGGCCGCTCCGAACTGGCCGATGCAGAACAGCCACCCGATGCGGTGCCGGGGATGCCGGTCCACGATGGCGGCCCCCACGACGGCGCCGATCACGACGGCGAGGCTCACGGTGGGGAAGGGCTCGTCGAGGCTCTCCGGGGCGAACAGGGGGATACCGCCGGCCATCAGCAGTCCGATCTGGGCGGCGGAGACGAACCCGGTGAGCGCGCAGAGGGTCCACGCCCACCGACGGGCTGCCGTGCCGGCCTCAGCCACCGCGTCCATCCGGGACCACTCGGCGGAGGACCGGGATGCAACCGGTCAATCGGGTGCCGCTACCCGGGCGGCTGTCCACCGTCAGCGTTCCGGCGAGTGACTCGATGCGGTCCCGCATGCCGGCCAGCCCCGACCCGTCGGCGACGACCGCGTCGTCGAACCCGGCCCCGTCGTCCACCACCTCCAGGCGCAGTTCACCAGGCCGCGCGGACAATCGGACGTCCACCCGGGTCGGCTGTGCGTGCTTGACCGCGTTCTGCACGGCCTCGAGGCAGCAGAAGTAGGCAGCGGACTCCACTTCGGCTGGGAACCGCCGCCTCGTCTCGTCCGCCAGGTGCACCGGGACGGGGCTGGTCGACCACGCTGCCTCCAAGGCCGCGGCCATGCCGGATTCGGCGAGCAGTTGCGGGTAGATGCCGCGCGACAGCAGCTCGAGCGTGGCCAGGGCGATCTCGGCGGCGGGGCGCAGTTCCCTGACCAGGGACGCCGCTCGCGGCGGGTCATGAGCCCCCACCGTGGCCGCCAGTCCGAGGCTCACCGTGAGGGCCACCAGGTGCTGCTGTGCCCCGTCATGGATGTCGCGCTCGAGTCGACGGCGGGTGGCGTCGGCAGTGGCGACGATCCGCTGCCGGGATGCCTGCAGCTCCACTGAGCGCTCGACGGTCTCCTCGATGTGGCGCTGCAGGCCCGTCCTGAGCGTGAGGTTGCGCAGTGCGAGGCCGGCCGAGGCCAGCAGGTCGCCCAGCAGGCGCTGCTCGACCGGGCTCAGCGGGTCGGCAGGCCTGGTCGGTTCGCGGACGACGTGGCCGATGACCTCGCCGGCCTGCCGGATCTCGTGACGATGCGTCGCCGGGGCGTTCAGCGGGATGGGATCCGCGTCGGCGGGCCAGCGCGCGGCCAGGTCCTCACCTGCCGATCCGTCGCCCTGGAGCCACACCTCGACCCGGCTCGCGCTGGTGGCCTCGGCGAGCAGCCGGGCCATGCGAGGCGCCAGCTGATCGGTGGCGACCAAGCCGGTCACCTGCTGCGTGAACTCGGCGAGGGCGTCGTAGGGGGAGATGGTCCATCGGCGGGACAACGCACGCCGGAGCGGCTCGAAGGTCACGGCGACGACCGCCGTGGCCAGCACGGCCAGCGGCACGTTCGGCGGCCGGCTGCCCAGGAGTGCTCCGCCGCCGAGCACGAGCAGCCAGTAGACGGCCAGCACGTAGCCCGCCAAGCAGACGGCGATGACGAGCCGCGCACCGACGGTGGTCCGGGGGTGCCGGTCGCCGTGGGCCACGCTCGCAGTGTGCGCGGGTGGCCGGAGGAGGGATAGGGCTCCTGGCCGCACGGACGAGGGGTGCTGGCACCACCCCTCGCTCAGGCGGGCGGAGCGGCCTCGAGGAAGCGGAGCACGGCCAGCACCCGCCGGTTGACGTCCGGTTCCTCGCGCACCCCGAGCTTGGCGAACAGGGCGTTGGTGTGCTTCTCGACGGCTCGTTCGCTCACGAACAGGGTGCGCGCGATGGCGGCGTTGCTCTTGCCGGTGGCCATCTCGCGAAGCACAGCGAGCTCCCGCTCGGACAACGCGGCCAGGGGGGAGCGGTCCTGTTCCTGCCGGCGGGCCACGAGCGTCTCCACGACCTGCGGGTCCAGGGCGGACCCGCCCCGGCAGACCGCCTGCAGGGCGGCCACGAGATCATCGAGGCGGCCGATCCGTTCCTTGAGCAGATAACCCATCCCCGCCACGCCCCCGGACAGCAGTTCGACGACGTCGGCCGGCTCGGCGTACTGCGACAGGACGACGACGCCGGTGCCGGGATGGTCGCGGCGGATCTGCCTCGCGGCAGCCAGGCCCTCGTTGGTCCAGGTCGGCGGCATGCGGACATCCGTGAGCACGGCGTCGGGTGTGGTCGCCGCGACTGCGCGCATGAGCGCCGGCCCGTCTTCGGCCAGGCCCACGACCTCCACGTCGCCGGCCTCGGCGAGCAGTGCCGCGGTGCCCTGCCGGACGAGGAAGTTGTCGTCGGCGAACACCACCCGCAGGGCCATTCCGAGACGGTATCGGCACGGGCGGCCGGCATCCCTCCTCCGTGTCGTGGAGGACGACCCCCCGCGGTAGGGCAGCCCCCCGCGACGGTCGGTCGGCCTCCGGGAGCTGTGGTGCTCGCAGGCTGCTCCTGGTCCGCCGCCGTTCCTAGCGTCCCCTCCAGATCGGGCCTCTGTTCCGGGCGAGGCCGCGACCGCAGGACCGGTCCACCGACCGGGCCGCCGGAACTCACTCAGGAGCCACCATGATCGAGATCCGCAACCTGACGAAGGTCTACGGCCCGACCGTCGCCGTCGACGGCCTCACCGTCACGATCCGGCCGGGGGTCGTGACCGGGTTCCTGGGTCCGAACGGCGCCGGTAAGTCCACGACGATGCGGGCCATCGTCGGGCTGGACCGTCCCACCAGCGGAGAGGCGCTCGTCGGAGGACGGCGCTACGCCGAGCACGCGGCGCCCCTGCGTGAGGTCGGGGCGATGCTCGAGGCCAGGGCCGCACACCCGGGTCGCAGCGCGCTGGCCCATCTGCGCGCGCTGGCCGTGACCAACGGCATCGGCCGGGCCCGCGTGGACGAGGTCGTCGACATGGTCGGTCTGCGGGAGGCGGCCGACCGGCGGGTCGGTGGCTTCTCCCTGGGCATGGCCCAGCGGCTCGGCATCGCCGCCGCCCTGCTCGGGGACCCGGCGGTGATCCTGCTCGACGAGCCCGTCAACGGTCTGGACCCGGACGGCATCCGGTGGATCCGTGAACTGCTGCGCGGGCTTGCCGCGGAAGGGCGCACCGTCTTCATCTCCTCCCACCTGATGAGCGAGATGGCGTTGACCGCCGACCACCTGGTCATCCTCGGCCGCGGCCGGCTGATCGCCGACGTCTCCATGGAGGAGATGACCGCCTCGGCCACCGGTCAGGTGCGGGTCCGCACTTCTCGATCCGACGACCTGGCCCGCCTGCTCGGTGCCGACGGCGGAACCGTGGCACGCCTGGAACCCGACGTCCTGGCGGTGACCCGGCGTACCAGCACGCAGATCGCCGAGACCGCGCTGGCGGCCCGGATCCTGCTGACCGAGCTGACCCCGGTCCACGCCTCCCTCGAGGACGCCTACCTGGCGATGACCCAGCACGACGTCCAGTTCCGCGCCACCACCCCCGACCACACCGACCCCGGGAGGGCCGCCGCATGACCGCCACCACCGACCGCCCTCGCACCGAGCCCACAGC
Source organism: Geodermatophilus sp. SYSU D00691 (assembly GCF_054050275.1). Taxonomy (NCBI): domain Bacteria; kingdom Bacillati; phylum Actinomycetota; class Actinomycetes; order Geodermatophilales; family Geodermatophilaceae; genus Geodermatophilus; species Geodermatophilus sp. SYSU D00691. The sequence goes on from NZ_JBJGYZ010000009.1 coordinate 14,958, forward strand.
CGCGGCCGGCATGCGCGTGACCCCGACCCGGGTGCTCGCCGCCGAGACGATCAAGCTCCGCAGCCTCCGCTCCAGCCGCTGGCTCCTCGCCATCAGCGTCCTCAGCATCGTGGCCGCGGGCGTCACGCCGGCCCTCGGCGTCCTCCTCGCCGGCATCCCGCCGGCCGGCGGCGGCACAGACCCGACCGGTGGTGCGCTGACCGGGGTCAGCTTCACCCAGCTGCTGGTCGCCGCGCTGGGAGTCCTGATCGTCACCAGCGAGTACGTCACCGGGCTGATCCGGGTCACCTTCACCGCGGTGCCGCGGCGACTGCCGGTTCTGTGGGCCAAGGCCGCCGTCGTGGCCGTCGTGACCTTCGCCGCGACGCTGACCGCCGCGCTCGTCGCCTTCTTCACGGGGAAGGCCGTGCTCGCGGCAGCGGATGTGACGATCTCGCTCACCGCGCCCGGCGTGCTGCGCGCGGTCGTGGGGTCGGCCCTCGTGCTCGCCCTCACCGCGGTGCTCGGAGTGGCGTTCGGCTCGCTGCTGCGCAGCGCGATCGGCGCCGTGGCCGCGCTGTTCGGCGTCCTGTTCGTCCTCCCGCTCCTGGGCATGCTCCTTCCCCAGCTCGACCCGTACCTGCCCGGCAACGCCGCTGCGGCGGTCATGCAGACCGGCTCCGCAGGGGGAGGCCTGTCCCCGTGGGTCGGGCTCGGCGTCTTCGCCCTCTACGCAGCCGCTGCCCTGACCGCCGCCGCCGTCGCCCTCGTCCGACGCGACGCCTAGTCCCTCACCCAGCCGTGCCCCCACCAGTCACTGGAGCGCACCATGACCACCACCTACAGCCCGGGCGCCACGCCCGGTGCAGAGCTTCGGCCACGGCGGTACACGGCCCTGGCCGTCGTGGGATCCATCATGATCCTCATCGGCGGGATCGCCGGCACGGTCGCCGCCGCCGTGCTCGTCGCCTTCGGATCGAGCGGCACGCTGGACTCCGGACGCAACCAGGTGTCCACACCCACCACAGCCCTGGTCACCGACGTCGCGAGCATGGAGAACGTCCATGGCATCGGCGGCGTCACCGGATGGCCCACGCTGCACATGTCGGCCACCAGCGCCGGTCCGGCCGGGGTCTTCATCGGCATCGGCCCGGCCGACGCGGTGGCCGACTACCTGTCCGGCATCGCCGTCGATCGGGTCACCGACTTCTCGGTGAGCCCCTTCGAACTCCAGGTGTCCCGCGAACCGGGCACGGGGCAGGCCACTCCGCCGGCCGACGAGGACTTCTGGGTCGCCTCGGCGACGTCGCACTCGACCGCCGACCTCACCTGGCCCGTGCAGGACGGTGACTACCGGCTCGTCGTGATGAACGCCGACGGCAGCAGCGGGCTGACGAGCCTGGCCCAGGTGCAACTCGAACTGCCCAACGCCTTCCCGCTCTCCCTCGGCGTGCTGGCGGGCAGCGGGGTCGTCGCCGCAGTCGGTGTCGGGCTCGTGACGGTGGCGATCACGCGCAGGCGCGGGCCCACGACCCCGTGAACGGCAGACGCCGCTCCGGTGAGGTCTTCACCGCCGAACCGGCGCCGGCGCCCCTCGCCCACAGGCAGCCATCGACCCGAACAGGAGCACACCCGTGACCACATCCATGCCTCAGCCGGCACGTCCACCGTCGGCTGCGATGCTCGTGCCGCAGTTCTTCATCAGGCAGCGGATCACCGTGATGGTCAACCGCTACGAGATCCGGGCCGCCAACCCCGACGGCGGCGAGGGCCACCTGTTGGCGTTCGCCGAGCAGAAGCGGTTGAAGCTGAAGGAAGAGGTCGACTTCTTCGCCGACGAGACCAAGACGCGGCGGGTCTTCTCCTTCCGGGCACGGAATCGTCTCGATGTCCACGCCGATCACGACGTCTTCGACGAGAACGGCGTCGTCCTCGGCTCGTTCAAGAAGGACTTCGCCGCGAGCCTGCTCCGCTCGACGTGGCGGCTCTCGGCGCCCGGCATCGACGCCATCGGGCAGGAACGCCGTCCGCTGATCGCCATCCTCCGTCGGATCTGGGACTTCATCCCCTACCTCGGCGAGATCTGGGTGCCCTTCGTCTTCCACTTCGACTTCGTGGACAGGAACACCGGTCAGCCGGTGCTGATCAGTGAACGGCAGAAGGCCGTCGGGGACCGGTACACGGTCACCGCCCCCGATCCACGGCTCGACTTCCGCGTCGCCGCCTGCACGGCCGTCGCGCTGGACGCCCTGCAGAGCCGCTGACGCAGCAACGGTGCCGCGCGCACCAGCCCACGGCACCGCGACCGCCCGCCCGTCCACGAACAAGGAGCCGTCATGAACCGCATCGACCCGTTCCCCGCCGGCGCCGAACCCCGCCGGAACATCGCCGGACGCCACCCGCTCGCCGCCTTCCTCACCCTCGCCTTCCTGATCGGCGTGCCGGGGCTCGTCATCCCGCTGCTGGCCGGCATCCCGTTGCAGCCGTTCCTCCTCCTGCTGGTCTTCGTCGCCCTCCTGGGCTCCTCACTGCTGATCACCTGGAAGGCCGACGGCGCGGCCGGCGTCCGGAAGCTGCTGTCCCGGGTCGTGCAGTGGCGGTTCAGCGCCTGGCGCTGGGCCGTCATCCTCTTCGGGGTCCCGTTGCTCACCGTCGCGATCGCCGCCGTCTCCGGGACGCTGGTCAGCCCGGAGCGCGGCTGGGTCCCCGAGATCGGCTGGTACCTGTTCAACACGCTGGTCTTCGGCGCGCTCACCCTCAACCTGTGGGAGGAGACCGCCTGGGCCGGGTTCGCCCAGACCCGGTGGATGGCCCGCCACGGGCTCCTGATCGCCTCCCTGATCACCGCGGTGTTCTTCGCGGCCATCCACGTGCCGCTCCAGTTCGAAGGCGACCCCAGCGGATCCCAGATCCTCACCGGCATCGGGGTCGTCTTCGTGACCGCGCTCTTCGCTCGGTACCTCGTCGGCATGCACCTCCTCGCTACCGGTGGCAGCATCCTCGCGGTCGGCGTCCAGCACGCCTCCTGGAACGCCGCGCAGAAGATCGAAGCCGTCCAGGGCGGTGACTGGGACTGGCAGATGGTGACCGCCGTCGCGCTGCTCACCGTCGTCCTCGCCGTGGGTCGTCGGCTTCACCGGCCCGAGACCCACCCGATCGGACCGGAGGCCGAAAAGGCAGCCGCGGCACAGTGGATCGCCCCCGTCCGGCCACGCAGTCCGGCCCGGACCCACCCGGCGTCGACCACCGGCGTGAGGTAACCCACGTAACCGAGCGGTGCCATCGAGCCTCCCGCGGCGGATCTCGCGATCACACACGGAACCCGTTGCGCCACCCGCTCGTGCGGTGGCGCAACGGCCTGCGGGCTCGACGGCGCGCCGCCCGAGCGGGACAGGAGCCTGCTTGCCGAACCGGGTCGTCGAGCTGGCTCCCGGCCGTGACGACTCGAGCGGCACCTACCGGGCGGCTGCTCGGCCGGTGAGGCCGTGGGTGACCGAGCGTGCCAGGGTCTGGAGATCGGAGCCGGGGTCGGGGACGACCGCGCCGTCTCGCACCAGGGTGGCCAAGCCGTGCACCAGAGACCAGGCCGTGAGGGCGCGGATGCGGTCGGGGGTGCCGAACCGGGCGCGGGCGCCGTCACGGAGCAGCGCGGTGGTCCGGCTACGGGCGGCCACGACGTCGGGATCGTCGGTGCGGTAGAGGTCCGGTCGGAACATGACCGAGAAGTGGCCCGGGTGCCTGGCGGCGAAGAGCACGTACGCGACCCCGACCTCGGCGAAGTCGCCCGAGCGGGACGCCGTGTCCAGCGCCTCGGCCAGCAGTTCGTAGCCCTGCGCTGCCACCGCCGTCAGGAGGCCCGCCTTGTCCCCGAAGTGGTGCGCGGGAGCGGCGTGCGAGACGCCTGTCCGGCGGGCCAGGTCGCGGAGGCTGACGGCGGTCGGACCATGCTCGTCGATGACCTCCACCGCGGCCTCCAGCAGGGCGGGACGAAGGTTCCCGTGGTGGTAGGGCCGGCTGCTCGGGCGCGTCACGAACGCGAGCCTAACGGCCATATTGTCGTTGACAAGATTGACCGGTCAGGCCAACTTGTCGGCGTCAAGACGCCCTCTTCCTGGGAGTTCCGATGCCCACCCTGCCGTGGATGTCCCTGTCCGAGCCCCGTGCGACCGCACTGGTCATGGCTTCGCATTTCCGAGTTCGGCGCCTGCGGGACGTGCCGCGCTTCTTCCTGGACTCGATGCGCATCCACCGCCAGGTGCGCGCGGCTGACGGGGCGTTGGGCGTCTCGCTGGTCGCGCATCCGCTGCGCCGGGAGTTCCTCACGCTCAGCGCCTGGCGCGACCGTGCCGCACTGGAGGCGCTGGTACGCACGCAGCCGCACGCGGGCGCCGTGGTCCGGCACCGGCCGGCGATGGCCGGGTCGACCTTCGCGTTCTGGGAGGTTCCGGCGGACGGGCTGCCCGTGTCGTGGGACGAGGCCCGGCGGCGGCTGTCCGACGCGCGTGAGCAGAAGGCAGCGACATGAGCCACGTCCGGTACGAGGAGCCGCGCACCGTCGCCGTAGGCGACGTCGACCTCTGCTTCGACGCCTTCGGGGCCTGGGAAGACCCCACGATGCTGCTGATCATGGGGATGGGATTCCAGCTCGTCCACTGGCCGGAGGAGTTCTGCCGGCGGTTGGCTGCCGAGGGCTTTCGGGTCGTCCGGTTCGACAACCGCGACGCCGGTCGGTCCACGCACCTGCCGGGTCACCGGTACACGCTCGACGACATGGCCGACGACGCCGCCGGCCTGCTCGATGCGCTCGCGGTCGACTCCGCCCACGTCGTCGGGGCGTCGATGGGCGGCATGATCGCCCAGGTCATGGCCGTCCGGCATCCGGACCGCGTGCGGTCCCTGGCCTCGCTCATGTCCACGACCGGTCGTCGCGGCGCGGGCCGGACCTCGTGGCGGGTGCTGCGCCACCTGTTCGCCCGCCCGGCCAGGACCGAAGCCGAGGCGATCGAACGCCGAGTGCGCGTCTTCGCGTCCATCGGTTCCACGGCTTTCGCCCAGGACGTCGACGAGCTGCGGCGGGTCACCGCGCTGGCCCTCGCGCGTGATCCCGACGCCCGCGACGGGCGCCGACGGCACCACCGCGCGGTGCGCACCGCCGGTGACCGGACGGCCGCCCTGGGATCGGTTGCCGTGCCGACCGTCGTCGTCCACGGCACGGCCGACCGGATGTGCCACCCGTCGGGTGGGCGGGCCACGGCGGACGCCATTCCCGGCGCCCGCCTGGAACTCATCGCCGGGATGGGGCACGACCTCCCGCCCGGCGCGTGGCCGCGGCTGGTCGAGGTCATCACTGCCAACGCGCGGCGGAACGCTGCGGAACGGATAGACAACCTGGTTGACGACTCCTATGGTTGGTCAACCAGGTTGTCCGACTTGGGTTTCCGAGGAGGAGTTCGACGATGAGCCTCATCCGCCTGTCCGAGGCCCGCGTGGTGCGGACGCCGGCCGCGACCATGCGCACCTATGCCAGCCCGACCACCGCACGGCCTGCGCCCGTGGCCGTGTGGCGGACCGAGATGGCGCCCGGCGCCGCCGGGCCTGTCCACTCCGTGGACGTCGACCAGGTGGTCGTCGTCGTGGAGGGTGCTCTCGTAGCGGAGCTGGACGGCGCGCGGGAGCGGCTCGCCACCGGCGACTCGGTGCTGCTGCCGGCCGGCGCCGAGCGCCGCCTCGTCGCCGGCGACAGCGGTGCCGTCACGGTCACGTCCTCCGTCCCCGGCGGGAAGGCACGAGCGGCCGGCGCCGAGCCGGTGCCCGTGCCGTGGGCCCGCTGAACCCGGCGCAGGAGGTGCCGTCGGCGCCGCTGACCCCACCGGCACCTCCCGCCGACGCCGTACCGCTCGTCCGGTTGCTGGCCATGGCCTTGTCCACTGCGCTGGAGTCGCTGCACGCGGAACTGGCGTCGGCTGGGCATCCGGCCCTGCGGCCGGCGCACGGGTTCGCTCTCAACGCCATCAGCACCGGGGCGGACACGGCCTCGGCGCTCGCCGCACGACTGGGGATGACCAAGCAGGGGGCGGCGAAGCTGGTCCGGACGCTCGTGGCTGACGGTTACGTCCGGGTGGGGGCGGGGCGGGACGACGGGCGGCGAAAGCCGCTGCAGTTGACCGCCCGTGGCCGGGCTGCGGTGTCGGCGTCCGTGGCGATCCAGACGGACATCGAGCACCGCTGGGCCGACATAGCCGGAGCCGACGCCCTGGCGGGACTCCGGCGGGCCCTCGAGGACGTCGTCCTCTCCGAGAACGGCGGCGTCCTTCCCCCGGCCCGACCCCCGTGGTAGGCGGCGGACCGAGGCACTGTCGGACGAGGATGGCCTCGCCGTTGTCGGCGAGTGTGCGGACGGGTCCCAGGTGGTGGAGGCCGCTGCTCGCCTGCACCCCGACGTCCTGCTCATGGACCTGTCCATGCCGGCCAGGGACGGGTTGACGGCAACAGCAGCGCTGAGAGCCGCTCAACCCGGGGTTCGGGTCATCGCGTGACCGGGGAAGCCTCCGGAGCGCGCCCCGGGGCGGTACCTGCCGGGGCTCACGCCCTCGTCCCGAAGGGATCCCGCCTTCCTGCGTTGCTCAAGTGCCTGCGCACGGCCGCCGCGGGCGGTGCGGCCTGCCCCTCCTGCCGGTGAGTTGTCTCAACCTGAGTGTGCACCCACGTCCACGTCGCCATGCGCGAATCTCCACGTCAGGGCCCCAGCCGTCGGCACACCATGCCGCAACGGCGAACGTCGGCACCGGCGGCATCTTCGCCGACCACGACCGTCGTCGTCCGCAGGGATCGAGCGCCTCGCGGAGAACGGGAAAGGCCTGATGCAGGATGCCGCTCGCTTCCGCTCCCACCGCGCGTCAGGGCGAGTTGCGAACGAAGGCGCGGCGCTTCGCCGAGGACGTGCTGCGCGACGTCAAGGCGAGTGCGGAACAGCTGCCCACTCCTGCTGAGCGGTTCGCTGCGACGAAGCCGGCGTACGAGCAGCTGGTCTCCGGTGGCTTCCTCCGGGCGTGCATCCGGGAGACCGCCGGCGGCGACAGCTCGTGCCTCACCGACGTCGCCCTCCTCACCGAGGAGCTGTTCTGCGGCAGTCCCGGCGTTGCTCTCACGCTGGTCGGGACCGTGCTCGGCCTGCAGCCGGTGGTCGTCGGGGGAAGCCGGGAGCAGCAGTCGCGCCTGCTGGCCCCGTTCCTCACCGGGCACGGAGCACCGCTCGCGGGGTTCTGCTCCTCCGAGCCCGGCGGCAGCGCGAACGCCGGGTCGCCTGCTCCTGGGGAGGGTGTGCGCACCGCCGCCCGCGTCGACGGCGACGACTGGATCATCAACGGGCGCAAGAGATGGGTCTCGTCGGCCACCGGTTGGGACGGCAGCGGGGCGGACCTGTTGTGCGTCGTCGTGCGGACCGACCCTGCGGTTGCGCCGGTAGAAGGGGTGTCGGTCCTCGCCGTCGAGGGACCAGTCGACGGTCTGGTCCTCGAGGGCGTCATCGACTCACCCGGGTTCCGCGCGCACTTCCTGCCGGACTTCTCCTTCCAGGCCGTGCGGACCTCCCGCCGGAACCTGATCGGCCGGGAGGGGGCAGGCCTCCGGCTGGTGTCCGAGTCCTTCGCCGATGCGTCCGCACTCGTCGGTGTCGTGGGGGTGGCCCTGATGCGGGCGGCCTTCGACCACGTCCTGCAGTTCGCGAAGTCGGAGCGGCGTGGCGGCGCGGTGCCGATCATCGACCATCAAGCGGTCGGGTACGAGCTGGTGAACGCCAAGGTGCGGATGGAGGCCTGTCGGTCCCTCACCTGGCGTGCCTGCCGGGCCATCGACGCGGGGAGCGTCGCGGCCGCCGAGCTCGCGAACTGCGCGAAGGTCTTCGGTTCCGAGACCGCCGTCAGCGTCATCACCGACCTCACACGAGTCGTCGGCGTCGAGAGCTACGACCTCTCCAACCCGCTCAACGGGCTGCTGCAGGACGCCCTCGCCCTCCCTGTCTTCGGCGGGGGAAACCTCGGCGTGCGCCGACGTGCGCTGCACGCCGTGATCCAGAGCGCGGAGTACGACCCGCTCAGCTCGTCCGACGTTCCCTGAACCTCGGGCGCTCCACACGGCGGCCCGCAGGCCGGCCACACCAGCTCCTCCAGATGGGAAGCGCGATGACATCCACCAAGACAGCGATCGTGACGGGAGCCTCGAGCGGCCTGGGCTTCGCCGTCGCCGAGGCGTACCTGAAGCTCGGCTACAACGTTGTCGGCAACGCCCGCACCCTGGCCAGGCTGGAGGACGCCGCGGCCGCCCTCGGCAACCCCGCCAACTTCCTCCTCGTCGAGGGCGACATCAGCAGGCCGGAGACGGCCGCCACGTTGTTCGCGCGGGCTGTCGAGCAGTTCGGCAGGGTCGACATCCTGATCGCCAACGCGGGCATCTTCATGGCGAAGCCGGTCGTCGACTTCTCCGTGGACGACGTCGAGGCCATGCTCGACACCAACGTCAAGGGCTTCGTCTACCCAGCCCAGGAGGCCGCCCGCCATATGACGGCGAACGGGTCCGGCCACATCCTCGCTGTCACCGCGTGCATCGCGCTGCAGCCCAACGTGAAGCTGCCCTGCTTCATGACCGCCGTCACCAAGGGTGCGCTGGACCACGCGGTCAGGGCTCTGGCGTTGGAGCTCGCCGGGTCGGGGGTCCACGTGAACGCGGTCGCTCCGGGCGTCATCGACACCCCGCTCCTGCCGCGCGGTGAGGAGAACTGGGCGTTCTTCCGGACGCTCGCCCCGAACGGGAAGACCGGTGTGCCACAGGACGTCGTCGACGCCGTCCTGTACCTCACCGGCTCGGACTACGTGACCGGTGCCGTGCTGACCGTCGACGGAGGCTCCACCACCGGCGTCTGGTGACGGACGGCCGCGTGCACGGGATAGTACGTCGGCATCGAGCGCGGTTGGGGTGAGCCATGGAACTGACCTGGTCGACCGAGGGCCTGGCGCCCAAGGACCAGTTCGCCTACTGGGCTGACGTCGTCTGCGAGGCGTGTGCTCCGCTGGCGCCGGTGCGCACCCGGCAGCACCTCAGCCGGAGCCGTTGGGGTGAGGGCCTGACCGGCTGGGTCCGGGCCGAACGGCTGGCGGACTCAACCCCGACCGAGGTCGTCTCGTGCACCCAGCGGCTGACCCACGGACCGGCCGAGGTCCGGCGCGGCCGCGACGAGCAGATCTTCGTGAACCTGCAGCTGGACGGAACGGGTCGCGGCGAGCAGGACGGACGCAGGTGCGTCGTGCCGCCGGGGTCGTTCGCGGTGTTCGACACGACGCGGCCCTACGTGCTCGAGTTCGACGAGTCGCCCGACGGCTCCCCGTGGCGGGTCCTGTCCTTCAAGATCCCCCGGGAGCAGATGCTGCCGTTCATCCCGCAGCCGGCCCTGCGGACCGCATGCACCATCGATGCCCGGTCCGGGGCCGGCGCGGTCGCCGCCGACATGATGAGGAGCCTCTGGCGCTCGCGGGCACAGCTGAGCCCCGCATCACGTCTCGCCCTCGACCACGCCTGCACCGAGGTCATCGCCAATGCGCTCGGGGCGTTCGAGAAGGACGGTGACGACCGCAGCTCTGTCGACGACGCGTTGCGGGCGTCCATCGCCCGCTTCGTGCACGAACGGCTGCCGCACGGGCAGGTGCTCGCCGTCGAAGCGGCCCGGCACGTCGGCATCTCCGTCCGCAAGCTCCACCAGCTGTACGACGGACACGAGACCACGTTCGGCGCCACCGTCCGCGACCTACGCCTCCAGCGGGCGGCCCGTCAGCTGGAGATGCAGGGCCCGCACGTCACCGTGACGGACGTGGCGAATCGCTGGGGCTTCTGCGATGCCTCGCACCTCAACCGGGCGTTCAAGGCCAGGTACGGGATGAGCCCGACGGCCTACCGCGAGTCTTCCAACGCCACTGTCACCTGACCAGCAGCGCGCCGGACGTCCGGCGGGCCGCCGGACGTCGCGCACGGCGACCCTGTGCCCAGACGGCGGCCGGACGACCGGATCAGGGCGCGGAGGCGGAGCATGCCGGTGTGGGACGTGGCCAGCCGCCCGCCACATGAGCAGTTCGGGTACTGGTGAGAGGTCATCTGCGAGGCGTTCGTGCCCCTCACGCCTTCCCGGATCGGCGATGAGCTGAGTGCCGCCGTAGCCCTCCGAGCGGCCCCGGATCACTCGTCTTCGCTGGTGGAACGCTTGGCGCGGCTGGGCTGGACACGCATCGGCTCGCCCGGCATCTTCGGGTAGTCCGGGGGATAGGGGAGGTCGCCCAGCCCCTGGTCGGCCGCCTGCCGCTCGGCCAGCTCCAGCAGCGGCTCGATGCCGAACGAGTGCTCGGAGATGCCGGCGTGCTTGTCGCCGACCTCCCGGAAGCGCTTGGGCATGGTGAGGACGTCGAAGTCGGTGGGGTGGACGTCGGCCAGCTCGTCCCAGTCCACCGGCGCGGAGACCGGTGCGTGCGGCTTGGGCCGGATGGAGTACGCCGAGGCGATCGTGCGGTCCCGGGCCATCTGGTTGTAGTCGATGAAGATCTTCTCGCCGCGCTCCTCCTTCCACCACGACATCGTCACGCGGTCGGGCAGCCGGCGCTCAAGCTCGCGGCCGAAGGCGATCACGGCGCGCCGCACCTCGGGGAAGGTCCAGCGCGGCTGGATCGGCACGTAGATGTGCACGCCGCGGCCGCCGGAGGTCTTCGGCCAGCCCTGCATGCCGAACTCGGCGAGCAGCTCGCGCACGTGCGGGGCCACCCACACGGCGTCGGAGAAGTCGGTGCCCGGCTGCGGGTCGAGGTCGATGCGGATCTGGTCGGGCTGCTCGACGTCGGACTTCGACACCGGCCACGGGTGGAAGGTCAGCGTGCCCAGGTTGGCGCACCAGGCGACCACCGCCACGGAGTCGGGCGCGATCTCGTCCGCCGTCCGCCCGCTCGGGAAGGTGATGTGCGCGGTCTGCACCCACTCGGGCGCGTTCTTGGGCACCCGCTTCTGGTAGAAGGCGTCCCCGGTGTTGTCCACCCGCGTCGACAGCCGCGCGCCCTCGAAGACGCCGCCGGGCCAGCGCTCCAGCGTGGTCGGCCGGTCGCGCAGCGCGTGCAGGATCCCGGGGCCGACCGAGACGAAGTACTCGACGACGTCGATCTTGCGGATGCCGCGCTCGGCGAAGTAGGGCTTCTCGGGGTTGGAGACGCGCACCTCGTGCCCGTCGATCTCCAGGACGACGGCGTCCTTGCTGGCGGCCATGGGCGCTCCTTTCCTCGGGCGGCGCGGCCCGTCGGGGCGCCTAGGCCGCCGGGCAGGTCAACCCGTCGGAGGGCGCGGTCAGGTCGATGAGGTACGCGTTGACGGCGTCGGTCACGCACGGCGTCTTCGGGTAGCTCGTGTGGCCCTGACCCTGCCAGGTCAGCAGCACGCCCGACTCCAGTTCCTCCGCCATGTCCACCGCACCGGGCAACGGAGTCACCGGATCGCCGGAATTGCCGACGACGAGGATCGGCGCCGAGCCGGCGGCGTCGCGCTCCGGCAGCGGCGTCCGGTCGGCCTCCCAGGCCGAGCAGGTGTACAGGCCGGTCGCGGCGCCGGCGCCGAAGAGCGGGTACGTCACGTTCCACTCGGCGGCCAGCCGGCGGACCTCGTCCTCGGAGACCGCGGCGTCGGTGGACGTGTCGGCGCAGTTGATCGCGATGTTGGCGTCGAACAGGTTCGAGTAGCCGCCGTCGGGCAGCCGCCCGGAGTAGCTGTCGGACAGGGTGAACACCCCCGCCGAGTCACCCTGGGACGCCGCGGCCAGCGCCTGCGCCAGCTGCGGCCAGGCCTCCTGGCTGTACAGGGCCGCCCGGACCGCGTTCCACACCACACCGGCCGTGGCGGTGCGGGTCTCGCCCGGCGTCGAGCTCGGGATGGGGGTCGCCGCCGCCTGCGCCAGCAGGTCGTTGACGAATTGCCGCGGGTCGGCGCCGATCGGGCAGCCGGCGATGAGCGCCGTGCAGTACTGGGAGAACGCGTCGAACCCGGCCTCCAGGCCGGCCGCGCTCGCCTCGGCGTCCTCCACCGGGTCGGTGGACGGGTCGACCGCGGCGTCGAGCACCAGCGCGCGGACGTTCTCCGGGAACAGCTCGGCGTAGGTCGACCCCAGCGTCGTGCCGTACGAGTAGCCGAGGTAGGTCAGCTGCTCGTCGCCCAGCGCCTCGCGCAGCAGGTCCATGTCCCGCGCGGTGTCGACGGTGTTGAAGCTGCCCAGCGCGTCGCCGTACTCCTCCGCGCAGTCCTCCGCCACCTCGTCGGCGAGCCCGAACGCCTCGTCGAGCTGTGCCTCCGTCGTCGGCCGCGGCTCCGAGGCGATCAGCCGGTCCTTGAGGTCGGTGGAGATGCACTCGACCGGCGTCGACAGCCCCACGCCGCGCGGGTCGAAGCCGACCAGGTCGAAGCGCTGCAGGACCTGCTCCGGCATCCGCAGCGCCAAGCCGAGGACGGCGTCCGCCCCGGACCCGCCCGGCCCGCCCGGGTTCACCACCAGCGAGCCGATCCGGTCGGTCTGCCCGGCCATCGTCACCCGCACCAGGAACAGCGGCAGCGTCGCGCCCTGCGGCTCGTCGTAGCTGATCGGCACCTCGGTGCGGCCGCACTCGAAGGTCAGCGGCCGCTCCGACCCGGGCCGGCCCTCGATCAGCGGCCGGATCTGCTCGCTGCAGTCCGTCCACTCGATCTCCGCGGCCGCCGGCTCGGCAGCGGCGGAGCTGCTCGCCGCGGCCGCGGTCTCCTCGGCCGCCATGGAGCCGGTGAAGGACGTGCAGCCGGTGAGCAGGAGGAGCAGCCCGGCCACGACGACGGGCAGGGTGGATCGACGACGCATGATCACGAGCCTAGGAGGACCTCGATGCCGTCGCAGGCGATCGAGAGAAGGCTCACCCGTCGAGCACCTCGGCGAGGTCGTACCGCACCGGCACGTCGAGCTGGTCGTAGGTGCAGCTCTTGGGGTCGCGATCGGTGCGCCAGCGCAGGAACTGGCCGGTGTGCCGCAGCCGCCGCCCCTCCAGCTGGTCGTACTTGATCTCGACGACCAGCTCGGGGCGCAGCGGCACCCAGGAGAGGTCCTTGCCCGCGTTCCACCGGCTGACGGCACCCGGCATGCGGTGCTCGCCCTCGCCGTTGGTCTGCGCGTTCGCCCAGTCCTGCCACGGGTGACCGCTCAGCGCGTTCGCCCGGTAGGGCTCGAGCTCCTCGACCAGCTCGGCCCGCCGGGTCATCGGGAAGGACGCCGCGACGCCGATGTGCTGCAGGTCGCCGGAGTCGTTGTACAGCCCCAGCAGCAGCGAGCCGACGATCGGCCCGCTCTTGTGCCACCGGAACCCGGCCACCACGCAGTCGGCCGTGCGCACGTGCTTGACCTTGGTCATCAGCCGCTGGTCGGGGCCGTAGGGCAGGTCGGCGGCTTTGGCCACGACGCCGTCGAGCCCGGCGCCCTCGAACTCCTGGAACCAGCGCTGCGCCGTCGCCGCGTCCCGGGTGATCGAGGTGACGTGCACCGATGCGGTCGTCGTCACCACCTCGCGCAGCCGGGCCTGCCGCTGGGCGAACGGGGTCTCGAGGAACACCTCGTCGCCGAGGGCGAGCAGGTCGAAGGCGACGAAGGTGCCCGGCGTCTGCTCGGCCAGCAGGTCGACCCGCGACTTCGCGGGGTGGATGCGCTGCAGCAGCGCCTCGAAGTCCAGCCGGTCGCCGCTCTGGATGACGATCTCGCCGTCGACGACGCACCGCTCCGGCAGCGCCGCCTTGACCGCCTCGACCACCTCGGGGAAGTAGCGGGTCATCGGCCGCTCGTTGCGGCTGCCCAGCTCCACCTCGTCGCCGTCGCGGAAGACGATGCACCGGAAACCGTCCCACTTGGGCTCGTAGAACAGGCCCTCGCCGGTGGGGAGCTTCGTCGAGGCCTTGGCCAGCATCGGCTTCACCGGCGGCAGCAGGGGCAGGTCCATGCAGGTCAGTAGACCAGCCGGGCACGACGTCGGGCGCGGTCACCGCGCCGGTGTCACCCGTGGAGGGCGTCGGTCGGTCAGGCCCGGGGTCGGGCAGGGATCCCGCGGGACGGCGGTACCGGTGGCAGCGCAACGGCCCGGACCGGGGCATCGACCCGGTAGAGGCTCACGGTGCGCGCCTCGTCCGCCGCCTCCCGCGCCGGACCGCTCCGCGGGCGCCGCGGCTCGGGTGCCGGCTCACCGACGGGCTCGGCCGCCTGCTCCTTGCGCTTGCCGGGATGCGCAGCGACCACCGCGCAGATCAGCAGGACGAGGAAGCCGACGCCCTGCGGGCTGTGCAGGACCGCCGCGACCCGCCCCAGCTGCGGGACGCCGAACCACAGCCGGCCCTGCACCAGTGACGCCGGGACCGGGTCGAGGTCCACCCCGTCGTTGGCGTCGCCCTTCGTCGTGAACACGGGCGCGCCGGTCGAGGTGTCGACGGCGAGGACGCGGTGGGTCACGAGCTCGGCCGGGTCGGACGGGCGCTGGAAGGTGATGACGTCGCCGACGACGACGTCGGCCGGGTGCACCGGGCGCGTGAAGACCATGGACCCGACCGGGTGGGCGGGCGACATGCTGCCGCTGAGCACCGCCATCGCCGCGCCCGAGGTGACCGTGGGGTAGAGGGCGATCCCGAGAGCGCCCGCCGTCGCGGCGAGCAGGACGACGCCGAGGACCCAGGCGACGACGCGACGCAGGGTGTGCACGTCCTCGATGCTCCCGTCGCGGCCGCGCGGCGACATCATCGATATTGACGATGCGCGGGGGCGCGCCCCCGCATGAAGGTGGCCGCATGTCCTTGCGCCGGCTCGCCGTCCCGGCGCTCATCCTCCCGGCTCTCGTCGCCACCGCCGTCCCGGCCGTCGCCGGCGCCGGGCTGGCGCCAGGAGGCGATCTGACGATCACCGTGCGGCTGCCCACCGCCTGGGCCACGCAGGCCGACCGGCTGGGCGTCTCGGTCGTCGACCTGGTGCAGGCCGAGAACGACTGCCTGGAACCGGAGACGGCGGCCGGGGACACGACGTGCGGTGCCGATGAGGGCGACCTGGCCGGCCAGCTGACGGCGTTCGTGACGGCGGGTCAGCTGGTCGACGGTGTCTGCCGCACCTCCGGTGCCCGGGAGGAACTCATCCTCACCGATCCCGACGAGCAGGCGATCCTCTCCGTCGACGGAGCCGGGTGCCTGGCGATCGACCTCGCCTTCCCCAGCGACGACGACGACAACCTCGCGCAGTCGGACTCCATAAGGTTCGCGGTGCGCACCCTGGCCGAGCTCCCCGGCGTCACGCCGCCTCGGTCGACGCCCTCGACGACCGCCGAGGACGACACCGCGACGACGGTCACGGGCGCCGGGGGCACGGGGGGCGGCGGTCAGGGCGCGACCGGCGCCCAGGGGGCAGCCGGCGGACCGGACGCGGCGGGTGGCCCGGCCGCTGCCGGGACGGCGACCGACGACACCGCAGCTGCGGCCGACGGGACGGCACCTGTCGGCGAGGGCAGCGCCCCGTTGCTCGGCGAGCAGACGACGCCAGTGGCGGTGGACGGTGACTCGGTCGACGTCCGCACCCAGGCCGCGGAGACCTCGCTCGGTGCTCTGGTGCTCACCTACGGCTCCCTCTTCCTGGGAGTCGTGCTCCTCGGACTCGTGCTGTTCCTCTGGTGGAGCCGGCGTCGTCGGCGCCCGGTCGTGGAAGGAGCCGGCGCGTGAGGGCCCGGACGACGCTCGCCCTCGGGACCGTGCTGGCCGCGACGCTGCTCACCGGCGTCGGCACGACGTCCGCGGCATTCTCGGACAACGCCAGCATCCCGGTGACAGTGGGCGCCGGTCAGGTGACGGTGTCGGCCTCGCCCGCGACGCTCGTGCTGGTGCCGCCCCGCGGATCGGGGTCGGTCGCCGTGACGAACGGCGGTTCGGTCGAGGCGGTGCTCACCGTCACGGCGATCGACGCCCAGGGGAGGCCGCTCGCCGACTGCCCCAAGATCACGGTGACCGCCGCGCCGGAGGAGGGGGCACCCGCGCAGGGCATCCGGCCGTGCAGCGCCGACGGCCACGGGGTCGACCTGCTCGAGCTGGCGAGCGGCGCCACGACGACGATCACCGTCGAGGCCACGGCGTTCGGTCAGAGGTGGACCGGCGGGCTCAGGGTGACCCTGTCCCAGGGCGACGGGGGCTTCAGCGACAGCGCGGACGTGGCCGTCCAGGTCGCCCCCCGCTGATCGCAGGTCGCCGGACGGGGCGTCCGGCGTGCGGTCTCAGCGCTCGAGGACAGCGCTGGGCACGCGGTCGAGCCAGCCGGCCCGGCGGGCCAGGGCGACGGCCTGCAGCTGCGACGACACCCCGAGCTTGGTGAGGATCGCCCGGATCTGGGTGCGCACGGTCGCCTCGCTGACGAAGGCGGCCGCCGCGATCGCCGCGGCGGACAGGCCGTCGGCGAGCGCGTGGAGGACCTCGTCCTCCCGCCGGCTCAGCTGGGCGAAGGGGGACAGCCGGGCGGCTTCCTCGCTGCGCGCACGGCGGGCGGCGGCGAGCAGGTCCTGCCGCCGCCCGTCGTCGAGCACCTGCTCGCCGGCGGCGACGGCGGCCACCACCGCGACCAACCGGTCCAGGTCGGTGTCCTTGGGCAGCACTGTCGCGGCACCGCGCTCGACCGCCGTGCCCCAGGTCGCGTCGCCGGTCTCACCGGTGACGACGACGACCCGGCACCCCAGCCCGGTCAGGGGCTCGACGAGGTCCAGCCCGTCGATGGGGGCACCGTCCTCATCAGCGCCGAGCCGCAGGTCGAGGAGGACGGTGGTGGGCGCGGCGGCGGCGATGTCGGCGACGACCTGCTCCGACGACCGGGGAGCCACGCGCTGCGCGGCGAAGCCCGTCGCTCGCAGGCCGATCTGCACCGCCTGGGCGAAGAGGGCGTGGTCGTCCACGAGCAGGACCGGGGCGGTCACGCGGCACTCCGGGCGGTGACCACGGCCTCGACGGACTGGCCGTCGCGAGGCGTCGGGAGGCCCGCCGGGGCAGGGGTCGCCGGCAGCGTGAGCACGAAGCGGGTGCCGGTCGCGACGTCCTGCGCGACGAGGTCCCCGCCGTGGCGCCGTGCGAGATCGCGGGAGATCGCCAGCCCGAGCCCTTCGCCGGGGCTCCCCGACCGGCGGGCGCCGGCCTCGAACACGGCCGCACGGCGGGCCGGCGGTAGCCCCGGGCCGTCGTCAGCGACGGTGACCGTCAGCCGGTCGTCGACGTCGACGCTGAGGTGGCAGAGCGCCTTCGGCGCGTGGGCGAGGGCGTTGCCGAGGAGGTTGCTGACGATCACGGCGAGCGCGTCGCCGTCCACGACCACCGGTGGGTGCTCCACCGGAGCCCAGGCCACGCGCAGGCCGCGCTCGCGGTGGCTCACGACGAGCGGCCGGAGCAGCTGGTCCAGGTCGACCGCCTCCGCCGTCGCGGGCCGCTCGGGCAGCCGGAGCATGCGCTCGAGCCGGCCCAGCTCGGCGGCGACCGCCGCCTCGAGGTCTGCGCGGGAGGGGGAGGCCGGCAGGTGTCGGACGGCCGAGCTGCCGGCCCTGACCCCGGCCACGACGGCGCGCGAATCGTGCAGGCAGGCGCGCACGGCCTGCAGGTGCCGCTCGTGGCCGGCGAGCTGCTCCAGCAGCCCGGCGGCGTACCGCTCCTGGCCGGCGAGGGCGTCGTCGAGCCGGCGCAGAGCGGTGATGACCGCCGTGACCGCGACGGCGAGAAGGGCGATGTCGGCGACCGTCTGCACGGCTGGCGCCGTGACGGGGAGGACGGCGGGCAGCGACTTGAGGACGCCGAGCACGCCCACGGCCAGGGCGATGCCGGCGAGGGCACGCGTGGAGGCGCGGTCCCGGTCGTCGAGGGTGCCGCCGCGCCACGCGGCGACCGCGACGGAGCTCCACAGCACGCCGACCAGGAGGACGCTGGCGCCCCGCGCCACCACCTCGACGGCGGGGCCGGCGGCGAGGGGGACGAGCGCGGCGGTCAACGCCGCGCCCCCGACGCCGGCCACGAGCACGGCGCGGCGGCGCGGACGGTGCGGCGCGGCCGCGCGGAGGCAGGCCGCCGCGGCGGCGAGCACGAACAGCACTGCGGTTGCGGGCACGACGACGGGGGCACGGTCACCGACGAGGGCGTCGCAGGCCACGGACGCGGGCCGGTGCAGGCCGAGCAGGATCAGACCGCAGCCGGTGTCCCAGGCCGAGCGGGTCCCCGTCACCCGGTGTCGCAGCAGGAAGCCGGCTCCGGCGCCCATGAAGCCGAGCGAGGCGGCAACGGCCAGCACCGTGTGCCGGGCCTCCAGCGGAGCCCCGGCCAGAACTGCGACGGCGGCGAGCAGTGCGACAACACGGCCGGGCCCGACGCGGCGCTGGATGTGGAGTCTTGACGCAGCGGCGGTGCTGCGCAGTGCGGTGATCATCAGCTGTTGCCCCCCAGAGCTCGCTGGAGGCAGCAGAACACGCCTCTCCGACCGTCCGTGGGTTGAGGCTGTAAAGCAGGGGCGACTGCGCCGAGCGGTTCGATTGTGACGAACGAGTTCCAGATGGGGGTGCAATCAACAGATCTGACGATGCCCGGGGGTGGGGCGGGACCGGAGTCTCGATGCCGTTCGCCGCGCACGGGGCCGGCGAGAAACCGTCGCAGTGACGGTGACACCCCACAGGAGACACCGTGAAGAAGATCGTCCTCGCCGCCACTGCCATGGGCGGCGCCGCCCTCGTCGCCTTCGGCGCCAGCGGCACCTTCGCCGCCTTCAACGCAGAGGAGACGCTCAGCACCGAGGTCGGCTCCGGCCAGTTCACGCTGAACACGGGCCAGTCCACCACCGCGAACGTCGACCCGGCCGACCTCAACCCCGGCCAGTCGGTGGATCTCGCCTACTTCGTCGCGAACAACAAGGACTCGGACTTCAACGGCGTCCTGAAGGCCAGCTTCGGCAACCTGAAGAGCTGGGAGCACGGCTGCCTCGACCCGGAGTCCGATGCCGGCGACACGACCTGCGGCAACGATGGTCACGGCGAGTTCCAGAACTTCGCCACGGTGCGCGGGTCGATGACGTCGGCCGCGTCGGCGGCCGAGTGCACGGCGCTCGCGTCTCAGTCCTACGCCCTCGGCACCGTGTCGACCCTCGCCAACTGGAACGCTGCGTTCCCCGCCACCACGCTCGCTCCGGGCGCCGGTACCTGCATCGTCCTGCAGATCTCCCTTCCCGACGACAGCACCAACAACCTGGTGCAGGGTGACACCGCCAGCTTCGACGTCACCTTCCGCCTCGACCAGGGTGCGGCGGTCTGAGCTCAGCAGCTTTCTCGAGGGCGGTCCGGGTTCTCCCGGGCCGCCCTCGCGGCGTTCCTGGGAGGTGGAGCCGGTCGAGCGACCGTGGAGCCGGGCCGTGGCGCGGCTCAAGCGTCGGCGGAGCGGGTCAACCCGCGGCGCGGCGCACGCCGTACCGGGTGAACAGCATCCCGTCCTCCTCGAGTACCTGCCGCAGGTCGAGCCGGACGACGTCGGCGAGCGGCACGTCGCCGAGCAGCCGCACCTCGCCGCCGACCAGCGCGGGGGAGATCGAGAGGTCGAGCTCGTCGACCACGCCCGCCTCGAGGGCCGTGCGCAGCAGCTGCGGCCCGCCCTCGCAGGTGACGTGCGTGAGCCCCCGCTCGGCCAGGGCGTCGAGGGCGGCCGGCAGGTCGACGTCGTCCTCGCCGCACACGAGCACCTGCACGCCGGCGTCGGCGAGCGCCGCCCGCCGTCCGGCGTCCGCCGCCGCGCAGGTCACCAGGATCGTCGGCGGCACCGCCAGCCGGCTGCCCGGCTCCAGCGACGCCCGCCGCGACACCACCGCGATCGGCGCGGTCGCCGGGCGGCCCAGTTCGACGCGCATGCGGCCGACGACCGAGTCGTCGGTCATCGGGCCGTACCCCTCGGCGGCGGCGGTGCCCGCCCCGACCAGGACGACGTCGGCCAGCGCCCGCAGCACCCGGAAGACCACCAGGTCGCCGGGCGACTGCAGGCCGCGGCTGCGCCCGGCGACGGTGGTCGCGCCGTCGAGGCTGGCGATGAAGTTGATCCGCAGCGCACGGCCGGGCGGCAGCCGGTAGGCCGCGCCGACCTCGTCCGGCGCCAGGTCGGCCGGGTCGGGGAGCAGCCGCCTCACGTGGTCAGCACCACCGCGGTCTCCGCCGGCAGCGTCACCGTCTCGCGGTCGATGCGCGGCTGCTCGCCGGTGGTGAACAGCACGCCGGTGGCGGGCCGGTCGAGGTCGATCTCGCGCGGCTCGCCGGCCAGGTTGGCCACCACCCGCAGGGAGCCGCGGTGCACGGCCAACCAGCGGTCGTCGTCGTCCCAGCTCACGGCCACGGCGGTCAGGTCGGGGTCGACCAGCTCGGGCTGCGCCCGGCGGAGCGCCAGCAGGGTGCGGTGGACCTCCAGCAGCCGGTCGTGCGGCTCCTTGCCCGGCTCCGACCAGTCCAGCTTCGAGCGGATGAACGTCTCGGGGTCCTGCGGATCGGGGACGACGTCGGCGTCCCACCCGTGCTCGGCGAACTCGCCGATCCGCCCCTCCGCGGTGGCCTTGCCCAGCTCCGGCTCCGGGTGGCTGGTGAAGAACTGCCACGGCGTGGACGCACCCCACTCCTCGCCCATGAACAGCATGGGCGTGAATGGGCTGGTGAGCACGATGGTCGCGCCGACGGCCAGCAGGTCGGGGGAGAGGGAGGCGGAGATCCGGTCGCCGACCGCCCGGTTGCCGATCTGGTCGTGGTCCTGCAGGTAGCCGAGGAACTTCCAGCCGGGCAGCAGCGCGGTGTCGACCGGCCGGCCGTGGTGCCGCCGGCGGAAGCTCGACCACGCGCCGTCGTGGAAGTACGCCCCGGTCAGCGTCTTGGCCAGCCCGCCCAGGCCGGCCTCGGCGAAGTCGGCGTAGTAGCCCTGCCCCTCGCCGGTCAGCGAGGAGTGCAGCGCGTGGTGGAAGTCGTCGCTCCACTGCGCGGTCAGCCCGAGCCCACCGGCCACCCGCGGGGTGACCAGGCGCGGGTCGTTCAGGTCGCTCTCGGCGATGAGGGCCAGCGGCCGGCCGACGGCGACCGAGAGCCTGTCCACCTCCTGCGCCATCTCCTCCAGCACGTGCGTGGCCCGCTCGTCGACCAGGGCGTGGACGGCGTCGAGGCGCAGCCCGTCGACGTGCATGTCGCGCAGCCACATCAGCGCGTTGTCGATGATGTAGCGCCGCACCTCGTCGGAGTCCGGCCCCGACAGGTTGACCGAGTTCCCCCACGTGTTGGCCCCGCCCTCGGCGAAGACGGGGAAGAACAGCGGCAGGTAGTTCCCCGACGGGCCGAGGTGGTTGTAGACGACGTCCTGGATGACCCCGAGCCCCCGCTGGTGGCAGGCGTCGACGAACCGCTGGTAGGCGGCCGGCCCGCCGTAGGTCTCCTGGACGGCGTACCAGAGGACGCCGTCGTAGCCCCAGTTGTGGGTGCCGTTGAAGGCGTTGACCGGCAGCAGCTCGACGAAGTCGACGCCGAGGTCGACGAGGTGGCCGAGCTTGTCGACCGCCGCGTCCAGCGTGCCCTCGGGCGTGAACGTGCCGACGTGCATCTCGTAGACGACCCCGCCGGCCAGCGGCCGCCCGGTCCAGGCGCCGTCGCCCCAGGAGTACGCGCCCGGGTCGAACCGGCGCGACGGCCCGTGCACGCCCTCGGGCTGCCGCCGCGACCGCGGGTCGGGCCGCACCGTGTCGTCGTCGCCCAGCAGGAACCCGTAGTCCGCCTCCGGACCGGCCTCCACCTCGGCCCGCCACCAGCCGCCGTCGTCGCGCCGCATGTCGTGGACGGCGCCGTCGACCTGCAGGCGCACGCGCTCGGGGAGCGGCGCCCAGACGGAGAACTCGACGGGTGCGGACATGCGGAGGGCCTCCAGAGGTGCGGGATCGCGCCGATCATGCCCCCGTCCCGTGCGGTCAACCCTCGCCGCGGGCCCGATCCTGCCGCCAGACTGTCCGCCGTGCCGGCGGAGCGCAGCGACTGGGTCGAGCTGCGCGTGCACGGGGTGAGCGGCACCCCGCCGGACTACATGCTCGGCAGCGCGCACACCGCCCAGGTCGCCGGCGACGACCGCAGCCGGTGCTTCCGCCCCACCGATTCCCGCGGCCGCGAGGTGCCGGCGCCCGACGGGCACGTGCTCGAGGCGTTCCACTGGGGCCGCTGGACCTCCGGGTCGTGGACGCAGGGGCTGTGGCTGCTGCTCATCCCGTTCGGGATCCTCAACGCCGCCCACCACACGCTCCCGTCCGGTCCGGGCCGTCCCGCCCGCGCGGCGCGGGCGCTGGCCGCCGCGCTGCTGCGCCTGGTCGGGCTCGTCCTCACCGGGCTGTTCGCCCTCGCCACCTGCCTGGTCGTCGTCGACCTGACCGCCTGGCAGTGGCTGTTGGGCCTCGGGCCGGTGCCCGGCTGGCTGGTCGTCGACGTCGCGCTGGCCGTGGCCGCCCTGCTCATCGCGGGCCTTTCCGGGCTCGGGCAGGCCGACACCGGCCGCCGGTACCGGTTCGCCGCCGCCGGCCCGTGCGACCTGGGCCGCGGAGCGGGCGGCCCGGCGGCTCTCGGTGACGCCGCCTTCTTCGACGGCGACCCCGACAACCCGGCGCTGCGGCTGCTGCACCGGGCCGCCGGCCTGCTCGTCGTCGGCTGGCTCGGGCTCTCGGTCGCCGTCGACGCCGGTGTCGGCTGGGCCGCCGTGCCGCGCGGGGGCGTCGCCGTCGTCCTGGCCCTGGTGGCGGCCGCGGTGTCGGTCACGGGCCGGGGGCAGGCCGACGGCCCCGCGCGGTGGCGGTCGGTGGCCGCCGTGGCGGTGCGGGTGCTGTCGTGGGCCGCCGTTCTGCTCGCCCTCGCCGCGCTGGCCGGGGCCGACGTCGACGGCGCCGGTCCGCTGCCCGGGACGACCGTCGCCGTCGCCGTCCTCGTCGTCGCCGGCTTCGGGGGGCTCGCGCTGCTCGTGCTCTCGGTCGCGGTGCTCGCCGCGGCGACCCGGACGGCCGCGCGGGTGCCGCCGCGGCCGTTCCGGCGGTTCGCCGGCGGCCTGGCGGCGGGCCTGGCGGCCTCGAGCGGCTGCTACCTCGCCGTCGGGCTGACCACCGGCCTCACCCTCGGCGTGCAGGGGCTGCTCAACGGTCTCTTCGGCGCGTCCGTGCAGGGCCCGGCGCTGCTGCAGCGGTTCTCGTACGCGTGGGGCGTCACCGCCGCCGTCTTCGCCGTTCTCGGCGCGGTCGCCGCCCTGCGGCTGCGCCGGGACCGCCGCCGGTTCCGCGACCGGGCCGAGGCGGCCATGACCTACGGCGACCCGCCGGTCCTGCACCTGCCGGCGCGCTGGGTCGCCCGCACGGGCCGCGCGATGCAGACCGCGCGGCTGAAGAACGCGATCCCGCTCGCCCTCGCGGTGTGGACCCTGCTCGGCCTGGTCCTGGCCGGGGCCATCGGCGCCGCGTTCGTCCTCGACCGCGAGCCACCGGTCCCGCTGGGCCTGCTCACCGGCGCCAGCTCCGCCGCGGGCGGGGCGGTGACCGGGGACGACGTCGTCATCGGGCTGGGGCAGGTCACCCTGCTCGGCATCGCGGCCGCGGCGGTGCTGCTGGCCCGGGGCGCGCTGCGCTCGGAGGGGGCGCGGCGCGGGCTCAACGTCGTCTGGGACGTCGTCGCGTTCTGGCCCCGGGCCAGCCACCCGTTCGTGCCGCCGCCCTACGCGCAGGAGGTGGTGCCCGCGCTGGTCCGCCGGATCTGCTGGCACCTCGGCGTCGCGGACCCGCTGCAGGACACCGGCGCCGACGCCGACCGCCGGGCGGCCCCGGTGCGCAACCCCGACCCTGCGCCGGAGGTCGTCGTGGCCGCGCACAGCCAGGGCAGCCTGATCGCGCTGGTCGCGCTGCTGTGGCTGCCGGCGGAGGTGCGCGGCCGCGTCCGCTGGGTCACCTTCGGGTCGCAGCTGCGCAGCGAGTTCGCCCGCGGCTTCCCCCACTACGTGACCGTCGACCTGCTGCGCGAGGTCGCCGCCGCCTTCCGCTGGGTGAGCCTCTACCGCGACACCGATCCGGTCGCCGGTCCGGTCACCAGCTGGGACCACAGCCCCGACGGCGGCCCGCTCACCTCCCGCCGGATGAGCGACCCCGACCGCGCGCTGCCCGACTGGCTGGACCCGGACACCGGCCGGCGGGTCTGCGGCGACGAGTGGCGGCTGCTCGACCCGGTGCCCGGGGACCTCGCCCTGCAGACCCGCGCCGTGACCGGCCCGGGCGGCCACGGCGGCTACTGGACGGACCCCGACTGGCCGCTGGCGCTGGACGTCGTCCGGGGTCGGGTGCCCGACGGGCGGGTCCCGCGCGCCCGGGTCAGTCGCGGGCCAGCAGCGCCACCGGCAGCCGGCCGAGCACCTCACCCAGCGGTGCCCCGTCAGCGGCGGACACCACCCGGGTCCCGGTGAGCACGTCCCGCCAGGCGCCCGTGGGCAGCTGCAGCGCGGTGTCGCCCCAGCCGCCCGCGGCGGCCAGCGCCACCGGCAGCCGGGTCGCCACGGTCACCGCGCCGCCGCGGTCGAAGGCGACGACGTGGTCGGCCGCCGTCCCGCTCGCCGCGACCGGCTCGTAGCCGGCGAACCACCCGGGGTCGTCCCGGCGGGCCCGCAGCGTGCGGGAGACCACCAGCAGCTTGGCCGCGCCGCCGTCGTCGAGCAGCGGCAGCTGCCCGGCGTCGAGGGCGGCCAGCAGCGACCGGCGCCGGTCGTAGTCGACCGGGCGGCGGTTGTCGGGGTCGACCAGCGAGAGGTCCCACAGCTCGGTGCCCTGGTAGACGTCGGGGACGCCGGGCATGGTCAGCTGCAGCAGCTTCTGCGACAACGAGTTCGACCGGCCGAACGGCGCGATCCGCTCCACGAACTTGTGGATCCGCGCCGCCACGGCCTCGTCGTCGTAGGCGGCATCGACGAGGGCGTGCAGCTGCTCCTCGAACTCCTGCACCGGGTCGGTCCACGTCGTCGACGTCCCGGCCTCGCGGGCGGCCTTCTCGACGTAGGCGTGCGCCCGCTCGCGCGACAGCGGCCAGGCGCCGACCAGGTTCTGCCAGACCAGGTGCGCCAGCGACCGGTCGGCCAGCGGGTGCCGGGACAGCAGCCAGCGCACCGTGTCCGCCCACTCGGTGGGGATCTCGGCGAGCACGGCCAGCCGGGCGCGCACGTCCTCGCTGCGCTTGGTGTCGTGCGTCGACAGCGTCGTCATCGACGCGGGCCTGCGCTCCTGCCGCCGCACCTGCGCCTCGTGGAACTCCTCGACCGTGCTGCCGAACCGGGCGGGGTCGCCGCCGACCTCGTTGAGCGCCACGAACCGCGCCCACCGGTAGTAGGCGGAGTCCTCCACGCCCTTGGCCATGACCGGGCCGCTGGTCTGCTCGAACCGGGTCGCCGCCTCGGTGCCGGCCTGCGCCAGCAGCGGGTGCAGCGCGTCGACGGCGGTCACCAGGTCGGGCCGCCGGTCGCGCACCGCGGCCACCGTGGCGTCGAGGTGCTCGCGGCCGTCGGGGAGGTAGCTGCGGTACACCGGGAACGAGGCCAGCAGCTCGGCGAGCGCCTCGCGGACCTGCTCGCCGTCCACGCCCTGCAGGTCGCCGACCACCCGCTGCAGGCGGGCGACCTCCGAGCCGAGCATCCCGTCGGTGACCTCGCGCTTGCAGTCGTGCACCAGCTGCGCGTAGTCGACCGGGCGGCCGGCCAGCTCGGTGTCCAGCGCGGTCAGCGCGGCCTCGCCGGCCGGGTCGACCAGGACGTCGTCCACCTCGGCCAGCGCGTCGTAGCCGGTGGTGCCGGCGGTCGCCCAGCTCTCCGGCAGCTCCTCGCCGGGCTCGAGGATCTTCTCCACGACCGTCCAGCGGCCGCCCGACGCGTCGGCCAGCCGTTCCAGGTAGCCCTTCGGGTCGGCCAGGCCGTCGGGGTGGTCGATCCGCAGCCCGTCGACCTTGCCCTCGCCGACGAACCGCAGCACCAGCTCGTGCGTCGCGTCGAAGATCGCGGGGTCCTCGACGCGCAGGCCGGCCAGGGTGTTGATCGCGAAGAACCGGCGGTAGTTGAGCTCGTCGTCGGCCCGGCGCCAGTCGACCAGCTCGTAGTGCTGGCGGGCGTGGACCTCCTTCGGCGTGCCGTCCCCGGTGCCGGGCGCGATGGGGAAGCGGTTGTCGTAGTAGCGCAGCTCGCCGTCGGTGCTGCCCTCACCCGTCCCGCCGACGACCTCGAGCTTGTCGACGTCGTCCGGCGACCCCAGCACGGGGATGCGGACCTTGCCGCCGCCGAACTCCCAGTCGATGTCGAACGCGCCGGCGTGCGCGCTGTCCCGGCCGTGCTGCAGCACGTCCCACCACCATGGTGCGGCGGCCGGGTCGGCCACGCCCATGTGGTTGGGCACGAGGTCGAGCACCAGCCCGAGCCCGTGCTCGTGCAGCGCCTCGACGAACCGGTCGAAGCCCGCCTGCCCGCCGCGGGCCTCGTCGACGTGCGCGTGGTCCACGGTGTCGTAGCCGTGGTTGCTGCCCTCGGCCGAGCGCAGCAGCGGCGAGGCGTAGGCGTGGGTCACGCCCAGGTCGGCCAGGTAGCCGGCCACCGCGGCGGCGTCGTCGAGGGTGAACCCGGCGTGCACCTGCAGCCGGTACGTGGCCGACGGGACCCCGCGACGGCGCTCGGTGCCGTTCCCCGGCCCGGTCACGGCGCGGCGCGCAGCACGACGGTGGCGCGGGCGCCGACGGTCACCGTCTCGCCGGGCTTGACCTCGTCGGGCTCGAGCCCGCCGCGCTCGGCGGTGTCGAGGACGACGGTCCACGCGGCGGCGTACTCGCTGGTGGGGAGCGTGAACTCCATCGGCTCGTGGTGGGCGTTGAACGCCAGGTAGAAGCAGTCGTCGATGATCGGCTCGCCCCGCTCGTCGGTCTCGCGGATGCCGTGCCCGTTGAGGTACATGGCCAGCGACTTGGCGAAGCCCACGTCCCAGTCGTCGTCGCCCATGGGATCGCCGTCCGACGTCAGCCAGGCCACCTCGGGCAGCGGGGAGCCCTCCTCCCGGCGCACCGGCCGGCCGGAGAGGAACCGGCGCCGGCGGAACACGGGGTGCTCGGTGCGCAGCCGGATCACGGTCTTCGTGAACTCGAGCAGGCTCTCGTCGACGGACTCCCAGTCCATCCAGGTGAGCTCGGAGTCCTGGCAGTAGCCGTTGTTGTTGCCGCACTGGGTGCGGCCGATCTCGTCGCCGTGCAGCAGCATCGGCACGCCCTGGCTGAACATCAGCGAGGCGAGGAAGTTGCGCTGCTGCCGGGCGCGCAGCGCCAGCACCTTCGGGTCGTCGGTCGGGCCCTCGACGCCGCAGTTCCAGCTGCGGTTGTGGCTCTCGCCGTCGTTGTTCCCCTCGCCGTTGGCCTCGTTGTGCTTCTCGTTGTAGGAGACCAGGTCGCGCAGGGTGAACCCGTCGTGCGCGGTGACGAAGTTGATGCTCGCCACCGGGCGCCGCCCGGAGTGCTGGTACAGGTCCGACGAGCCGGTGATCCGGCTGGCGAACTCGCCGATGGTCGCGTCCTCGCCGCGCCAGAAGTCGCGGACGGTGTCGCGGTACTTGCCGTTCCACTCGGTCCACAGGGACGGGAAGTTGCCGACCTGGTAGCCGCCGTCGCCGACGTCCCACGGCTCGGCGATCAGCTTGACCTGGCTGACGACGGGGTCCTGGTGCACCAGGTCGAAGAACGCCGACAGCCGGTCGACCTCGTGGAACTGGCGGGCCAGCGTCGAGGCGAGGTCGAAGCGGAAGCCGTCGACGTGCATCTCGGTGACCCAGTAGCGCAGCGAGTCCATGATCAGCTGCAGCGACTGGGGGGTGCGGACGTTGAGCGAGTTCCCGGTGCCCGTGGTGTCCATGTAGTACTGCAGGTCGTCCTCGACCAGCCGGTAGTAGGCCCGGTTGTCGATGCCCTTGAACGACAGCGTCGGGCCCATGTGGTTGCCCTCGGCCGTGTGGTTGTAGACGACGTCGAGGATGACCTCGATGCCGGCCTCGTGCAGGGCCCGCACCATGCCCTTGAACTCCTGCACCTGCTGGCCGTCGGTCGCCGTCGCGTACTCGTTGTGCGGCGCGAAGAAGCCGATCGTGTTGTAGCCCCAGTAGTTGCGCAGGCCCTTCTGCAGCAGGGTGTCGTCCTGCACGAACTGGTGCACCGGCATCAGCTCGATCGCGGTGATCCCGAGGTCCTGCAGGTGCTCGATGATCGCCGGGTGCGCCACGGCCGAGTAGGTGCCGCGGATCTCCTCGGGGATCCGCGGGTGGGTCATCGTCAGGCCCTTCACGTGGGCCTCGTAGATGACGCTCTTGTGGTACGGGATCCGCGGCGGGCGGTCCACGCCCCAGTCGAAGTACGGGTTGACGACGACGGACTTCGGCATGTGCGGCGCCGAGTCGTCGTCGTTGCGCTCGCCGGTGCCGAAGTGGTAGCCGAAGCAGGCCTCGTCCCAGTCGACCTGGCCGTCGATGGCCTTGGCGTAGGGGTCGAGCAGCAGCTTGTTCGGGTTGCAGCGCAGCCCCTGCTCCGGGTCGTAGGGGCCGTGCACGCGGAAGCCGTAGCGCTGCCCGGGCTGGATGCCGGGCAGGAAGGCGTGCCAGACGAAGCCGTCCATCTCCTCGAGGACGATGCGCTCCTCGGTGCCGTCCTCGTCGAACAGGCACAGCTCGACCCTCTCGGCCACCTCGCTGAAGATCGCGAAGTTGGTGCCGGTGCCGTCGTACGTGGCACCCAGCGGGTAGGCGGTGCCGGGCCACACCTGTGTCATGCGGGTCGTTCCTCCTGCGGTGGCCCTCCGGGGAGAGGGCAGTGGCCTCCCTCCCCGGACTGGGGGAGGAGGTCGGTACGGGCTCGCGGGGCGCTGTGCCCGGGTCGAGCCTCCCGCACACCTGGATCGGCCGGAGGAGAGCGGGGTCACCCGCAGGAACGAGAGAGCGGCGCCCACCGGGGTCCGACCTCGCCCGGCCGGGCCGGGTGGCGCTGGTCCCCGGCGGGCACCGCTGCTGCGACAGGGAACCTAGGGGGAGGGGGCGGGGAGGACAAGTAGCCGGTGCGGTCCACCCCGTCCCGCGGGCACCAGGCCGCTCAGCCACCCGTTCTGTCACACCGGCGACGTACCGTCGTCCCCGTGCGCGCGCAGACCGACATCCGGCCCACCGCGGGACGATTCCGCGTGGTCAGCGAGTTCGAGCCCTCGGGCGACCAGCCGACCGCGATCAAGGAGCTCGCCGAACGCGTCAACGCCGGGGAGAAGGACGTCGTCCTCCTCGGCGCCACCGGTACCGGCAAGTCCGCGACCACCGCGTGGCTGGTCGAGCAGGTCCAGCGCCCGACGCTGGTCATGGCGCCGAACAAGACCCTCGCCGCGCAGCTGGCCAACGAGTTCCGCGAGCTGTTCCCCGACAACGCCGTCGAGTACTTCGTCTCGTACTACGACTACTACCAGCCCGAGGCCTACGTCCCGCAGACCGACACCTACATCGAGAAGGACTCCTCGATCAACGAGGAGGTCGAGCGGCTGCGGCACTCGGCGACGATGAGCCTGCTCACCCGCCGCGACGTGATCGTCGTCGCCACCGTCTCCTGCATCTACGGCCTGGGCACGCCGCAGGAGTACGTCGACCGGTCGCTGCGCATCCGGGTGGGGGAGTCCCACGACCGCGACGACCTGCTGCGCACGCTGGTCACCGAGCAGTACACCCGCAACGACCTCTCCTTCACCCGCGGCACGTTCCGGGTCCGCGGCGACACGATCGAGATCTTCCCGGTGTACGAGGAGCTCGCCGTCCGCGTCGAGATGTTCGGCGACGAGGTCGAGCGGCTGTACTACCTGCACCCGCTCACCGGCGAGGTGGTCCGCGAGGTCGAGGAGATCTTCGTCTTCCCGGCCACCCACTACGTCGCCGGCCCCGACCGCATGGAGCGGGCGATCCGCGGCATCGAGGCGGAGCTGGAGCAGCGGCTGGCCGAGCTGGAGCGGCAGGGCAAGCTGCTGGAGGCGCAGCGGCTGCGCATGCGCACGACCTACGACATCGAGATGATGCGCCAGGTCGGCTTCTGCTCCGGCATCGAGAACTACTCGCGGCACATCGACGGCCGCGCCGCCGGCAGCGCCGGCTCCTGCCTGCTCGACTACTTCCCCGACGACTTCCTGCTGGTCATCGACGAGTCGCACGTGACCGTGCCGCAGATCGGCGGCATGTACGAGGGCGACATGAGCCGCAAGCGGACGCTGGTCGAGCACGGCTTCCGGCTGCCCTCGGCGATGGACAACCGGCCGCTGCGCTGGGAGGAGTTCCAGGAGCGGATCGGCCAGACGGTCTACCTCTCCGCCACCCCCGGCCCCTACGAGCTGGGCCGCTCCGGCGGCGAGTTCGTCGAGCAGGTCATCCGGCCGACCGGCCTGGTCGACCCCGAGGTCGTGGTCAAGCCGACCAAGGGTCAGATCGACGACCTCGTGCACGAGATCCGGCTGCGCACCGAGCAGGACGAGCGGGTGCTGGTCACCACGCTCACCAAGAAGATGGCCGAGGACCTCACCGACTACCTCCTCGAGCTGGGCATCAAGGTGCGCTACCTGCACTCCGAGGTCGACACCCTGCGCCGGGTGGAGCTGCTGCGCGAGCTGCGGCAGGGCGAGTACGACGTCCTCGTCGGCATCAACCTGCTGCGCGAGGGCCTCGACCTGCCCGAGGTGTCGCTGGTCGCGATCCTCGACGCCGACAAGGAGGGCTTCCTCCGCTCCGGCACCTCGCTGATCCAGACCATCGGCCGTGCGGCGCGCAACGTCTCCGGCCAGGTGCACATGTACGCCGACACGATCACGCCGTCGATGGCGACCGCGATCGAGGAGACCAACCGCCGGCGCGAGAAGCAGATGGCCTACAACCGCGAGCGCGGCATCGACCCCCAGCCGCTGCGCAAGAAGATCGTCGACATCCTCGACGGCATCTACCGCGAGGCCGAGGACGGCAGCGCCGAGCTGGTCGGCGGCTCCGGCCGGCAGCAGTCCCGCGGCAAGGCGCCGGTGCCGGGGCTGTCGTCGAAGAAGGCCGCCGGGTCCAAGGGCAAGGCGGGCGCCATCGACGTCCAGGGGCTGCCGCGCAACGAGCTGGCCGACCTCATCACGCAGATGAACGACCAGATGCTCGCCGCCGCCCGCGAGCTGCAGTTCGAGGTCGCCGCCCGCCTGCGCGACGAGCTGGCCGAGCTGAAGAAGGAGCTGCGCCAGCTGGACGCGGCGCACGCCTAGGAGCCACTCGCAGTTGATCATCGTCAGGTGGCCGGGCCGGACGGCGTGTCGGCCGGCCACCTGCCGATGGTCACCAGGGACGGAGTCGGGGTGGAGCGGGACGAGCTGGTCGCCTACTGCCTGGCCAAGCCGGGCGCCGAGGAGACCTACCCCTGGGGTGACGCCGAGCTGGTCGCCAAGGTCGGCGGCAAGGCCTTCGCGTTCATCGGCCTCGACGGCGGCACGGTCGGGCTCAAGTGCGGCCGCGACGCCGCGGAGGCCGCCGAGTGGCGCGAGCGCTACCCCGGCGCCGTCACGGTGAGCTCCTGCATCGGCCGGTACGGCTGGAACGCCGTCGACTGGACCGGCGCCGTCCCCGACGACGAGGTCCGGGAGCTCGTCGACACCTCCTACGAGGCGATCGTCGCCGCCCTGCCGAGGAGCAAGCGCCCGCCGGCGTAGCCCCGGGAACTCATCCCGACGGCGGCGCGTTGCACCCCTCGGACCCACGGGAACGCGCGGGCGATGACGCCTGCCTGCTCCCGGTGGTCCGCACGTGGAGGGGAGTATCCCGACGCGGCGGTGTCGTCAGTACGGGACCAGCTGGTCCCCGGCCCGCCGGCCGCCCGACGAGGGGCGGTGGGAGAGACCTCCGGTCGCTGACGCACGCCAGTCACCGGAGGTATTGCCGCATGGATGTCCCCTTCTGGGTGTGGGCCGTCACGGTCGGCGCCGTGGTCGCGATGGTCGTGTTCGACCTGCTCGGCCACCGCCGCCCGCACGAGCCCACCCTCCGCGAGTCGGCGATCTGGTCGATCGCCTACGTCGCCGTCGCCGTCGTCTTCGGCCTGCTGGTCTGGGTCTTCTACGGCGCCCGGTACGGCGGGGAGTACTTCGCCGGCTACATCACCGAGAAGAGCTTGTCGGTCGACAACCTCTTCGTCTTCGTGCTGATCATGTCCAGCTTCGCGGTGCCCCGGGCGCTGCAGCAGAAGGTCCTGCTCTACGGGATCGTGTTCGCGCTGGCCCTGCGGACCCTGTTCATCTTCGTCGGCGCGGCCGCGATCGAGCAGTTCAGCTGGGTCTTCTACCTGTTCGGCGCCTTCCTCATCTGGACGGCGGTCGCCCAGGCGCGCGGCGGGCACCAGGGGCAGGACGAGTACCACGAGAACGGCGTGCTGCGGTTCACCCGCCGCTTCCTGCCGACCACCGACGAGTACCACGGCGACAAGCTCACGACCCGGATCGACGGCACGCGCCTGATCACCCCGCTCGCCGTCGCGCTGGTCGCCATCGGCAGCGCCGACATCCTGTTCGCGGTCGACTCGATCCCGGCGATCTTCGGGCTCACCCAGGAGACGTTCCTGGTCTTCGCGGCCAACGCGTTCTCGCTGCTGGGCCTGCGCCAGCTGTACTTCCTCATCGACGGACTGCTCGACCGGCTGGTCTACCTGCACTACGGGCTGGCGGTGATCCTCGGCTTCATCGGGGTCAAGCTGCTGATCCACGCCCTGCACACCAACGAGCTGCCGTTCCTCAACGGCGGTGAGCACGTCACCGTGATCCCCGAGATCCCCACCTGGCTCTCGCTCACGGTCATCCTGCTCACGCTGCTGGTCACCACCGTCGCCAGCCTCGCCAAGGACCGCCGGGACCGCGCCCGCGCGGTGACGGGGGCGCGCACCTCGCCCGCGCCGGCGACGTCCGCCCCCGTCCCGGACGGGCAGCCGGCCGGCGACGGGACCCTTCGCGGGGACGACGGCGACCTGCCCGACGACGTCCCCGCCGGGGCCCGGGGCACCCGCACCTGATGGATCGGCTCCGCCGGGGGTATGCAGCCCCCGGCGGAGCCCCCGCACACCCGACCACCCCGCCCCGGCGCCTCGGCGCCCGCAGCGCCCGGCACCTAAGGTGAGGACCCGTGGAGCAGCTCCCCGTCTGGTTCGAGGTCTCGACGTTCGTGGGGCTGACGGTCCTGCTGCTCGCCGACCTCGCCATCGTCGCCCGTCGCCCGCACGAGCCCTCCATCAAGGAGGCGAGCCTGTGGGTGAGCTTCTACGTGGCGCTGGCCCTGCTCTGGGGCGTGCTGTTCCTGCTGGTCACCGATGCGACCCGGGCCACGGAGTTCTACGCCGGCTGGCTCACCGAGTACTCGCTGTCGGTCGACAACCTGTTCGTCTTCGTGATCATCATGGCCCGCTTCCGGGTGCCCAGGCACCTGCAGCAGGAAGCGCTGATGGTCGGCATCATCATCGCGCTCGTCCTGCGCGGCATCTTCATCCTGCTGGGCGCGGCGATCATCGCCCGGTTCAGCTGGGTGTTCTACATCTTCGGCGTCTTCCTCGTGTACACGGCGATCAACCTCGTCCGGCACCGCGGCGAGGAGGACGACTACGAGGAGAACGCCCTCATCCGGCGGATGCGCAAGGTCCTGCCGATCACCCAGGACTTCGAGGGCGCCAAGATCCGGGTCACCCGCGACGGCAAGAAGTACTGGACGCCGATGATCGTCGTCTTCCTCGCCCTGGGGACGACGGACCTGATCTTCGCCCTCGACTCCATCCCCGCGATCTTCGGCCTCACCCGCGAGGCGTTCATCGTGTTCACCGCGAACGTCTTCGCGCTGATGGGTCTGCGGCAGCTCTACTTCCTGCTCGGCGGCCTGCTCAAGCGGCTGGTCTACCTGTCGCTGGGCCTGGCGGTGATCCTCGCCTTCATCGGCGTCAAGCTGGTGCTCGAGGCCCTGCACGAGAACACGCTGCCGTTCATCAACGGCGGCGAGCACATCGAGTCGGTGCCCACGATCCCGATCTGGCTGTCGCTGACGGTGATCCTCAGCGTCCTGCTGATCGCCACGGTGGCCAGCCTGGTGAAGACCCGCGGGCAGTTCGTCTCCGCCGAGGAGCCGGTGGTCGAGCCCGAGGAGGCCGAGCGGATCCCCTCGCGCGGGCCCGAGGCGCTGGCCGAGGCCGAGCCGCGCATCGCCGCGACCGACGAGGACCCGGCAGGGGAGCGGCGGGGCTGACCCGCTACAGCCGGTCGCGCGGCGGCGCGACGCCCGTCTCCACGGTCGCGCCGCCCGCGGCGACCAGCTGCCCGTCGCGGTAGACCTCGCGCACCCGGCCGGCCAGCCCGGTCAGGTCGTGCAGGGCGCCGTCGAGCACCACCAGGTCGGCCACCTTGCCGGGCTCGAGGCTGCCGTAGCCGTTCTCGACCCGCAGCAGCCGGGCCGCCTCGAGCGTCGTGGCCCGCCACACCTCCTCGGGGCTCATGCCCACCCCGGCCATGAGCGCCAGCTCGCCGAGGTTCGACCCGTGCGGGCCGACCCCCGTGTCGGTGCCCATCGCGATGCGCACGCCGGCCTCCGCAGCCCGCGCCACCGAGGCGTCGTGCACCTTCTGCACCGCGACCGCCTTGGCCAGCATCGCCTCCGGCAGCGCCGCGCCGGCCGCCACCGCGTCGAGCACCGCGCGCGGCGCCGACAGCGTCGGCACCAGCCAGGTGCCCCGCTCGAGCATGAGGTCGATCGCCTCGTCGTCGAGGAAGATGCCGTGCTCGATCGACCGGATCCCGGCGCGGACGGCGGCCTTGATCCCGGCCGTGCTCTGCGCGTGCGCCATCACCGCGATCCCGGCGGCCTCGGCCTCCTCCGCGAGGACGTCGAGCTCGGCCCGGCGGAAGTGCGGGTGCTGCGGGTCGTCGCGGGCGGAGAGGACTCCGCCGCTGGTGGCCACCTTGAGCACGTCGGCGCCGGCGCGCACCAGCTCGCGGACCGTGCGGCGCATCTCGTCCGGGCCGTCGACGACCGTCCGCGGCCGGCCGGGGTGCGGCTGCAGGTGGGGGAGATCGGCCCCGCAGACGTGCCAGCCGTCGCCGTGGCCGCCGGTCTGGCTGATCATGCTGATCGAGATCTGCATCCGCGGGCCGGCGATCAGGCCGTTGCGCACCGCCTCGGCGACCCCCAGGTCGGCGCCGCCGGCATCGCGCACGTGCGTGAAGCCCTGCGCCAGCGTGCGACGCAGGTTGTGCACCGCCTCGTAGAACGCGTAGCTGAACGGCGTCTGCAGCTGCCGCAGCACGTCGACCCCGCTCATCATCACGTGCACGTGGCAGTCGAAGAACCCCGGGAGCACCGTCGCGCCGGTGCAGTCGACCGCCTCGTCGCCGTCCAGACCGAGGCCCACCTCGACCACCCGGCCGTCCTCCACCACCACGTCGGCCCGGGCCGCTGGGCTGCCCGTGCCGTCGAAGACCTGCCCACCGGTGAACACGCGCCGAGTCACAGGGAGGAGGCTACGGCTCACCCGTTAGCGGTGCTCAGGACCCGCCCCGGCCGCCGACTGGGCTAGCGTCGCCGTCGTGCGGCCGACCGACCTCTCGCTGTTGCGGATCCCCGGCGTGCCGACGGTGTCGCCGGACGGCCGGATCGCCGTCGTCGCCGTCACCCGGCTCGACCTCGACGCCGACGAGTACCGCGGCCAGCTGTGGGCGGTGCCGACCGACGGCTCCGCCCCGGCCCGCCCGCTGACCTCCGGCGGGCGCGACAGCGCCCCGACGTTCTCGCCGGACGGCCGCTGGCTGGCCTACCTGTCGGCGGCGCCCGGCGGCCGTCCCCAGGTGCAGGTGCTGCCGACCTCCGGCGGGGCGGCGCGCACGCTCACCGACTGCCCGCTCGGCGCCGGCGCCCCGGTGTGGTCGCCCGACTCGCGCCGGCTCGCCTTCGTCGCCCGCGTGCCGGAGGAGGGTCGCTACGGCACCGTCGAGGGCGTCGGCCCGGAGGCCGAGCCGCCGCGGCTGATCACCACGTTCCAGTTCCGGCGGGACGCCGTCGGCTTCGTGACCGACCGGCGCAGCCAGGTGTTCGTCGTCGCGCTGCCCGACGACGGCGGGGACGACGCGGCGGCACCCCCGCGGCCGGTGCAGGTGACCACCGGCGACGCCGACTGCACCGACGTGGCCTGGAGCCCCGACGGCACCGAGCTCGCGTTCGTCTCCGCCCGGCACGAGCGGGCCGACCGCGACCTGGTCACCGACGTGTACGCCGTCCGCCCCGACGGCACGCAGCTGCGCCGGATCACGCAGTCGCAGGGCGACTGCTCCCGGCCGGTGTGGGACCGCACCGGCCGCACGCTCTACCTCACCGCCGTCCCCGACCTCGGGCCGGACGGGCTCGGCTTCGTCGGCAGCCAGGCCACCCTGTGCCGGGTCGACGCGGCGGGCGGCCCGCTGGAGCCGCTGCTCGACCCCGAGGAGCACCACCGCGGCGACGAGACGCCGACGACGGTGCTGGTCGACGGCGCGGCGCTGGTCGGCGTCGAGCGCCGCGGGGCGGTCGAGCTGCTCCGCGTGCCGCTCGACGGCGGCGACCCGGTGGCGCTGGTCGACGGCCCGTTCACCGTCCGCGGCTTCGCCGCCGGCGGTGGTGTCGTCGTCGCCACGGTCGCCCACGACCGGTCGGCCGGCGAGCTCATCGCCCTCACGCCGGGACGGCGCCGGCTGCTCACCGGCTTCGGCCGCGAGCTCGGCGCCACCGGCCGGGTGCACCGGATGGAGGAGCGGACGGCGACGGCGCCCGACGGCTACCCGGTCCACGGCTGGGTCACCGTGCCCGCCGGCCCGGGGCCGCACCCGGTGCTGCTGAACATCCACGGCGGCCCGTTCGCGCAGTACGGCTGGACGCTGTTCGACGAGACGCAGACCTACGTGTCGGCCGGCTACGCGGTCGTGCAGTGCAACCCGCGCGGCTCGTCGGGCTACGGGCAGGCGCACGGCCGCTCGATCCAGGGCCGCTGGGGGACGCTCGACGCCGACGACGTCGTGGCCTTCCTCGACGCCGCGCTGGAGGACCGCCGGCTGGACGCCTCCCGGGTGGGGATCATGGGCGGCTCGTACGGCGGCTACATGACCACGCTGGTCCTCGGCCGCACGACGCGGTTCGTCGCCGGGATCAGCGAGCGGGCGTTCGTCGACCCGGTCAGCTTCGTCGGCTCGTCGGACATCGGGTGGTTCTTCCCCGACCAGTACCTCGGCACCGACCCCGAGCGGATCGCGGCGCAGAGCGCCATGACGGGCGTCGACCGGATCGAGACGCCGACGCTGGTCATCCACTCCGAGGAGGACTGGCGCTGCCCGGTCGAGCAGGGCCTGCGGCTCTACGTCGCGCTCAAGCGGCGCGAGGTCCCCACCGAGCTGCTGCTGTTCCCCGGCGAGGGGCACGAGCTGACCCGCTCCGGCCGCCCCAAGCACCGGCTGGCCCGGCTGGAGCACGTGCTGCGCTGGTGGGCCCGCTGGCTGCCGACGGCGGCGAACGGCGGCACGGTGGAGCTGCCGCCGGCCGCCGCGACGCCCGCGGTCGACACCGGCGAGCCGGTCGACCCGGCGCCGCTGACCGTGCGCTCCACCCGGGTGCCGTGACCGGGCTGCAGGCGGTCGCCGGGGAGCTGGCGGCGACGGCGCTGCGCACCGTCCGCGCCGAGTACCCGTACGACCTGCGGGTGCTCTACACGGCGCCGGGCGCCGCCCCCGAGCGGCCGCGGGACCGCCACCCCGCCTTCTACGGCAGCTACGACTGGCACTCCGCCGTCGAGATGCACTGGGTGCTGCTCCGCCTGCTGCGCCGGTTCCCCGACGAGGTCGACGCCGGGGCCGTCCGGGCGGTGCTCGACGAGCACCTGGCGCCCGGCGCCCTCGCCACCGAGACGGCCCACCACCGGGCGAACCCGGGTGCGCAGCGGCCGTACGGCTGGGGCTGGGCGCTGACCCTGCACGAGGAGGCGGCGGCCTGGCCGGGCGCCGCGCCCTGGGCGGCGGCGCTCCAGCCGCTCGCCGACCACCTCCTCGACGCCCTGGCGGCCTGGCTGCCGCGCGCGCCCTACCCGGTGCGGCACGGCGTCCACCCGAACAGCGCCTTCGGCCTGGTCCGGTCGCTGCCGTCGGCCCGGCGCCGGGCGGCGGACGGCGACGACCGCGTGCTGGGCGCCGTCGAGGACGCCGCCCGCCGCTGGTTCACGGACGACGCGGACGCGCCGGTGCGCTGGGAGCCCTCGGGCGCCGACTTCCTCTCGCCGGTGCTCACCGAGGCCGTGCTGATGACCGAGGTGCTGCCGGCGGACGAGTTCGGGCCCTGGCTGGCGCGCTACCTGCCCGGTCTCGCGGACCGGCCGCTGTTCGAGCCCGCGGTGGTGGCCGACTCCTCCGACGGGCAGACGGCGCACCTGCACGGGCTGAACCTCAGCCGCGCCTGGGCGCTGCGCCGGCTGGCCGCCCACGCGCCGGCCGCGCGGGAGCTGCTCCTGGACACCGCCCGCCGGCACGCCGAGCCGGAGCTGGCGGAGGTGAGCGGCAGCGACTACGTGGTGGAGCACTGGCTGGCCGCCTACGCCCTGCTCTACCTGGACGAGGACCTCTGAGGCAGGGTGGGGCCGTGGTCCAGCGACGGGTCCCCCGGTGGGCGGAGTTCTCCGAGCTGGTGCGGCCGCGCCGGCTGCCCGGCGACGCGACCGACCGCCGGCTGGCCCGGGCGGCCACCGTCGGCGACCTGCGCGAGCAGGCCCGTCGCCGCGTGCCGCGGGCGGTCTTCGACTACACCGACGGCGCCGCGGGCGCGGAGGTCTCGCTGCGCCGGTCGCGCGAGGCGTTCCAGCGGGTCGAGTTCTTCCCGGGCGTGCTGCGCGACGTGAGCGTGGTCGACCCGTCGACGACGATCCTGGGCGCGCCGTCGTCCCTGCCGCTGGTGTTCGCGCCGACGGGCTTCACGCGGCTCATGCACACCGAGGGGGAGTGCGCCGTGGGCCGGGTGGCCGAGCGGACCGGCATCCCGTACGCGCTGTCGACCATGGGGACGACGTCGGTCGAGGCGCTCGCCGAGGCCGCGCCCGGCGCCCGCACGTGGTTCCAGCTCTACCTCTGGCGCGACCGCGAGGCCAGCTCGGCGGTCGTCGAGCGGGCGAAGGCGGCGGGCTACGAGGCGCTGGTGCTCACCGTCGACACCCCGGTCGCCGGGCCGCGGCTGCGCGACGTCCGCAACGGCTTCTCGATCCCGCCGGGGCTGACGCTGCGGACGGTCGCGAACGCCGCCGTCCACCCGCGCTGGTGGATCGACCTGCTGACCACCCCGCCGCTGGAGTTCGCCTCGCTGAACTCGTGGGGCGGCACGATCGCCGAGCTCGTCGACCGGGTCTTCGAGCCCGCGGCGACCCTGGCCGACCTGGCCGGCCTGCGCGAGGCCTGGCCGGGCCCGCTGGTGGTCAAGGGCGTGCTGACGGTGGACGACGCCCGCGCCGTCGTCGACGCGGGCGCGGACGCCGTCGTCGTCAGCAACCACGGCGGCCGCCAGCTGGACCGCTCGGTCACCCCGCTCGAGCAGCTGCCGGCGGTCGTGCAGGCGGTCGGCGACCGGGCGGAGGTGTACCTGGACGGCGGCGTCCTCGACGGTGCCGACGTCGTGGCCGCCGTGGCGATGGGCGCCCGCGCGTGCCTGGTGGGCCGGGCCTACCTGTACGGGCTCATGGCCGGCGGCGAGCGCGGCGTCCAGCGGGTGGCGGACATCCTCACCCGGGAGATCTCGCGCACGATGCAGCTCCTCGGCGTCCGGACCGTGGCGGAGCTGACGACGGGACACGCCCACCTGCGTCCCTGAGCCGTTGTCCCGGCGGCGGGGGCCAGGGGGTCCTTCTAGGGTGCGGCATGGACGTCGTCGAGGTCGTTCCCACGTTCGAGCAGTACGCGTTCACCTTCGGCGGCGTCGCGCCGCTGCGGACGGTCGCGCCGGGCACCGCGCTGCGGCTGTGGTCGGACGACGCGTTCTGCGGCGCCCTGCGGAAGGTCACCGACCTCTCGAGCGAGAAGGTCGACCTGCGCTACGTCAACCCGCAGACCGGGCCGTTCCACGTGCAGGGCGCCGAGCCCGGCGACACCCTCGCGCTGCACTTCGCCGCCATGGAGCCGGCCCGCGACTGGGGAGCCTCGGCGGCGATCCCGTTCTTCGGCGGGCTGACCAGCACCGACCGGACGGCGACCCTGCAGGACGCGCTGCCCGACACCACCTGGATCTACGAGCTGGACCGGGCGCGGAACACCGTCACCTTCGCCGCGCGGCACAGCGAGCTCTCGGTGGAGCTGCCCGTCGCGCCGATGCTCGGCACCGTCGGCGTGGCGCCGCCCGGTGGCGAGGTGCGCAGCTCGCTGGTGCCCGAGCGGTTCGGCGGCAACATGGACACCCCGCAGATGCGGCCGGGCACCACCTGCTACCTCGGCGTCAACGTGGAGGGCGCGCTGTTCTCGGTCGGCGACGGCCACTACCGCCAGGGTGAGGGCGAGGCCTGCGGCACCGCGGTCGAGGGCGCCATGACCACCACGGTGATCGTCGAGCTGGTGAAGGGCGGCGCACCGGCCTGGCCGCGGCTGGAGGACGACACCCACTGGATGACCGTGGGTTCCAGCCGGCCGCTGGAGGACGCCTGGCGGATCGGCCAGGTCGAGCTGGTGCGCTGGTTCGAGGAGCTCTACGGCCTGCACCCGATGGACGCCTACCAGCTGCTCTCGCAGATCACCGAGGTGCCGGTCGCCAACGTCGTCGACGCCAACTACAGCGCCGTGGTCAAGGCGGCCAAGGCGCTGCTCCCCCCGACCGCCGCCTACGGCGGCCTGCACGCCGAGCTGCGCACCCGCGCCGCCTCCCTCTGAGAACAGGAGACACCATGGACCTCCAGCTGGACGGCGCCCGTGTGCTCGTCACCGGCGGCACCAAGGGCATCGGCCGCGCCATCGTCGAGGCCTTCGCCGCCGAGGGCGCCACCGTCGAGTTCTGCGCCCGGGACGCCGGCGAGATCGAGGAGACCGAGAAGGCGGTGCCCGGCAGCCGGGGCACGCAGCTCGACGTCCGGGACGGCGCCGCGCTCACGGCCTGGGTGGAGGAGGCCGCCGGCCGGCTCGGCGGCCTGGAGGCCGTCGTCGCCAACGTCAGCGCGCTCGCCGTCGCCGACACCGAGGAGAACTGGTACGCCTGTTTCGAGGTCGACCTCATGCACACCGTGCGGCTGGTCCGGGCGGCGCTGCCGCACCTGGAGGCGAGCGGCCGCGGGTCGATCGTGGCGATCTCCAGCGTCTCCGGGCGCGAGGCGGACTTCGCCGCCGGTCCCTACGCCACGATGAAGACGGCGCTCTACGGCTACATCACCGGCCTCGGCGACCAGCTGGCCGCGCGCGGCGTGCGGGCCAACGTCGTCTCCCCGGGCAACACCTACTTCGAGAACGGGTTCTGGCACAGCGCCGAGCGCGACCTGCCGGACCTCTACGCGTCGCAGCTGGCGGCCAACCCGACCGGGCGCATGGGCACGCCCGACGAGATGGCGCGGGCGGTGGTGTTCCTGTCCAGCCCGGCGTCGAGCTTCACCACCGGCGCGCACCTCCTCGTCGACGGCGCGCTCTCGAAGGGGGTCCACCTCTGAGCGACGTCCTCGGCCTGCGGGCCCTCGGCCGCGCGACCCTCGCCCGGCAGCTGCTGCTGGAGCGGGTCGCGCGGCCGGTGGAGCGCGCGCTCGAGGACCTCGTGGGGCTGCAGGCGCAGGTGCCGCGGGTGCCGCACCTGGCGCTGTGGGACCGGCTGGACGGCTACGAGCCGGCCTCGCTCGACGCACTGCTGGTGACCCGGCGGGCGGTGCGCACCCAGCTGATGCGGACGACGATCCACCTGGTCACCGCCGCCGACGCCCTGGCGCTGCGCCCGCTGTTCCAGCCGGTCCTCGACCGCACCGTGGCGAGCACCGCCTGGGGCCAGCGGCTGCGGGGGCAGGACGTCACCGCGCTGCTGGCCGAGGCCGCCGTCCTGCTGGCCGAGCGCCCGATGGGCCGGGCGGAGCTGACCCGCGCGCTCGCGCAGCGGCGCCCGGACGTGGACGCCGAGGCGGTCGCCTTCGTCGTCAGCTACCGGGTGCCGTGGGTGCAGCCGCCGCCGCGCGGCACCTGGACCGGCACGGGTGCCGCGGTGATGGCGCCGACCGCGGCGTGGCTGGGGGAGGGGACCGGCCCGGCGCCGGTCGACGACGTCGTGCTGCGCTACCTCGCCGCGTTCGGCCCGGCCACGGTGCGCGACGTCCAGGCGTGGTGCGGCCTGACCCGCCTGGGCGAGGTGGTGGACCGGCTCGGCCCGCGGCTGCGGCGGTTCCGCACCCCGGACGGTGCCGAGCTCGCCGACGTCCCCGGCGCCCCGCTGCCCGACCCGGACACCCCCGCGCCGGCCCGGTTCCTGGCCGAGTACGACAACGCGACCCTGGGCTACGCCGACCGGTCCCGGGTGGTGGCCGACGCCGACCACGTGCTCCTCGAGGGCGGCCCCGGGGGCTGGACCGGGACGGTCCTCGTCGACGGCCGGGTGTGCGCGACGTGGGCGGCGCGGCGGGACGGGGACGCGACGGTGCTGCACGTGCGCCCCTCGCTGCCGCTGACCGGGCCGCAGCGCGACGAGCTGGCCGTCGAGGGCGCCCGCCTGCTCGCCTTCCTCGCGCCGGACCGCCGCCACGACCTGCGGATCGGGTGACCGCACCCGCCCGTGCGGACGGATGCCCGGCCGGCCGCCGGGAGGCGATACGGTTCCGCCGTCCCACCTCCGACGACCGCAGGAGACCCCCGCTCGATGACCGAGGTGCTGCTCGTCGTCCTGGCGCTGGCCGTGGTGATCGGCGTGGTCGTGGTGGTCCTCCGGGCCCGCCGCGCCCGCTCCGCCCCGCCGCCGCGCCGGGTCGACCCGCTGGCCGACCAGCCCGAGCTCTACGACCCGCACAAGATCGGTCCGGGTGACGTGATCACCTACGCCGGGATCGACCACGTCGTGCGGGGGACGATCACCCTCGAGGAGGGCGGCGTCACCTGGCGCGAGCACCTCCTCGACGGCTCGACCGGTCGCCGCTGGCTCACCGTGGAGGACGACGAGGGCGACCTCGAGATGACCCTGTGGATGCGCCGCGAGGGCACGAACCTCACGCCGGACGGCGACGTCGTCCTCGACGACCGGGTGCACCGCCAGGTCGAGCGCGGCCGGGCGCGGTACACCGCGGAGGGCACCACCGGCACCGCGCCCAGCGGGGTCATGGACTACGCCGACTACAAGACCGTCGACGGCACCGGCCTGATCGCCTTCGAGCGCTGGGCGGAGACCCAGTCCTGGGAGGTCTCCACGGGGCGCGCGGTCTCCCTCGGCGAGCTGATCGTCTACCACCGGACGCCCGAGGCATGACCGTGCACGTCCTATGACCCTGCATCTCTTGAACATCGCGCCCCGCGACGTCCGCGCCGACGCGCTCGGCCTCGTC
This sequence comes from Geodermatophilus sp. SYSU D00691, assembly GCF_054050275.1. NCBI lineage: Bacteria > Bacillati > Actinomycetota > Actinomycetes > Geodermatophilales > Geodermatophilaceae > Geodermatophilus > Geodermatophilus sp. SYSU D00691. The sequence continues at coordinate 58,613 of NZ_JBJGYZ010000009.1, forward strand.
CTCGACGTCCCCGCCCCCGAGGCGCTGGCCGAGCTCACGCTGTCCGACGGCCGCGGCGGCTCGCTGACCCTCGGCGTGCTCGGCGCCTCGCACGTGGTGACGGCGGCGGTGCCGGGCGCCGTCCTGACCGAGCAGGTCTCCTGCGACGCGGTCGCCGCCGGCGGCACGCGGCTGCCCCGCTCGGCGCGCTCGGGCGCGCACCGGCTCTCCTCGGAGACCCGCGAGGTGCCGCGCGCCGAGCTCGAGGCGGAGGCCCGGCGGCTGCACCGGCTCGCCGAGACCGACCCGGCCTGGCTGTGCGGCGCCTTCCCGGGGGCGGACGCCGCGGTCACCGCGCTCACCGCCGCGGCCCTGCCCGAGGGCGGCTGGGAGTGGGAGAGCTGGCACCTGTACCCGGGGGAGGAGCACGGGGTGGTCGTGACGACGAGAAGCCGGTGGACGCCGTGAGGGCGCGCCGCTGGGCCGGGGCACTCCTGGTCGCCCTCGTGCTGCTGGCCGGCTGCGCCGGGAGCGACACCCAGGTGCGCGGCTACCTGGACGACACGTTCGGCAACGGCACCGGGTCGGGCGACACCCGCACGTACTCCTCGCCGGACCCGGTGGGCACCGTGACCGCCCGCATCGCCGACGCGGTCCGGCCGGCGGCCCGCGCGGCCGACGGCGGCAACGAGTACCTGCGATACGACGACGACATCGTGACCGTCAGCCCGGCGGCGAGCGGCAGCAGCATCCGCGTCGAGGACCTGGACCGCCGCTACCGCAGCGGCTTCTTCGCCTACCTGGGCCCGGGCTTCACCCCGGGATCGCCCGCCGGCGGCGCCTCCGACGGCGGCCCGGGGGACACCAAGTGACCAGCTCTCGTAGGAGGAATGCGTGACCGCGACCGTGCAGGCCCTCGACTTCGGGTCGGTCGACGTCGGGCTGCTGAGCGACGGCGTCGTGGCCACGTTGCTCTACTTCGTCGTCGGCTTCCTGATCCTGGCGCTCGGGTTCGCGGTCCTCGACCTGCTGACGCCGGGCAACCTGCGCGCGCAGGTCTACACCGACCGCAACCCCAACGCGGCGGTGCTGCTCGCCGGCAACCACCTCGCGCTGGCGCTGATCGTGGTGACGGCGATCATCACCAGCGACGAGGAGCTGGGATTGGCGACGGGCCTGGTCGACACCCTGGTCTACGGCCTGGTCGGGATCGCGCTGCAGGCGGTCGCGCTGCGGCTGCTCGACGCCTTCGTCCCCGGCCACCTGCGCAACCTCGTCAACGAGCCGCGGCTGTGCGGCGCGAGCTGGGCGGTCGCCGCGAGCCTGCTGGCCATCGGTGCGGTGAACGCCGCCTCGCTGTCCTGAGCCGGTGACCGCGACCGTCGCGCGGGCGCCGGCGCCGGCCCGCGTCCGGCTCCTCCGGCCGCTGCTGCTGGCCGCGGTGGCGGTCTGCGCGGCCTGCGGGCTGGTCTACGAGCTGGTCCTGCTCACCCTCTCGACCAGCCTGGCCGGCGGCGGGATCACCCAGACCTCGCTCATCGTGGCCGGCTACGTCGCGGCGCTGGGCGTCGGCGCGCTGCTGGTCAAGCCGTTCCTCGGGCGGGCGGCGGCGACCTTCGTCGCGGTGGAGATCCTGCTCGGCGTCCTGGGCGGGATCTCCGCGGTCACCCTCTACGTCTCGTTCTCGTTCTACGGGACCAGCGGCGGGGTGCTCGTCGCGGCGACCGCCGTCCTGGGCGTGCTGGTCGGGGCCGAGGTCCCGCTGCTGATGACGCTGCTGCAGTCGGGCCGCAGCGGCCTCGACGCGCGGACCTCCGGCTCGCTGCTGGCCGACCTCAACGCGGCCGACTACGCCGGCGCGCTGCTCGGCGGGCTGGCCTGGCCGTTCGTGCTCCTGCCCCTGACCGGGCAGGTGCGCGGGGCCGCGGTGACCGGCATGGTGAACCTGGCCGCGGCCGCGGTGGTCGCCGTCTTCCTGCTGCGCCCGCAGCTGGGCCGGTGGGCCCGCCGCGGGTCGGCGGCGGCGTTGCTGCTGGCCGCCGCGCTGCTGGGCGTGCTGCTCGTGCAGGCCGACGACATCGAGGTCACCGCGCGCCAGCGGCTGTACGCCGACCCGATCGTGGTCGCGGAGCACTCGGCGTACCAGGAGGTCGTGCTCACCGAGCGCGGCGACGACCTGCGCCTCTACCTGGACGGCGACCTGCAGTTCTCCAGCGTCGACGAGCACCGCTACACCGAGGCGCTGGTGCACCCGGTGCTGGCCGGCGACCCGCGGCGGGTGCTGGTGCTGGGGGGCGGCGACGGGCTGGCGGCCCGGGAGGTCCTGCGGCACCCCTCGGTCGAGGAGGTGGTGCAGGTCGAGCTCGACCCCGCGGTGCTGGACCTGGCGCGCACGCGGCTCGCGGAGCTCAACGCGCACGCCCTGGACGACCCGCGCGTGCAGGTGGTCGTGGAGGACGCCTTCCGCTGGCTGCGGGACGCGCCGGCCGAGCCGTTCGACGCCGTCGTCGTCGACATGCCCGACCCCGACACCCCGGCGCTCGGGCGGCTGTACTCGACGGAGTTCTACGGGCTGGTGTCGACCGTGCTGGCCCCCGGCGGGCTGGTCGTCGTGCAGTCCGGCAGCCCGTACTCCACGCCCACGGCCTACTGGCGGGCGGTCAGCACCGTCGAGTCGGCCGGGTTCGGCGTCACGCCGTACCACGTGCACGTGCCGAGCTTCGGCGACTGGGGCTTCGCGCTGGCCGCCGTGGGCAGCCCGCCGTCGCTCGCGCTGTCGCCGTCCGCCCCGGCGCTGCGCTCGCTGGACGACGCGACCCTGCAGGCCGCCGGGGTGTTCCCGCCCGACCGGCCGCGGCAGTCGCTGGCGCCGTCCACCCTGGACCGCCCGCGGATCGTCGACGACGTGCGGCAGGGCTACGTCGGCTGAGTAACGTGCGCCCGATGGCGCTCATCTACCCCGTCCCGGCCGACGCTCCCGATCCCGAGGACGGGACCGAGCCCGACTTCGCCGAGCTGGCCACCGACCTCTCGGACACGTGGCTGGTCGAGGTCGCGGTGGGGGAGGACGGCGACGACGCCTGCTTCGGCCCGCTCACCGCCCGCGCCGCCTGGGACCTCGCCGTCGAGCTCGACGGCCAGCGGCCGGCGTGGACCGTCTCGGTCGTGCCGCTGCACGTCGCCGGCACCGCCGACGAGCTGATCGCCCTCTTCGAGGACGAGTAGCCGCTCAGCGCGCGGACGCCTGCCCGCGCGCCCCGTTCTCGGCACCTCTGCCGTTGCGCGCCGTCGCGTCCGCCAGCGAGCCCCCCGCGGCGAGGCGGTAGGCCTCCGCCAGGTCGCGCAGCAGCTGGGCCTTCTCCGCCGGCCGCAGCGCCGCCTTCATGTTGTTCTCGGCCTGGTCCTGGATCGCCGCGAACAGCGCGTCCTGCGCTGCCCGCTTCGCCTCGCTCTGCACCGTGCGCCTCCCGGGTCGGGTCCCTCGACGTCCCCGTGGTCGCCGGTCCGTACCCACTGATCGGCCCGGCGATTCACGACCGGTCCCGGCTACCAGCCGCGCTCGCGCCACTCGCCGAGGTGCGGGCGCTCGGCGCCGAGCGTGGTGTCCTCGCCGAGGCCCGGACAGACCCACCCGCCGCCGAGCTCGGGAACCTCGCCGAGCTCGACGGCGTCGTCCACGTCGACGCCGGGGACGTCTACCGGCCGTAGCGGCGGAGACCGTGCGTCACCCGAGCAGCCGCGCGGCCTCCACTGCGTCGACGCGACCGCAGCCCCGCGCCACGTCGAAGGGCTGCACCCCGTTCGGCGGGTCCGCCGACGCCAGCAGGGCCTTGCGGAGCTGCGCAGACCCTCGCGCGCCGGCAGGACCCAGTCGTCGTACCACCCGGCAGGAGCTCTCCAGTCCGGCCGACGACGAGGGGGAGGACGTCGGCGACCTCCGTCCGCGGGTCGAGCAGGCTCCGCGCCCAGGCGGTCAGGTCACGGACATCCACCCTCCCTGGCGCGGCCTTCTGGAGCCGCCACAGCAAGGAGCGCAGGCTGTTGTGCGCGAGCGTCTCGTACGCACCGGGCCGCAGGGCACCGGCCACCGCGCTCCGTGCCGCCGACCCGGATCTCGCCCCCGAGTGACGTCGGCGTGACGCCGTCGTGACGGCGGCCGCAGAACCATCGATGACGGACTCGACCCGACAGCCGTCGAGTTCGATCCCCATCGATCAGACAGCGAGGTCGATCCATGACGACGACATCAGACGGCACCACGGTGGTCGGCGGCATCCCCGGTCCGCGCGCGGAGGTCTCCGAGGCCCCGGTGGCGGAGGCTCCTCGCGAGAACGTCCCCGGCCGGCGGGTCATCACGGGGATGCGGCACGGTGCGCACGCGATCGTCGATGCGGCGCCGGGCGCGGAGGAGGCGGTCGAGACCGGAGCGGTACGGCTCAGTGACGTCACGCAGGACGCCGAGGTCGCTGAGACCGGGAACGTGGCCGACGCGCTGGCGCTGGTCGGGGTGACCGACTTCGACTACCTGTTCCGCGAGCTCGTCGACGATCCGGCCAACCTGCTGCCGGCGGAGACCCCCGCCGTCGCGGCCACCACCGTCGAGGCGCTCAACGACCTGGGCAACGCCATGATCGAGCAGGTGCCGTCCCAGAAGAACGCGCCGATCCCGCCCATCCACACCTATTGGGGCCAGTTCGTCGACCACGACCTGACCGCGGCGACGGACAACGACCGGGTCATCGGGATCGACGTGACGCCGTTGCGTCCCATGCCGCCGGACGGCGTCGTCGCGCTGCTGGTGAACAAGCGCAACCCCGCGCTCAACCTCGACTCGGTGTATGGCGACGGCCCCTTCGCACCGCCGGGGCTCGGCGAGGTCGCGGTGCCGTACCGGGCGGACGACCGGGCCAAGCTGCAACTGGGCGAGCTGTCGGTGGCGGGCGCCGGGGTCGTCGTCCCCCCGGTGGGCGACCGCGAGCGGGACCTGCCACGGGTGGACGGTGTCGCCCAGATCGGCGACGGACGCAACGACGAGAACCTCGTCGTCGCCCAGCTCCACCTCGCGTTCCTGCGCTTCCACAACAACGCCGTCGACTGGGTGCGGAACAACGAACCCGAGCGCACCGGCGTCGGGGCCGTCTTCTCCCGCGCCCGCGACCTCACCCGCTGGACCTACCAGTGGTTGTGCGTGCACGACTACCTCGCCACCGTCCTGGCGGACGACGCGGTCGACCGGGTGCTCGCGAGCGAGGACGACCTGCTGGGCCTCGCCGGCCGGGCGCGGCCGTACATGCCGCTGGAGTTCGCGGTGGCCGCCTTCCGGTTCGGCCACAGCATGATCCGCGGGGCCTACGACTGGAACCGCAACTTCGGTGCTCCGGGGAACATCCTCCTGCAGCGGGCGACGCTGGATCAGCTGTTCCAGTTCACGGGCACCGGCGGCTTCATCGGCGGCGCGACCACCCTGCCCGACAACTGGCCCGCCGAGTGGGAGCGGTTCGTCGAGATCGACGACCTCTTCCCCATCCGCAGCGCGCGACCGATCGACACCTTCCTGGCCGGACCGTTGGCCGACATGGTCAACCAGGTGGCGAACACCCAGGTGGACCCGGACAGTGACCTCGGGCGGCTGCTCAAGCACCTGGCCCGGCGCAACCTGCTCCGTGGGTTCGTGCTCAGCCTGCCCACGGGGCAGGCGGTCGCCGGCGCCCTCGGCATCCCTCCGATGACGGCGCAGGAACTCACCGACGGCCTGGACCAGGGCGTCCGCGACGCGCTGGACAAGGGCGGGTTCGTCGACCGGACGCCGCTGTGGTTCTACGTGCTCCGCGAGTCCGAGGTCCGTACGGGCGGCGACGCCCTGGGACCGGTCGGCAGCCGGATCGTCGCCGAGACGATCATCGGCCAGCTCCGGCGCGACCCTCGGTCGTACCTGAACCAGACCGGATGGACGCCGGCGTCCGGGGTGCGGCTCCCGGACGGCGCCATGGTCACGTCGATCGCCGCGTTCCTGCGGTTCGCCGGCGTGATGTAGCGCGCAGGGCCGGCGCGCCGGCGTCGAGCACGACGGTGCGCCGGCCGCGCCCACCACTCGCTGCGGGGCCTGGACGTCGAACCGGGTGGATGCCCGTCAAGCCGAGGCCCGCGAGGACGGCAGCGTCGGCCTGCCGTGGTTTCCCACGTTCGCCGAACCCGGTGGTCCGGCCCCAGGCACGGTGCGCCCCCCCCGCACCGGTGGGCCGACACCCGCCTCGACGAGCGGCTGCCACCGACTTGCTCCGGATCACCCACCAGCGACGACCACGAGGCGGGTCGACATGGCGAACCTCGGCAACGCCTGGCACATCCCCGGTGCGGCGGAACCGCGCGGGTTCGCGGGGATGCGCGACCCGGTCGGGGCGATCGTCCCCGGAGCCGTGCTCACCATCGTCTCGGGCAACCAGTTCCAGGGCGGAGGCAACGCGGGCAACCAGCTGCAGACCGGCAGCGCCGTGTCGTTCCGGCGGGCCGACGATCCGTGGACCACCCTGCCCATGGCCTTCCTCCGAACCACCGGCAACAACAAGTACTACACCGCGACCGTGCCCTCGGACGCGTTCCGGCCCGGTGATCTCGTCCGGTACTACCTCCGCATCGCATACGACGACCACGACACGACCTTCGTGCACAGGCAGGGCAACGTCTCCGCGCGCACCGCCGACGAGACCGTCGCCCGAGATGCACCGTTCGCATTCACCGTCGCGGACCCGGCCGAGAAGGGACGGTGGGGGCCGGTCTTCGGCCTCCCGAACGTCGCCGTCCACGCGAACGTGCTCCCGGACGGACGCGTCCTCATGTGGGGCCGACGCGACAGTCCGGACGACGACCTGGATGTCCACGAGTGCACGCCCTTCACCTGGAATCCCGCGGACGGGACGGCCACCAGCACGCCGCAGCCGAGGACGGCGGACGGGACGAAGGTCAACCTGTTCTGCTCGGGCCACACGTTCCTGTCCGACGGTCGGCTCCTCGTGGTCGGTGGCCACCTCGCCGACGGCGACGGACTCAGCCAGGCGGCGCTCTTCGACTGGCGCACGGGATCGTGGACGCCGACAACTCCCATGACCACACCGTCAGGAGAGCGGGTACGGCGCTGGTACCCGACGGCCACCACGCTGCCGAGCGGCGCGGTGCTGGTCCTCTCCGGCAGCTACGTGGACCCCGCACGCCCACCGGGCAGGCAGGTCGTGGTGGTCGATCTCCTGCAGGTCTGGGAGAACGGGACCTGGCGGACCATCGACAAGGCAGACGGCACCCCACTCGACTTCATCGGGCTGCCGCTCTACCCCCGGATGCACGTCACCTCCGACGGCCGCGTCTTCATGTCGGGGACGAACGACCGCACCCTGCTCCTGACGACCACGCGGCCAGGCGCATGGACCGAGGTGGGGTTGCGGGCGGCGGGCAACCGCGACTACTGCCCCGCCGTCCTGTACGACGAGGACGCGGTCATGTACCTCGGCGGCGGCAACGACAGCGGCGATCACCGACCGACCGCCGAGGCAGAGGTCATCGATCTGGCCGCTGCTCCGGCGCAGTGGCGACGGACGGCACCGATGACCTCCCGGCGCCGTCAGCACAACGCCGTCGTCCTGCCCGACGGCACGGTCCTGGTCACCGGCGGGACCCGTGGTGGTGGCGGTCCCAACGACGGGTTCAACGACCTGCGCCCGGGCCGGCCCGTGCGCACCGCGGAGTTGTGGGACCCGGCGGCGGAGCGGTGGACGGAACTGACCGCCGAGTCCGTGGACCGCTGCTACCACGCCACGGCCGTGCTCCTTCCCGACGCCACGGTGCTCAGCGCCGGCGGGGGTGAGTACCGACCGAACAACGTGGACGCCAACGATCCGCAGGACAGCCACCTCGACGCCCAGATCTTCTCCCCGCCCTACCTGTTCACAGGTGGCCAGCGCCCGGTCATCACCTCGACGCCCGAGTCGGCGGACTACGGCGAGACGTTCGTCGTGGGCGCGACGACGTCCAACGGCATCTCGAGGGTGAGCCTGGTCCGCCTACCGTCCGTGACGCATTCGTTCGACCAGAACCAGCGCATCTGCTTCGTGGAGTTCCGAGAGGAGCCCGGAGGCGTGGCCGTCACCGCACCGGCCGCGCCGAGCGGGTGTCCTCCCGGCCACTACATGCTGTTCCTGCTCGACGGGGCCGGAGTGCCGTCCCGGGCCCGGACCGTGCGTATCGGCGGCCCGCTCGCTCCCGACGGCGACGCGGCCGCCGCCGGATCCGCCGAGGCGATCGGGGTGCGGCCGGTGACGACCGAGCCGGCAGCCCCACCCACCTACCTGCACATCTCCGCTCGTGAGGCCGAGGTGCGCGCATCCGCCCGGGGGACCCGGGTGGTGGTCGGCATCACGGGGACGTGCCCGTACGGGATCGGCGCGTGCTGGGGCGGCGCGCACGAGGCGCTCGGACGACTGGCGGGTGTGCAGTTCGTCGTCCCGGTCCCTGACGTGGACGACTCGACGGCAGAGGTCGTGCTCAGCGACGACGGGCTGCCCGACCTGGACACCTGGCACCGGCAGTTCGCGGGCATCGTCAACGGGACGTACGAGCTCCGCGGCATCGAGGTGGTCCTCCGCGGGGACCTCGTGCAGCGGGACGGCGAACTCCTGCTGGTGGAAGGGACGGCACGCCCAGCGGTCCGACTGGTACGGCTCACCCAGACCGAGAAGATCCAGTGGGACCACCTCAGCCGCTCCACCAAGCCGCTCGAGGAGGACGAGGAGTCGGCGTTCGAGCGACTGGTCACGGCCGCGCGTGGCCCGACCGGGATGCTCGACGTGACGGTGACCGGCCCGCTGAGGAAGACCGGAACCGGCCACGACGTGCACGTCCGGGTCTTCACCGCGAGTCATCAGTAGCGCGCCGGCGCCCCGTCCGGGACGGCCGGCAGCGGGCGTCCAGCCGACCGCGATCTGACGGAGCGCAGGCAGGGGCTGCCGCCGGGGCGGTGGCCCGCGGCCGAAGGGTGATGCCGCCGTGACGGGGGCGTGACGACCGCGGGCCTACCGTCCGCTGGCGGCGTGCGCTGCGCGGGCCGCCGCGTTCTTCCCGTCTCGTCACGGTGGGTGACGACATCCGGGGCATGCGACAGCGGGAGGGAACGATGGCGAAAGTGGACCCGGGCCTCAAGTTCCTCGCCCAGCGGGGAGAGGAACTCTCCCCGGACCTCGCTGACGAGGTCGCCTTCGCGGTCGAGGTGGACGCAGGCGGGGCCCCTGCGGTGTCCGTTCTGGTCCAGTTCGAGGACGACCTCTCGGCGCTGGAGGAGGCCGGCTTCAGAACTCGGAGCGTCGCCGGCGATGTCGCGACCGGAGAGGTGCAGCTGGGGCGGATCGACGAGCTCGCGCAGCATCCCTCGGTCACGCGCATGGAGGCCTCACGGGTCCTGGGGCGGGAACTGGATCTCGCTCTGCCCGAGAGCCGCGCCGACGCCGTCCACACGGGCCCGCCCGGCCATCGGGGCAGCGGCGTGCTCGTCGGGATCATCGACTCCGGTATCGACTACACCCACCAGGCGTTCCGCAGGACCGACGGGACGTCCCGGGTCCTCGCCATCTGGGACCAGGGCCTCGTCGCGCAAGGCGGCGAGGCAAGTCCCACCGGCTTCACCTATGGCGTCGAGTACCAGAAGGTCGCGATCGACAACGCTCTCGGGGCGGCCGATCCCTTCGCCGTCGTGCGCCATCGCGATCTGCAGATCCCGGGCGACGGCTTCCACGGCACGCACGTCGCGGGCATCGCCGCGGGTGACGGTTCCGTGGCCGGCCAGGGGCAGCCGGCCTTCACCTTCGTCGGCGTCGCGCCCGAGGCGGACATCGTGGTGGTGGCGAACACCCGTGGTCGAGCCGCGGGCGAGCGGGGGCTCGGCGACTCAGCCGACACGCTCGACGCCATCCGGTACATCTTCGACTTCGCCGCTTCGCTCGGTCGCCCCGTGGTGATCAACCAGAGCCAGGGGGACAACGTCGGACCGCACGACGGGACCAGTCTGCTGGAGCGCGGCATCGACAACCTGCTCGGCGGGCCCGGTCGCGCGATGGTCAAGTCCGCCGGCAATGAAGGCGCCACCGGCCGGCACGCCAGCGGAACCGTCACGGCGGGTGGACTGCAGAGCGTCGCCTTCACCGTGCCCGCCGGTCAGGGCGGTGCGGTCACGGTGGACATCTGGTACCGCGGCCCCGACAGGATCGAGTTCACGGTCACTCCACCGGGCGGCACGCCCAGCGGTGCCGTCGTCCCGGGCAGCACGACCACCCCGCCGATCGCCCTGCCCAACGGCAACGAGGTGTTCGTCGACTCCGACCTCAACGACCCGGGGAACGGAGACAACCGGATCTTCGCGGTGATCTCCCGGGGTGGTGTCGGGGCGGTCCAGGCCGGGACGTGGTCGTTCGGCCTGCGAGGAACGACGGTCAACCTGGGGCAGTGGGACGCCTGGATCCAGCGGAACGCGGCCGCGAGGTTCCTCCCCCCGCTCGTGAACCCGGCGAGGACGATCTCGGTGCCCGGGACGGGTGTGGAGATCATCACCGCCGCCTCGTACGTCACCCGGGGATCCGGGGTGGGCACGATCTCCAGCTTCTCCAGTCTCGGACCCACCCGGGACGGACGGCAGGCGCCGACGGTGGCCGCGCCCGGCCAGGTGCTCATGGCACCGCAGCCGAGCTCGACGGGGGACACCTACGGCCTCATGCAGGGCACCTCCATGGCAGCGCCGATGGTCACGGGAACCGTGGCCCTGCTGCTGCAGAAGAACGTCACCCTGACGCAGGCCCAGATCCGGGACTGCCTGATCCGGGGGGCACGCTCGGACGCATTCACGGGAGCGACACCGAACAACGCCTGGGGTGCCGGCAAGCTCGACGCGCAAGCGTCGTTCCAGTGCGTGCTGGGGCCGGTACGGACGTTGCGACCGCCGTGCCCTCCACCGCTGACCGTCCGGCCGCCGTGCATCCCGGCGACGATCCGGCCGCCGTGCATCCCGGTCACCCTCGGCCCGCCGTGCATCCCGGTGACGCTGGGCCCGCCGTGCATCCCGGTGACGCTGGGCCCGCCGTGCCCGCCCCGCACCCTGGGCCCGCCCTGCCCGCCCCGCACCGTGGGCCCGCCGTGCATCCCCGCGGCGCCCGGACCAGGCGTCGGCACGACGGCGCAACCGGGTCGACCCGGTGGTCCCGAGGCGTCGGGTGGCTGGCCACCGATCGAACCGGAACCGGCAGGTGACTGGTCCTCCTGGGCCGATCCCTACGGCCAGGGTGGGGGGTGGCCCTCCACCGAGTCGTGGACCGGTTCCCCTGCGGGATGGCACAGCGCTGGCCGGGCCTGGTCGACAGCGGGAACGGAGGACGCCGATGAGTCCTGGGCCATGGGGGCCGGCCTGTCGTTCGAGGCCGGAGCCGGCTCCGGCGCGCCGGAGGACGACGGTGTCACCTCCCACTGGTACGGGAACCCGGGGTACTGACCGGCGGACCTCCGGCTCCCGGGTCTCGGCGGAAGACGTGGACCCCGAGGCGGGGGCGTTCGCCGGCGGGCCCGTGGCGTATCTCCGGCTGGCCGGCCTGCTCGACGTCCACGGGGGTGCGGTGCGGGTCACCGCTCTGTCCCGTTCGCACCTGGTCGCCTCGGTTCGACTTCGGGACGGGCGGCATCTCGTCGTCAAGCGGGCCCGGCCCCGACCCGGTGAGCGCTGGGGCAGCCTCGGCCGGGAGTTGCTGATCTACCGACTGGCGAGGGAGCACGCCGCCCTCGCGGCGGCCGTGCCGAGGCCGGTCTGGTCCGATCCGGCTCTCCAGGTGCTCGTCATGGAGGCGGTGGAACCGGGCACCCCGGTGCACGCCCGGGCCGTGGAGCGCGGCGGGCCGCCGCCCGTCCTGGCGCGGCGGCTGGGGGAGGTGGTGGCGGGCTGGCACCGGGCCACGCGAGTGCGCGCCGGGAGCCAGCCGGACGGCCTCGCCGCTGATGGCACGGGGGCGTTCCGCGTCCCGGAGGGAGTGCCCACAGAGGTGCCCTGGATCCTCGGCATCCTGACTCCCGGGGGCTGGCGGCCACCCGTGACGGGGCAGTTGCTGGACCTGGGTGCGGTCCGCCGAGAACTGCGGGCCCACTTCGCGGAGCTGGCGCGGCAGCTCGTGCCGTCCCGCCTGGTGCACGGCGACGTGAAGTGGGACAACTGCGTGCAGGACGGGGAGTCCGGCGTGCGCGTCATCGACTGGGAACAGGCGGCCGTAGGGGATCCGGCCTGGGACGTGGCCGGGATCCTCCAGGAGTACGTCGTCGTCCGTCGGGTGCGGCGGGACCGGGGCCCGGACCTCGGATGGGCCGGTACCGGGGACTCGACCGCGGACTTCCTCGAGGCCTATCTCCACACCGCCCGCGACCGGGATCCGCGCTGTGCCGACCCGGTCACGGCAGGAGCGTTCGTCGAGCGGGCGGCGAGGCTGGCCGGGGCGAGGCTGGTGCAGACGGCGCTGGAACATGCGTGTGTCAGCGCCGACCAACGCCTCGCCCGTGTTCTCCTCGACGACGCGCTGCGGGTGCTCCGTGATCCCCGCCTGCTCCTGCCCACCGGGATCACGTAGGTGTCCGGCCGCGTGCCGCCGTACGACGCCCAGCTCAGCGCCGCGGCCCGGGTCGCCCTGGACGCGCCGACCACCGCGGACCTCGCGGAACGGCTCTACGACCGTTGGTACGCACCCGCCGCTGGTGAAGGCCACGGTCTCGGCCCGGAGGAAGGGGCTGCTCACCTGCGTGCGGCCGACGCGGCCAGTGGCCGATTCGAACCGGGATGGCGGGTTCTGGACGCCACCGAGGCACCCGGGCGCATGGGCGGCGCACCTTCGCCCTGGCATGTTCCCGTGGCCTGCGAGGAGGAGGTTCGCTGGGTCGCCCCGGCGGATCTGGTCTTCCCCGGCCGGGTGGGGTTGCGTCCGACGCCGGGGGCGCTGGTCCGGGTGTGTGCCCGGCGTGATTCGGTCGACGTCCTCCCAGGCTGGTGGACCAGCATGAGTCGGGGCTGGACCCTGGCACCCGTCGCAGAGCCGCTGGTCCGGCTGTACTGGTCGGTCGACCCCCCGCAGCTCTGCCGGGTCGTCGCGGGCGTGACCGCATGTCTCGACCCGGCCGGCCGCTACGTGCTCAAGTGTCCGCTCGATGCCGATCGGTGCCGGCGGCCGGACGCCGTGGTGCTGTTCCTGCCCTCGGCCCAGTGGCCTGCGGCGAGGGCGGGTGTCGTCGCCGCCCACCGACGCGTCAGGCCGTGGCTCAGGGCGCGGATCCCGGCCCTCACGCTCGACCTCGCCCCCGGACTCGCCCTGGCGGAGGACCCCGGCGACCAGAGCTTCGGCACCCACCGCTGCCGCGCCGTCGCAGGCGCGCTCGCGGAGAGCCGGCGGGCAGGGGTGACCGATGTGGAGGTGCTCTCCACCGCTGCCCGGGCGGCCTTGGGTGCCGTCGGCGTCGACGCGGACGCGCCGTGGCGCAACCCGGGTTCGAGCCGCGAGTATCCATGGCCCGTCGAGGAGCCGAGGTGAACGCGCTCGAGGCCGCTCGGCGGCTCGCCCGGCGCATCTGCGACGATGCCGAGTGGCGGGACGGACTCTGCACGTGGACGGGGCCGGGCGGTGTCCCGATGGACGCGGATCTGTACGAGGGGACGGCGGGGGTGGCCTGGTTCCTCGGGCACGTCGGCGCCGTCACGGGGGACGCTCGTCCTGCCCGAACAGCCACGGGGGCGGCCCGCCACGCCGTGGACCGGGTCGCGCACCGGCGCCTTCCCCGCAGCGGGCTGTACGCCGGGGATCTGGGCGCTCTCTGGGGGGTGGCCACCGTGGGCACGCTCCTGGACGAGCCCGAGTTGGTCGAGCGAGCCCTCGGCCTGGTCCCCGCCGTGCAGTCCCGCCTGCCGGCCACCGGCCACGCCGGTCACGACCTGCTCGGCGGTACCGCGGGAAACCTGCTCGCGCTCGTCGCGCTGGCCGCTCTCCGCGGCGAACCGGTCGGGGAGCGGTCTCGAATCATCGCGGCAGGGTTGGCCACGGCAGCCGATCCCATGCCCCATGGCGTGGCGTGGCCGCAGCCGGACCCGACCGGCCCCGGGAGTGCGAACCGGCCAGCAGCCACGCGATTCGGCAGGGAGCCCGTGCATCCGGTCGGGATGGCCCACGGCGCTTCGGGTGTCGCCCGCGCGATGCTGGAGTTCGCCTCGACCGGCGCGACCGAGCGCTTCGGGGACGTCGTCAGGGACGCCCTGGCGTTCGAGCACGCATGGTTCGACCGCGATTCGTGTGGCTGGCGAGATCCGCAGACCCGTCAGCTCACCGGCCTTTCCTGGTGCCGGGGGAGCGTCGGCATCGGGCTGACCCGGCTGCGCGGCATCCAACTCGCCCCCGGACCGCGCCTCGAGGCCGAGGCCGGGGCTGCGCTGGCCTCCGTCCACACCGCGTTGGCCGGGCTCCTGTCGGCTGGCGTGCGCACCCCGAGACCCCGCCGGGTGGACTTCTCGGTCTGTCATGGCGTCATGGGGGCGGTCGATCTGCTCGTCCACGCCGCGGAGGTCCTCGGCGTCGACGAACACCGCGAGGCCGCCGTGCGCGTCGTCGATCTGGCACTGGCCACCGTGGCGACCGACGGGAGCTGGACGTGCGGCACCGTGGACGGCTCCGAGTCCAGCGGACTCCTCCTCGGGCTCGCCGGCATCGGTGCCGCCTGTCTGCGGGTGGCGTGTCCGGGCTCGGTACCCCCGGTGGGACTTCTGGCCGGCGTCCCCGCGATGCCCTACTCGGTGTCGTAGAAGGACGCCGCTCCCAGATGGCCGTCCTCGGGGCGCAGCGGCTGGGAGAGCTGGACCTGCGTGACGAAGTCGTGCCTCGCCAGGGCGGGTAGCGACGTCGGTGCGACGCTCGCGCTGAGCACGTCGCCGGCCACGGTGCGGACCTCGGCCCCGTCGGCACGGAGCGCATCGAGCTGACTCTCGGTGAAAGCGCCGCGTCCCCGGAGGAGGATGCCCACCTCCGCCTCGGAGCCCGCATCCGCGTCCTGCGCGAGCAGGTGCCGGCTCGGCGCGTCGAGCTTGTCCATGTCAGCCATCACAGTCCTCCTGGGGTGACGCCGCGGTGCGGGTCTCATCATCACCCTCGGCGCTTCGAGGTCGGCGGCCGAGCCGGGACGTGCCACCGTCGACGCTGCACCGGCGTCTCCGGGCAGTACATCCAGACCTTCCACGACAACGCGCGGCTGACCCAGTGCAGGTTCTCGTCCGCCCATCCCAGGATGTCCAGCGCGGAGTCGAGCAGTGGGCGGGCGCCGCATCAGAGCGTCTCGCCGCCGCAGCCGATCGAAGGCCACCACGATCGGGCCGACCCGGGGTCGGCCGCCCCGCTCGTGGAAGGTCACGCCGGCCGGCGACATGATGGTGACGAACCACCCAGCCGATCCCCCGGGTGGTCATCAGTAGCGGCACGTAGGCGTGCTCGCGCTCCCGCTCTGCCCGCACCGCCGGATCGGGCAGCCAGATCGCCGGCACCAGATCCCGCCGGGACAGCTCGGCCAGCACCCAGGTGCCGGTCATCCGGACCGGGCCTCCATCCGTCACGCTCGCCGGCTCTCTCCCGCAAGCGTGCTCCGGGGAGGCCCCCGCCTTCATGGCATTCCGTCGAAGGCCCTGAGCGCCATCCGGTTGCACACGTGGACCTGACGTCGATGGTCAGGGGCTCGAAACCCGTCCTGACGCCGCCAACTGGGCGCGCGTCGGTGTCCCGAGCGGCCGGCTGAGGGGCAGCGACTACCAGCCGCGCGCCCGCCATTCGGCGATCTGTGGCCGCTCCGCGCCGAGGGTGCTGTCCTTGCCGTGCCCGGGGTAGAACCACGTGTCGTCGTCCAGGCGACCGAAGATCCGCTCCTCGAGGTCGTCCATCAGTGACGTGAAGTCGGCCGGATTCGTCGTCCTCCCAGGACCGCCCGGGAACAGGCTGTCGCCGGTGAAGACGTGCGTGCCCGCGCCCTCCGGCCCGCGCCAGACCAGCGCGATGCTGCCCGGGGTGTGCCCGCGCAGGTGCACCACCTCGAGGGTCTGCCCGCCCACGGTCACCGTGTCGCCGTGCTCGACCGGCCGCTGCACCGGGACGGGCAGGTCGCCGGCGTCGGCGGGGTGGGCCACCGTGACGGCGCCGGTCGCCTCGACCACTTCGGGCAGGGCGCGGTGGTGGTCCCAGTGCCCGTGCGTGGTGACGACGGTCCGGACGTCGACGCCCTCGACCAGCTGCAGCAGCTTCCCGGGCTCGGCCGCGGCGTCGACCAGCAGCGCCTCGCCGGTCTGCGCGTCGCGCAGCAGGTAGACGTTGTTGGCCATCTCGGAGACGGCGAGCTTGGTGATGGTCAGCCCGGGCAGCTCCCGGACGTCGGCCGGTCCGCCCACCTCGACGTCGCCGGTGTAGGTCATCTGGACTCCGATCGGAAAGTGTCAGCGGCCGCGGTTAGGTTCCTCTGTCATGGACGCTAGCGGGTCTCCGGGCGCTGCTCAGGTCGTCGGTCTGCCGGCCACCGAGATCGCCGCACGGGTGCGTTCCGGCGACCTGACGGCGGTCGACGTGGTCCGCGCGCACCTCGACCACATCGCCGCGGTCGACGCCCGCATCGGGGCCTTCCGGGTGGTGCGCGCCGAGGCCGCGCTCGCCGAGGCCGCCGCCGTCGACGCCGATCCCCGTCGCGCCTCGCTGGCCCTGGCAGGGGTCCCGATCGGGGTCAAGGACAACATCCCCGTCGCCGGGGAGACCTGCACCGTCGGCACAGCGGCCTGCGCCCACGAGCCCGCCGCCGCGGACCACGCCGTCGTCGCGAGGGTGCGGGCCGCGGGAGGGGTCGTCGTGGGCATCACCCGCATGCCTGAGCTCGGTCTCTACGCCGCGACCGACGCACCCGGCGCGGTCAGCCGCAACCCCTGGGACACCGCGCGGTCGCCGGCCGGCAGCTCCGGCGGCAGCGCGGCCGCGGTCGCCTCGGGCAGCGTGCCCGTCGCGCTCGGCAACGACGGCATGGGTTCCCTGCGCCTGCCGGCGGCCGCTTGCGGGTTGGTGACGCTCAAGCCCGGGCGCGGCGTCGTCCCGACGCTGGCCAACGACTGGTTCGGCATGGTCGAGAACGGCGTCCTGGCGACGACGGTCGGCGACCTCGTCCTGGGCACGGCGGTCCTGGCCGGGGAGGAGCCGACGTCTCCGGCCGCTCCCGGTCGCCCGCTGCGCATCGCCGTCTCCACCCGCTCGCCCCTGCCCGGGCTCCGGGCCGACGCGGCGACGTCGGCCGCCGTCGATGCCACCGTGACGGCGCTCCGGGACGCCGGCCACGTGGTCGTCCGGCGCAACCCCGTTGTTCCTCCTGCCGTGGCGCTCGGGACCGTGGCGCGCTGGATGGCGGGTGCCGACGTGGACGCGGCGGCCCTCGAGGTCGACCGGACGCTGCTGCAGCCGCGCAGTCGCGCGCACGCCCGGGTCGGCCGGCTCGTGCGCCGGGCGGGCCTGGTGCGCCCGTCGACCGCCGAGCGGTTCCGGGAGCGGACGATCGCCTTCTTCGAGGACGTCGACCTGCTCCTCAGCCCCGTGACGACCGGTCCGCCGCTGCCCGCACGGCCGTGGCACGAGCGAGGCTTCGTGGCCAACGTCACCGCCAACGCCCGGTGGGCCCCGTGGACGGCAGCGTGGAACGTCACGGGCCTGCCCGCCCTCGCCCTCCCTGCCGGCGTGGGGCCGGAGGGACACCCGTTGTCGGTCCAGCTCGTCGGCCCCCCGGGCGCCGAAGGACGACTACTCTGGCTGGCCGGAGAGCTGGAACGCCGGCGGCCGTGGCGCCGTCACGCGCCGGTCTTCGACCCCGCCGCGTCACCGGCCGCGGCACCCGTCTGAGCAGCACCCGCGTGCGCGGCCCGGCCGCCGTCCGTCCGGGTGCGCCTGCCTGCACCGCCACAGCTCCACACCGACTCACCCGCCCAGCGACCGACAGGGAACACATGGACCGCCTCGTCGTCCGCGGCGCCCGCGAGCACAACCTCAAGGACGTCCACCTCGACCTGCCCCGCGACGCCCTGATCGTGTTCACGGGCCTCTCCGGCTCCGGCAAGTCCAGCCTCGCCTTCGACACGATCTTCGCCGAGGGCCAGCGCCGCTACGTCGAGTCGCTGTCGGCCTACGCCCGCCAGTTCCTCGGCCAGATGGACAAGCCCGACGTCGACTTCATCGAGGGCCTGTCCCCGGCGGTGTCGATCGACCAGAAGTCGACCAACCGCAACCCGCGGTCGACCGTCGGCACGATCACCGAGGTCTACGACTACCTGCGGCTGCTCTACGCCCGCGCCGGCCAGCCGCACTGCCCCAACTGCGGCAAGCCGATCTCGCGGCAGACCCCGCAGCAGATCGTCGACCAGGTGCTGGCCATGGAGGAGGGCACCCGGTTCCAGGTGCTCGCCCCGGTCGTCCGGGCGCGCAAGGGCGAGTACGTCGACCTGTTCAGCTCGCTGCAGACGCAGGGCTTCTCCCGCGTGCGCGTCGACGGTGTGGTGCACCCGCTCACCGAGCCGCCGAAGCTCAAGAAGCAGGAGAAGCACTCGATCGAGGTCATCATCGACCGCCTCACCGTCAAGGAGAGCGCGAAGCGGCGGCTGACCGACTCGGTCGAGACGGCGCTGGGCCTGGCCGGCGGCCTCGTCGTCCTCGACTTCGTCGACCTCCCGGACGACGACCCGTACCGCGAGCGGACCTTCTCCGAGCACCTGGCCTGCGTCGACGACGGCCTGTCGTTCGAGGCGCTCGAGCCGCGATCGTTCTCGTTCAACTCGCCGTTCGGCGCCTGCCCCGAGTGCACCGGCATCGGCACCCGCAAGGAGGTCGACCCCGACCTCGTCATCCCCGACCCCGAGAAGAGCCTCGGCGCGGGCGCGGTGGCGCCGTGGGCCGGCTCGATGAGCAACGAGTACTTCCAGCGGCTGCTCACCGGCCTGGCCGACCAGCTGGGCTTCTCGATGGACACCCCGTGGGAGCAGCTGCCGGCCAAGGTGCAGAAGGCGGTCCTGCACGGCTCGCCCGACCAGGTGCACGTCCGCTACAAGAACCGCTACGGCCGCCAGCGCAGCTACTACGCCGCGTTCGAGGGCGTGCTGCCGTTCCTCGAGCGGCGGCACGAGGACACCGACAGCGACTACATGCGGGACAAGTACGAGGGCTACATGCGCGACGTGCCCTGTCCCGTGTGCCACGGCACCCGGCTCAAGCCGGAGATCCTCGCCGTCAAGCTCAGCGGGCGCTCGATCGCCGAGGTCACCAACCTCTCGATCGGCGAGGCCTCGCAGTGGCTCGGCGCGCTGGAGCTCGGCGACCGCGAGCGGGCGATCGCCGACCGCGTGCTCAAGGAGATCCAGGCGCGGCTGTCCTTCCTCGTCGACGTCGGCCTCGACTACCTGTCGCTCGACCGGCCGGCGGCCACCCTGGCCGGTGGCGAGGCGCAGCGCATCCGGCTGGCCACGCAGATCGGGTCGGGGCTGGTCGGCGTCCTCTACGTGCTCGACGAGCCGTCGATCGGCCTGCACCAGCGCGACAACACGCGGCTGATCGAGACGCTCGTCCGGCTGCGCGACATGGGCAACACGCTCATCGTCGTCGAGCACGACGAGGACACGATCAAGACCGCCGACTGGGTGGTCGACATCGGTCCCGGCGCCGGCGAGCACGGCGGCGAGGTCGTCGTCAGCGGCACCGTCGAGGACCTGCTGGCCAGCGAGCGGTCGCTGACCGGCGCGTACCTGGCCGGCCGCAGGGAGATCGCCGTCCCGGAGAAGCGGCGTCAGCCGGAACCGGGGCGCGAGCTGGTGGTGAAGGGCGCGCGCGAGCACAACCTCAAGGGCGTCGACGTGACGTTCCCGCTGGGCGTCTTCTGCGCCGTCACCGGGGTCTCCGGATCGGGCAAGTCGTCGCTGGTCAACGACATCCTCTACACCACGCTGGCCAACGAGCTGAACCGCGCGCGCATGGTGCCCGGCCGGCACCGGACGATCACCGGCCTCGAGCACCTCGACAAGGTGGTCCACGTCGACCAGTCGCCGATCGGCCGCACCCCGCGGTCGAACCCGGCCACCTACACCGGCGTGTGGGACCACGTCCGCAAGCTGTTCGCCCAGACGTCCGAGGCCAAGATCCGCGGCTACCAGCCGGGGCGGTTCTCGTTCAACGTCAAGGGCGGCCGCTGCGAGGCGTGCTCCGGCGACGGCACGCTGAAGATCGAGATGAACTTCCTGCCGGACGTCTACGTGCCGTGCGAGGTCTGCAAGGGCGCCCGGTTCAACCGCGAGACCCTCGAGGTGCACTACAAGGGCAAGACGGTCGCCGAGGTCCTCGACATGCCGATCGAGGAGGCGGCCGACTTCTTCGCGGCCATCCCGGCGATCGCCCGCTACCTGCGGACCCTCACCGACGTCGGCCTGGGGTACGTGCGGCTCGGCCAGCCCGCGACGACGCTGTCCGGCGGCGAGGCGCAGCGGGTCAAGCTGGCCAGCGAGCTGCAGAAGCGCTCCAACGGCCGGTCGATCTACGTCCTCGACGAGCCGACCACCGGCCTGCACTTCGAGGACATCCGCAAGCTGCTGCTCGTGCTGCAGGGCCTGGTCGACAAGGGCAACTCGGTCGTGGTGATCGAGCACAACCTCGACGTCATCAAGAGCGCCGACTGGCTCATCGACATGGGCCCGGAGGGGGGCTTCCGCGGCGGCACGGTCGTCGCCGAGGGCCCGCCGGAGTTCGTCGCCACCGTGCCGGAGAGCCACACCGGCCGGTACCTCGCCCGGATCCTCGACCCGGAGGCGGTCAACGCCGCCGCCGCGCCGAAGCGCCGGGCGCGCAAGAAGGCCAGCTGACCGGCGGCCCCGGCTCCTCCGTGAGGGAGCCGGGGCCGTACCCGGACCTCGTCCGGCGTTGCTGGGCGTCCCGGCCGTGGCGCGCCGAGCGCACGAGCACACCAGTCGGCGGCCGGGCGTGCCGTGTCCTGCTCCATGGGCGACCAGCGGCACGTGAGCCGGCTCGGGCGTCGCGGTTGTCCACAGGCCGCTGACCTGAGCGGACGTTGTCCACAGCCGCTTGCCGGGCGATGTTGTCGAATGTATGTTCGAACACGTGAGCGGTGCGGCGACCCTGGCGGACGGACAGGCCGTGGCCGCGCGCCGGGCGCGGGCCCGCAACCGCCGGATCGAGGCCGAGCGGGCGTCCACGGCGTGGCCGGCGTTCACCCCGCAGGTCGGCCTCGGTGAGGGCGCCCTGGGTGAGGCGCAGGCGGCGGACCGCGAGATCGCCCGGATGTACGCGCTGCGGGCCCGCAAGCTGGCGGAGTTCGCCGCGTCGCGACCGGCGGCGGCCGACCGGGCGCAGGCAGAGCCGGGTGCGATGAGCCCCGAGCGGTGGGCGGCCCGGCCGGACCTCCTGCGCGACGTGTCCGAGTGGGCGACGCCGGAGGCCTCGATCGGCCTGACCCGCACCCAGGTCCGCGCGGAAGGGCTGCTCGAGGAGTCGCTGACGCTGGTGCACAGGCTGCCCGGCGCCCTGGCGGCGCTCGAGGGCGGCCTGCTGACCCCCGAGCACCTCCGGCCGCTGCTGGAGCACGTGGCGGTGGTCGCCGACCCCAAGCTGCGCGCGGAGATCGAGGCCGAGGTGCTGCGCTGGGTGGCCGACCGCGCGGCGGACCGGACGATCACGACGCCGCCCCAGCTCGGCGACAGGGTGCTGCGCGTGGTCGAGCGCCGCAACGCCCGCGACGCAGCGCAGCGCGCGCTGACGGCCCTCCGGGTCCGGGGCGTGCACCGGCAGAGCGAGCGTGGGGAGGGCCTGGCCGGGCTGCGCGTGGTCGGCACGGTGCCGGAGATCGAGGCGCTGCTCACCGCCCTGGCCGCCTGCGTCGACGCGCTGCCGGCCGACCCGGCGGACACCCGCACGCGGGACCAGAAGATGCTCGACGTGCTGCTGGACCTGGTGCTGCGGCCCGGGCAGAACCACGTGCCGCCGGTGCAGGTGGTGCTCACGCTCGTCATGGCCGTGCAGACGGCGCTGGGCGGGGACACCCCGGCCGAGCTGAACGGCCGCGTCGTGTCGGCCGAGACCGCGCGGCAGCTGCTCGACGCGCTCGCCGGCGCCGGTCCGGGGGCGGGTGCGCTTGCCGATCTCCAGCGCCTCGCCGATGCCGATGCCGCCGACGCCGACGGTCCGGCCGCCGACGACGCCGGCACACCTGATCCCGAGCCCTCTGCGGAGGACCGGTTCATCGACGACCCGGGCTGGGACCCGTGGGAGCCGGAGATGCAGGCGCCCCTGGCGGAGTGGGAGGCCGACTGGCAGCGCCGGGTCGACGCCGGGCTGGTCGACGACCCCGATCCGATGCCCGACGACGTCGCGGTCGCCCTGGCCGAGAGGCGGGCCGCGAGCGGTGAGATCGACCTGGAGCTGGACCGGCTGCTGGCCGAGGCCCAGGACCGGTGGTGGGCCGAGTTCGAAGCCGGGCGGATCCGCGACCCCGATCCGCCGGACGCAGATGCCGACCGGCCGCCGGAAGATCCGCTTCCCGCCTCCCGGTGGTGGGCGACGGCCGACCGGGCGGTGCACGATGCCTCGGCTGCGCAGCTCGCCGCCGCGCAGGCGCTGGCGCGTGCCGGCCGGTTGGTACGCACGGCCGCCAGAGCCGACGCGGCGGACGTGGCCGCGTGGCGGGGGAGCGCGGCGGGCCGGGTGGATGCCTCCACCGCAGCACTGGCCGCGCTGCGGGCGGCGGCCGATGCCGACCGGGCGGCGCTCGCCGATCTCCTCCGGCGCTCGTCGGGGGGTGGGCTGGCCGACCGGCCGCGGATCGCGCTGGTCGACGCCCTCTCCGGCGTGCTCGTGTCGCTCACGGATCTCCCGGGGCTGCGCCGCGCCGCGGCCACCGGAACCGGCCTCGGCCGTCCCGACCCGACCGACGGCTACCGGCCCGGCGCCGCCCTCGACCGGTTCGTGCGGCACCGCGACCGCCGCTGCCGCTTCCCCGGGTGCCGTCGGCGGGTTCGCACCGGCGAGCTGGACCACCACGTGCCGTACCCGCTCGGGGCCACGTCGGCCGCCAACCTGACCGGCTACTGCACGAGCGACCACCGCGGGAAGCACCAGGCGCCCGGCTGGACCCGCGAGCTCGCCCACGACGGCCGGCTGACCGTCACCACGCCGTCCGGCCTGGTCGCCACCACCGAGCCCCCGCCCTTCTGAGCCGGGCCCTTCTGAGCCCGGGCGCACCCGTCTCGCGGAACGGATCCGTCGGTTCGCGCCATGCGGCGCGCTGTGGTGCGGTGGGGTGTCCGATGCGGAGGTGCCGAACTGTGCACGTGTCCCGCCGATCGTTCCTCGCCGGGGTCGTCGCGGCCCCGGCACTGGGGGCGCTCCCCGCCTGCGCCGGCACGGTCGTGCAGCCCGGCGACCTCTCCCGGCTGCGGATCATGGCGCCGGCCAGCCCGGGCGGCGGCTGGGACACCACCGCGCGCGTGATGCAGCGCGTCATCCAGACCAGCGGCCTGGCGCGCAACGTCCAGGTCTTCAACGTCGAGGGCGCCGGCGGCGTCATCGGCCTCGGCCAGCTCGGCCGCGAGGACGACGACGCGCTGCTCATGATGATGGGCCTGGTCATGGTCGGCGCCGTCGAGACCAACGACGCCGAGACCCGGCTCGAGGACGTCACCCCCATCGCCCGGCTGATCGGCGAGACCGAGCTGATCGTCGCGCCCGCCGACGCCCCGTACGACGACATCGAAGGCTTCGTCGAGGTCTGGGCCGCCGATCCGGAGAACACCCCGATCGCGGGCGGCTCCGCCGGCGGCACCGACCAGATCCTCGCCGGCCTGCTCGCCCAGGCCGCCGGCATCGACCCCGCGCAGATCAACTACGTCGCCTACTCCGGCGGCGGCGAGTCCCTCGCGGCCCTGCTCGGCAACCAGGTCGCCGCCGGCATCTCGGGCACCGCCGACTACGGCCCCCAGGTCCAGAGCGGCGATCTCAAGGGCCTCGCCGTCTCCACCCCGGAGCGCAGCGGTCAGGTGCCCGACGTGCCCACCCTCGTCGAGTCCGGCTTCGACGTCGAGGTCTCCAACTGGCGCGGGGTCATGGCCCGGCCCGGGATGTCCGCCGCGGCGCGCGACGACCTCACCCAGCTCGTCGTCGACGCCCACGACAGCGACGAGTGGCAGGAGGCCCTGGAGAACAACGGCTGGGACGACCTGCTGCTGACCGGCGACGACTACGGCGAGTTCATCGCCGAGGAGGTGCAGCGCGTGCGTCCCATCCTCGAGCAGATCGGCCTGGTCGAGTGACCGCGCCGACGACGGGCCGCGACAACGGCGAGCTCGCCATGACGGTCCTGCTCGGGGCGCTCGGGGTCTACCTGCTCCTCGACGCGTCGAACATCGCCGTCCCGGGATCGGCCAACACCGTCGGCCCGCGCTTCTTCCCCTACCTCGTCGGCGGCCTCGTCGTCGCCACCGCCCTCGGCCTGGGCTACCGCATCTGGCGCGGCGACCGCGGCCCCGCCGACGAGAGCGAGGACGTCGACCCCACCGCCGGCACGTCCTGGACGTCGGTCGGCATCATCGCCCTCGCCTTCCTGGCGCACGCCCTCCTGATCAACGTCATCGGCTGGCCGCTCGCCGTCACCCTCATGTTCGCCACCGTCGCCTGGGCGCTCGGCGCCCGCGGCATCGTCCGCCCGCTGCTCGTCGGCGGCATCACGTCGGTGGTGGTCTGGCTCGTCTTCGTCAAGGCGCTCGGCGTCGCACTGCCCGGCGGCGTCCTGCTCGAGCTCGCCACGGAGTGGCTGTGATGGGCGGGCTCACCGACCTGCTCAGCGGGTTCGCCGACGCCCTCACCCCGGTCAACCTGCTGTTCGCGTTCATCGGCGTGGTCCTGGGGACGGCGGTCGGCGTCCTCCCCGGCATCGGCCCGGCCATGACCGTCGCCCTGCTGCTGCCGATCACCTACGTCCTCGAGCCAACCAGCGCGTTCATCATGTTCGCCGGCATCTACTACGGCGGCATGTACGGCGGCTCCACCACGTCGATCCTGCTCAACACCCCCGGTGAGTCGAGCTCGATCATGACCGCGCTGGAGGGCAACCGGATGGCCAAGGCCGGCCGGGGCGCGGCCGCGCTCGCGACCGCCGCCATCGGCTCCTTCGTCGCCGGCACCATCGCCACCCTGCTGCTCGCGCTGGTCGCCCCGACCGTCGTCGACCTCGCCATCGGCATCACCGCCGCCGATTACTTCGCCCTCAGCGTGCTGGCCTTCGTCGCCGTCGCCACCGTCCTCGGCTCCTCCCCGCTGCGCGGCCTGGCCTCCCTCGGTGTGGGCCTCTACCTCGGCCTCGTCGGCACCGACGTCCTCACCGGCCAGGAGCGGTTCACCCTCAGCATCCCGCAGCTCTCCGACGGGATCGACGTCGTCGTCGTGGCGGTGGCGCTCTTCGCCGTCGGCGAGGCCCTCTACGTCGCCTCCCGGCTCCGCCGCGGGCCCGTGCAGGTGCTCAGCGCCTCCGGCCCGTGGTTCACCCGGCGGGACCTGCGCCGCTCCTGGGCGCCGTGGCTGCGCGGCACGGCGTACGGCTTCCCGCTGGGCGCCCTCCCCGCCGGTGGTGCCGAGATCCCGACCTTCCTCTCCTACGCCACCGAGCGCCGGCTGTCGAAGCACAAGGACGAGTTCGGCAAGGGCGCGATCGAGGGCGTGGCCGGCCCCGAGGCGGCCAACAACGCCGCCGCGGCCGGCGTGCTCGTCCCGCTGCTCACCCTCGGCCTGCCCACGTCGGCGACCGCGGCCATCCTGCTCGCCGCCTTCCAGAGCTACGGCATCCAGCCCGGCCCCACCCTGCTCAGCACCGAGTCGTCGCTGGTCTGGACGCTGATCGCCGCCCTGCTCATCGGCAACCTGATGCTGCTCGTGCTCAACCTGCCGCTCGCCCCGCTGTGGGTGAAGGTGCTGCGCATCCCGCGGCCGTACCTCTACGCGGGCATCCTGCTGTTCGCCTCCCTCGGCTGCTACGCCGTCAACGCCGACCCCCTCGACCTCGTCCTGCTGCTCGTCCTCGGCGTCCTGGGCTTCTTCATGCGCCGCTACGGCTGGCCGGTCGCGCCGGCGATCATCGGGCTCATCCTCGGCCCGATCGCCGAGACCAACCTGCGCCGGGCCCTGGCCATCAGCAGCGGCGACCTCGGCGTCCTCGTCGACACCTGGTTCAGCCGGATCGTGCTCGCGCTCGCCGTCCTCGCGCTGGTCGCCCCGATCGTGCTGCGCGCCGTCCGCGGACCCCGGGCCACGCCCGAGGAGGTCCAGCAGGAGGGCGTCCTCCGGCACCGGGAGCCGCGGGTGCGCACGGGCGCGGACGAGGACGAGCGGTGAGCGGCACCGTCGTCGTCGGATACGTCCCCAACCCGCGCGGGCGGGCGGCGCTGGCCCACGCGCTGGCGGAGTGCCGACGGCGCGCGGCGCGGCTCGTCGTCGTCAACACCTCGCGCGGCGACGCCCTGGTCGACGAGGACTACGTCCAGGGCGACGCCGTCCGCGCCCTGGAGGACGAGCTGGCCGCCTCCGGTGTCGCGGCGGAGCTCCGCCGCCCGGTGCGCGGCAGGGACGTCGCCGAGGAGCTGTCCGAGGTCGTCGCCGAGACCGGCGCCGAGCTCCTGGTCATCGGCGTGCGCCGGCGCACGCCGGTCGGCAAGTTGCTCATGGGCAGCGCGGCCCAGCGCATCCTCCTGGAGGTCGACTGCCCGATCCTGGCGGTGAAGAGCCCGCCGGAGGGATGACGAGGGAGGAGTGGATGGGGACGTCCGCGGAGGTGCAGCTGCTGCAGGCCGACGACGACGTGCCGATCCGCTACCGCCGCTGGCAGCCGGACGGCGTGCCCCAGATCCTCCTCGGGCACTCGATGGGTTCGATCATCGCGCTCGCCGCCGCCGAGCGGGACGGCTACGACCTCGCCGGGCTGGTGCTGTCCGACCCGGTCGGCGTCGGCCCGCACCTCGCCGGGACCGTCGCCGCTTCGGACGCCGTCGCCGGCCTCCCCGACGGGCTGCCCGTCCTGCTCCTGTCGGGCCGGCGCGACCCGGTCGGCAGGGCCGACGGCAGCCAGGTCACCGCCAGGGCCGACATGTTCCGCACCCGCGGCCTCCCGGTGGAGCAGCGCCTCTACCCGGACGCCCGGCACGAGGTCTTCAACGAGACCAACCGCGACGAGGTGACCGCCGACCTGCTCACCTGGCTCGACCACCGGCTGGGGTGAGCGCGGGAGCTGGACGTTCCCCCGCGGGAACGTCCTAGCGTCCGCCGTGTGGAGACGACCAGGCTCACCGTCGGGCAGCTCGCCGCGGCGGCCGGCACCACCGCCAAGGCGCTGCGGCACTACGACCGCACCGGCCTCTTCCCGCCCGACGGCGTGGACGACGGCACCGGTTACCGCTGGTACGCCCCCGACCGGCTGCCCCTCGCCCGGTTGATCGCCCGGCTCCGGTCGGTCGACGTCCCGCTCGACGCCGTGGCCGAGTGCCTCGCCGCCGGCGGCGACCCGGACATCGTCGCCCGGGTCCTCGCCGGGCACCGGCGCCGGCTGGAGAGCCGGCTCGCCCGCGTCCAGGGCGACCTGCACCGCCTCGCCCACCTGGAGCAGGACGACGACCCGTCGCCGCCGGACCCGGCGCTCCCGGCCCCGCCGCCGGACGACCGGCCCCCGGCGGCGCCCGACGAGCGGCGGCTCGCCGCCGACCTGTTCAACGCCGTCTGGCGGCTCCTGGAGACCGAGGACCGCACCCCGGACCAGGACGACCGCATGCTGCACATGGCGCACGCCTCCCGCCACCACTGGGAGCAGGCCGGCACGGCGGTCCACCGGGCCCGCGGCGAGTGGCAGTGCTCCCGCGTCTACGCCGTCCTCGGCCGCGCGGAGCCGGCCGCGCACCACGCCCGCCGCTGCCTGGAGCTCTGCTCCGAGCACGGCCTCGGCGACTTCGACCTCGCGTTCGCCCACGAGGCGCTCGCCCGCGCCGCCGCCGTCGCCGGCGATGCCGAGGCGCGCGACCGTGCCCTCGCCGACGCCCGCGCGGCCGCGGAGGCGATCACCGACCCGGAGGACCGAGCGCTGCTGGAGGGCGATCTCGCGTCGATCCGGTGAGCCGGCCCTCGACCTCCTGCCAGAACGCGTCCACCCGGGCGTTCCACCGCTCGGGGACCTCCTGGAACGGCTGGTGCGCCTCGCCCTCCTGCACCTCGAGCACGGCGCCCGGGATGAGCTCGGCCACGACCCGGCCGAGCTCCGGACGGCCCACCAGGTCGACGCTGCCGGCCAGCACGAGGGTCGGTGCGCCGAGGTGGGGCAACCGGTCGGTGGTGTCGTGGTCGACCAACGCCTCGAGGTAGCGCCGCAGGTCCTCCGCCGACTGCTTGTGCGGAAAGGCGATCGCCGCGTCGACGAACCTCGCCACCGTGCCGTCGCCGTGGGCGCGGGGGGTGTAGACGTCGAGGAAGAAGCTCTCGAGGAACTCCCGCTCGCCGGGCGCCGTGGCCGCGAGCCGGCCGACGGAGAGCAGCCAGGTGCGCAGGTAGGCGTCCGGCCGGGCCCAGGTGCCCTGCAGCACCAGGCTGCGCACCAGGTCCGGCCGCCGCAGCGCCAGCTCCTGCGCGGCGATGCTGCCGCCGGAGAAGCCGGCTACGTGCGCCGACCGGATCCCCAGACCGTCCAGCACGGCCGCCGCGTCGTCGGCCATCGCCGCCACCGTCGGTCGACCCGGCGGCATGGCGGTCCGCCCAGCTCCCCGGTTGTCGAACGCGGTCAGGCGGTAGCGGTCGGCCAGCCCGTCGAGCTGGAGCTGCCACGACTCCACCGTGTCTCCGGCGCCGCCGATGAGCAGCACGTCGGGTCCACGCCCGACCTGCTCGGTCCAGATGTCGAGATCGCCGGCCCGCACGTGTGCGCCCATCGCCGCTCCCGAGGCGTCCCGCTCCGCGCGGCCAGGCTGGCCCCGGGGTCGCGCCGGTGTCAACGGCGGCGTCCGTCCCGCGGCCGGGTGGCGGCCCACTCGACGGTCAGGCGCTCGCCGGGCGCCCGCGCCGACCACTCGGCCTCCGCGGCCCGCAGCGCCGCCGCGGCCCGGTCCAGCGCCGCCCGGTCGTGCCCGGTCTGCGCCAGCTGCGCGGGCAGCAGCCCGTGGCCCCGCGCCAGCCTCGCCACGACGTCGGCCAGGCCCTCGGCGGCCGTGATCCGTGCCTCGCGCTCC
Source organism: Geodermatophilus sp. SYSU D00691 (assembly GCF_054050275.1). Taxonomy (NCBI): domain Bacteria; kingdom Bacillati; phylum Actinomycetota; class Actinomycetes; order Geodermatophilales; family Geodermatophilaceae; genus Geodermatophilus; species Geodermatophilus sp. SYSU D00691. The sequence goes on from NZ_JBJGYZ010000009.1 coordinate 87,936, forward strand.
TTCTTCAGCCGGGCCGACCGCTCCGCGGCGTGCGGGGGCTGCCGCCCCGACACGTGCCGCATGCTGCCCCAGACGACGCCGTCGGCGACGCAGCCCCATATCCCGTCGGGCACGCCCAGCTCCCGCTCGACCAGGGCGTGCACCAGGTCGTGCGGCAGCGCGGCACCGCCGCCGGCGCCGCGCATCAGGAAGGTCACGCCGTCGTCCCGCTCGACGAGCGTCTCGACCGGGCGCCGGTCGGCCATCCGCTCGAACGTGATCCGCACCCCGCCAGGATCGCGGCGGCGTCCACCGAATTACCGGCGTGTCACCCGACCGACCTAATGTGGACGCGTGCCCGACCCGTCCACGTACCGACCGGCGGTCGGCTCCATCCCCGAGTCGCCCGGGGTCTACAAGTTCCGCGACCCCAGCGGCCGGGTCATCTACGTCGGCAAGGCCAAGAGCCTGCGCCAGCGGCTGAACAGCTACTTCGCCGACGTCGCGGGGCTGCACCCGCGCACCCGGCAGATGGTGACGACGGCGGCGAGCGTCGAGTGGACCGTCGTCGGCACCGAGGTCGAGGCCCTCCAGCTCGAGTACAACTGGATCAAGGAGTTCGACCCGCGCTTCAACGTCCGCTACCGCGACGACAAGAGCTACCCGTCGCTGGCCGTGACGCTGAACGAGGAGTACCCGCGGCTGCAGGTCATGCGCGGGCCCAGGCGCAAGGGCGTCCGCTACTTCGGCCCGTACGCCCACGCCTGGGCCATCCGCGAGACCCTCGACACCCTCACCCGCGTCTTCCCGGCGCGCACCTGCTCCAACGGCGTCTTCAAGCGGGCCGGCCAGATCGGCCGCCCCTGCCTGCTGGGCTACATCGGCAAGTGCGCCGCGCCCTGCGTCGGCCGGGTCAGCGCCGACGAGCACCGGCAGATCGTCGACGACTTCGTCGACTTCATGGCCGGCCGCACCGACCTCATGGTCAAGCGCCTCGAGCGCGAGATGGCCGAGGCCGCCGAGGCGATGGAGTACGAGAAGGCGGCGCGGCTGCGTGACGACCTCGGCGCCCTGAAGCGGGCCATGGAGAAGCAGGCCGTCGTCCTCGGCGACGGCACCGACGCCGACGTCGTCGCCTTCGCCCAGGACGAGCTCGAGGCCGCCGTGCAGGTCTTCCACGTCCGCGGCGGCCGGGTCCGCGGCCAGCGCGGCTGGATCATCGACAAGGTCGAGGACGTCACCACCGGCCAGCTGGTCGAGCAGTTCCTGCTGCAGGTCTACGGCGGCGTCGACGAGGAGACCGGCGAGTCGGGGACGGCGGGGGAGTCGGTGCCGCGCGAGGTCCTCGTCCCCGAGCTGCCCGACGACGCCGACGTCTACGAGGACCTGCTCGGCGAGCTGCGCGGCAGCCGGGTGAGCCTGCGCGTACCCCAAAGGGGGGACAAACGGGCGCTGCTCGAGACCGTCGAGCGCAACGCCAAGGAGGCCTTCGCCCGGCACCGCGTCAAGCGGGCCAGCGACCTCACCGCCCGCAGCCTCGCCCTGTCCGAGCTGCAGGAGGCCCTCGACCTGCCCGACGCCCCGCTGCGCATCGAGTGCATCGACATCTCGCACGTGCAGCAGACCGACGTCGTCGCGAGCATGGTCGTCTTCGAGGACGGCCTGCCCAAGAAGTCCGACTACCGCCGGTTCTCCGTGCGGCAGGGCACCGACGACACCGCGGCCATGGCCGAGGTGGTCCGCCGCCGGTTCGCCCGCCACCTCAAGGAGGAGGAGGACCGCCGGGACGAGCAGGGCGTCGCCGCGGAGGAGGGCCGGCCGCGCCGGTTCGCCTACCCGCCGAACCTGCTCGTCGTCGACGGCGGCGCGCCCCAGGTGGCCGCGGCCAGCCGCTCCCTCGACGAGCTCGGGATCGTCGACATCGCCGTCTGCGGGCTGGCCAAGCGCATGGAGGAGGTCTGGCTGCCCGGTGAGCCCGACCCGGTGATCCTGCCACGCACCTCCGAGGGCCTCTACCTGCTGCAGCGCGTCCGCGACGAGGCCCACCGCTTCGCGATCACCTACCACCGGCAGAAGCGCTCGACCTCGATGCTGGTCTCGCTGTTGGATGACGTGCCGGGACTCGGCGACACCCGGCGGAAGGCGCTGATGAAGAAGTTCGGGTCGCTCAAGAGGTTGCGGGCGGCGAGCCTCGAGGAGCTCATGACCGTCCCCGGCATCGGACGGCGGACGGCGGAGGCGGTGCAGGCCGCCATCGCCGAGCCGTCCGCCGAGCCGTCCGATCCCCAGGAGTCCACGCTCGCCCCCGAGGGGCCGGCCGAGCGCGGGGAACCGACGGCCGGCGCCGGCGACACCGCCGAGGTCGGCCGCGTGGGGGCCGCCCGGTGACGCTGGGAGAGGTGCCCCAGGACGAGGTGCGGCCGCCGCTGGACCCCGCGTCCACCGAGACCCCGCCGCTCGAGGTCGTCGTCGTCACCGGGCTCTCCGGCGCCGGCAAGAACACCGCCGGCCGGGTGCTCGAGGACCTCGGCTGGTACGTCGTCGACAACCTGCCGCCCGCGCTGCTGATGCCGATGGTCGAGCTCGGGGCGCGCGGCGACCTCCGCCGGTTCGCCGCCGTCGTCGACGTGCGCAGCCGCGCCTTCTCCAGCGACCTGCAGGAGGCCATCCGGGTGCTCGCCGAGGCCGGCCACCGGCCGCGGGTGCTGTACGTCCACGCCCGCGACGAGGTGCTGGTGCGCCGCTACGAGTCCAACCGCCGCGAGCACCCGCTGCAGGGCAACGGCCGGCTCAGCGACGGCATCGCGGCGGAGCGGGCGCTGCTCACCGGCATCGCCGGCGACGCCGACCTGTGGGTCGACACCAGCGACCTCAACGTGCACCAGCTGCGGGCCAACCTGGAGAACGCCTTCGCGCGCGACGGCCAGACCCCGCCGCTGACCGCGACCGTGCTCAGCTTCGGCTTCAAGTACGGCCTGCCGCTCGACGCCGACCTCGTCGTCGACGCCCGCTTCCTGCCCAACCCGCACTGGATCCCGGAGCTGCGGCCCAAGACGGGCCGGGACCCCGACGTCCGCGACTACGTGCTCGGCCAGGACGACGCCGGCGAGTTCCTCGACCGCTACACCGACGTGCTGCGCGTGCTCGTCCCCGGCTACCGCCGCGAGGGCAAGCGCTACCTGACGCTGGCCGTGGGCTGCACCGGGGGCAAGCACCGCAGCGTGGCGATCGCCGAGGAGTTCGCCCGCCGGCTCACCGCCGAGGGCGTGGCGGCGGTGGCCCGCCACCGCGACCTCGGGCGCGAGTGATGACGGGCGGAGCGGGGGAGGTCCGCCGGTACCCGGGGCCGCTGCCACCGGTGCCGACGACGCCGCCCCCACCGCGGGTGGTGGCCTTCGGCGGCGGCCACGGGCTGGCCGCCGCCCTGGCCGCGTGGCGGCGGCTCACCCGGCACCTGACCGCCGTGGTGACCGTCGCCGACGACGGCGGCTCCTCCGGCCGGATCCGCCGGGAGATGCCCTACCTGCCCCCGGGCGACCTCCGCATGGCGCTGGCGGCCCTCGCCGGGCAGGACGACCGCACGCAGTCGATGACCGCGCTGCTGCAGCACCGCTTCGGCGGCAGCGGCGTGCTGGCCGGGCACTCGGTCGGCAACCTGGTGCTCACCGGCCTCACCGAGCTCTACGGCGGCGACGCCGTGCGCGCGCTCGACGAGCTCGGTCAGCTGCTCGGCGCCCGCGGGCGGGTGCTGCCCATGGCGTCGGTCCCGCTCGACCTCGTCGCCCGCGTCGAGAGCGTCGACCCCGACGACCCCGCCCGGCACCGCACCATCCGCGGCCAGGTCGCCATCGCGGCCACCCCGGGCCGGGTGCGCGACATCCGCGTGATGCCGCCCGACCCGCCGGTGCCCGACGCCGTCCTCGACGCCATCGCCGCCGCCGACGTCATCTCGCTCGGGCCCGGCTCCTGGTACACCTCGGTGCTGCCGCACCTGCTCGTGCCGCGGCTGCGCAAGGCGCTGGCGGTCTGCCACGCCCACGTCGTCGTCGTGCTCAACCTCGAGCCGCAGCCAGGGGAGACCGACGGCTTCAGCCCGGAGGAGCACCTCCGCGTGCTGCAGGCGCACCTCGGCGGAGTGGCGTTGCACACGGTGATCGCCGATGAGGAATCGGTTGTTGACCGGCATGGTCTGCTAACGGCGGTGCGCGCGTGCGGCGCCGAGCTCGTGCTGGCCCCGGTGGCCGAGCCCGACGGTGCACCACGGCACGATCCGGAGCGGCTGTCCGAAGCACTGGCCTCGGTGGTCGATGCGCGCTAGGAGTAAGGCTGCCCGATCGGGTATCGGAACCTCGGTTCCCGACGGCGGTACGAGGGGGAAGGAACTCCGCAGATGGCGATGACCGCGATGGTCAAGGACGAGCTCTCGCGGGTGGAGTGCAGCAAGACCTCCGAGCGCAAGGCGGAGGTGACCGCGCTCCTGCGCTTCTCGGGCGGGTTGCACATCGTCGGCGGTCGGGTGGTCATCGAGGCCGAGCTGGACACCGGCTCGGTCGCCCGACGGCTGCGCCGCGACATCAGCGAGGTGTACGGGTACACCAGCGGCGTCAGCGTGCTGGCCGGCGGCAACATCCGCCGCGGGGTGCGCTACCTGGTGCGCATCGCCAAGCACGGCGAGGGCCTGGCCCGGCAGACCGGCCTGGTCGACCAGCGCGGCCGCCCCGTCCGGGGCCTGCCGCCGGCCGTCGTCTCGGGCAGCATCGGCGACGCCGAGGCGGCCTGGCGCGGAGCCTTCCTCGCCCACGGCTCGCTGACCGAGCCCGGCCGGTCGTCCTCGCTCGAGGTCACCTGCCCCGGCCCGGAGGCCGCCATGGCGCTCGTCGGCGCCGCCCGCCGGCTGGGCATCGCCGCCAAGGCCCGCGAGGTCCGCGGCGCCGACCGGGTCGTCGTCCGCGACGGCGACGCGATCAGCGCGCTGCTCACCCGCATGGGCGCCCACGACGCCGTCCTGGCCTGGGAGGAGCGGCGGATGCGCCGCGAGGTCCGGGCCACGGCCAACCGGCTGGCCAACTTCGACGACGCCAACCTGCGCCGGTCGGCCCGCGCCGCGGTCGCCGCCAGCGCCCGGGTCGAGCGCGCGCTGGAGATCCTCAACGGCGACGCGCCCGAGCACCTGCTCATGGCCGGCCGGCTGCGCCTCGAGCACGGCCAGGCCTCGCTGGAGGAGCTCGGCCAGCGCGCCGACCCGCCGATGACCAAGGACGCCGTCGCGGGCCGGATCCGCCGGCTGCTGGCGATGGCCGACAAGCGCGCCAAGGACCTCGGCATCCCCGACACGGAGTCCGCCGTGACCGAGGACATGCTCACCACATGACCACCCGGGCCGCCTCCGGACGCGCCCGATAGGGTTTCCGCGGAGCGGGGCCGTGCGCTGCGCGCGGCCCGCTGACGCGACCGCTTCCTACAGAGGCATGGAGGTCCCCTCGTGACGGTCCGGGTAGGCATCAACGGTTTCGGCCGCATCGGCCGCAACTTCTGGCGCGCCGCCGCCGCCAGCGGCAAGGACATCGAGATCGTGGCGGTGAACGACCTCACCAGCCCCGAGACCCTGGCCCACCTGCTCAAGTACGACAGCATCCTCGGCGTCCTGCCCGAGGACGTCGGCGCCGACGGCGAGGGCATCAAGGTCGGCGGGAGCACCATCAAGGTGCTCTCCGAGCGCGACCCGGCCGCCCTGCCGTGGGGCGACCTGGGCGTCGACGTCGTCGTCGAGTCCACCGGCTTCTTCACCAAGGCCGCCGACGCGCGCAAGCACGTCGACGCCGGCGGGGCCAAGAAGGTGATCATCTCGGCGCCGGCCACCGGCGACGACCTGACCATCGTCATGGGCGTCAACCACGACAAGTACGACGGCTCGCAGACGATCATCAGCAACGCGTCCTGCACCACGAACTGCCTGGCCCCGCTGGCCAAGGTGCTGCAGGACGCCTTCGGCATCGAGCGCGGCCTGATGACGACGATCCACGCCTACACCGCCGACCAGAACCTGCAGGACGGCCCGCACAAGGACCTCCGCCGGGCCCGCGCGGCCGCGCTCAACATGGTCCCGACCTCCACCGGCGCCGCCAAGGCGATCGGCCTGGTCCTGCCCGAGCTCAACGGCAAGCTCGACGGCTACGCGGTCCGCGTCCCGGTGCCCACCGGCTCGGCCACCGACCTCACCGTCCAGCTGTCCCGCGAGGCCTCGGCCGACGAGATCGACGCCGCCTACCGCGAGGCCGCGGCCGGCCCGCTCGCCGGGTACCTCAAGTACACCGACGCGCCGATCGTGTCCTCGGACATCGTCACCGACCCGTCGTCGTGCATCTACGACGCCAAGCTGACCAAGGTCTTCGGCCCGATGGCCAAGGTGCTCGGCTGGTACGACAACGAGTGGGGCTACTCCAACCGCCTCGTCGACTCCGTCGAGCTGGTGGGCAACTCGCTCTGATGCGTTCCCTCGACGACCTCCTCGCCGAGGGCGTCTCGGGTCGGCGCGTGTTCCTGCGCGCCGACCTGAACGTCCCGCTGGACAAGAGCACCCGGGCGATCACCGACGACGGCCGGATCCGCGCCAGCCTGCCCACCCTGCAGGCGCTGCGCGACGCCGGCGCCCGGGTGGTCGTGGCCGCCCACCTCGGCCGGCCCAAGGGCGCGCCGGACCCGCAGTTCTCCCTGGCCCCGGTCGCGGCCCGGCTCGGCGAGCTCCTCGGGGCCGACGTGCCGCTGGCCGACGACGTCGCCGGCGAGGACGCGCAGCAGAAGGCCGCCGCCCTCGGCGACGGCGACGTCCTCCTGCTGGAGAACGTCCGGTTCGAGGCGGCCGAGACGTCGAAGGACGACGCCGAGCGCGGCGCGCTGGCCGACCGGCTGGCCGCGCTGGCCGACGTCTACGTCGACGACGCCTTCGGTGCCGTGCACCGCAAGCACGCCAGCGTCTACGACGTCGCCGAGCGGCTGCCCCGCTTCGCCGGCCGGCTGGTCGCCCGCGAGCTCGAGGTGCTGCAGAAGCTCACCACCGAGCCCGACCGGCCGTACGTGGTCGTGCTCGGCGGCTCCAAGGTCAGCGACAAGCTGGCGGTCATCGAGGCGCTGCTGCCCAAGGTCGACCGGCTGCTCGTCGGCGGCGGCATGTGCTTCACGTTCCTCGAGGCGCAGGGCCACGAGGTCGGGAAGTCGCTGCTCGAGGAGGACCAGGTCGAGACCTGCCGCAAGCTCCTCTCCGACGCCGGCGACCGGATCGTGCTGCCGGTCGACGTCGTCTGCGCCCCGGAGTTCAGCGCCGACGCCTCGACCACCACCGTGCCGGTGGAGGGCATCCCCGCCGACCAGCTCGGCCTGGACGTCGGCCCGCGGACGGTGGAGCTGTTCGCCGGCGAGCTGGCCGGCGCCCGGACCGTCTTCTGGAACGGCCCGATGGGCGTCTTCGAGCTGGCCCCGTTCGCGGCCGGCACCGAGGGCGTGGCCCGCGCGGTCGCCGCCGTCGACGGCCTCTCCGTGGTCGGCGGGGGCGACTCCGCCGCCGCGGTGCGCCAGCTCGGCCTCGACGAGTCCACGTTCGGGCACATCAGCACCGGCGGGGGGGCCTCGCTGGAGTTCCTCGAGGGCCGGCAGCTGCCCGGCCTGACCGTGCTGGAGGACTGATGGCGCGCCGCCCGCTCATCGCCGGCAACTGGAAGATGCACCTGAGCCACCTCGAGGCGATCGGGCTGGTGCAGAAGATCGTCTTCACGGTGCCCGAGAAGGTCCTGGACCGGACCGAGGCGGTCGTGCTCCCCCCGTTCACCGCGCTGCGCAGCGTGCAGACGCTCGTGGCCGGCGACAAGCTGCCGGTCGGGTACGGCGCGCAGGACCTCTCGGTGCACGACTCCGGCGCCTACACCGGCGAGGTCAGCGGCGCGATGCTCGCGGCGCTGGCCTGCCGGTACGTCGTCGTCGGGCACTCCGAGCGGCGCGCGCTGCACGGGGAGGACGACGCCCTCGTCGGGCGGAAGGTGCAGGCGGCGCTGAAGCACGGCCTGACGCCGATCCTGTGCGTGGGGGAGGGCCTGGAGGTCCGCCGGGAGGGCGGCCACGTCGTCCACTGCACCGGCCAGCTCGACGCCGCCCTGGCGGGGCTGTCGGTCGAGCAGGTGCGCGAGGTCGTGATCGCCTACGAGCCGGTGTGGGCGATCGGCACCGGTGAGGTGGCCACGCCGGAGGATGCGCAGGAGGTCTGCGGGGCGTTGCGGGCGCGGCTCGCCGAGCGGTTCGGCCCGGAGACGGCCGAGGTCGTCCGTATCCTCTACGGGGGGTCGGTCAAGGCCGGGAACACGGCCGGGATCCTGGCCGGACCGGACGTCGACGGAGCCCTCGTCGGCGGCGCCAGCCTGGACGCCGACGAGTTCGCATCGATCTGCCGGATCGCGGCCGACGGCAGCTGACCGCCGCCGGTTGCCCCGGCGCAGGGGGAGTGGCAGCAGGTCGTGAGGGGCATCCTCGGTCGCGCGCTCGGCGGCCTGGTGGCGCTGGCGCTGGCGGCCGGCTGCAGCGCCGGGGCGGGGACGGTCGACGTCCCGGTGCAGGGCGGCGGCCCCGACGCCGGCGTCGAGGGCGTCCGCGCCCCGTCCGACGAGACCGGCGGCACGCTGCGGGTCGTCGCGGCGCAGATCGACAGCCTCGACCCGCAGCGCAGCTACCTGCCGGGCGTGTGGAACCTGATGCGGCTCTACGTCCGCACGCTGGTCACCTACTCGCCCGAGCCCGGCGCCACCGGCCGGCTCGTGCCCGACCTGGCCACCGACACCGGCCAGAGCCCCGACGGCGGCTCCACCTGGATCTTCACCCTCAAGGAGGGCGTGGCGTTCGAGGGGGCCCGGCCGATCACCTCGAAGGACGTCAAGTACGGCATCGAGCGGTCGTTCGCCTCCGAGGTCGTCGTCGGCGGGCCGACCTACGTCGTCGACCTGCTCGACGACCCGGCCAACCCCTATGCCGGGCCGTACCAGGACGAGACGCCGGACAAGCTCGGCCTGGCTGCGATCGAGACCCCCGACGACAGGACGGTGGTCTTCCGCCTGCGCACGCCGATGCCGGACTTCCCGTACGTCCTGGCGCTGCCGTCGAGCAGCCCCGTGCCGATCGAGCGGGACACCGGCGGCGGCTACGGCGCCGACCCCGTGTCGTCCGGCCCCTACGCGATCGAGACGGTCGACGAGCAGACCGGCATCCGGCTGGTCCGCAACCCCGACTGGGACCCGGCCACCGACGAGGTCCGCACGGCGCTGCCCGACGAGGTCGTCGTCCGCACGAACCTGACCGGCCTGGAGCGCGACCAGGCGATCCTGGCCGGCTCGGCCGACGTGGACATCGCCGGCGCCGGCGTGCAGCGGGCCACCACGGCCCGGGTGGCGGAGGAGTCCGAGGCCGAGCCGCCGCTGTCCGACCGGGTGGACGACGTCACCACCGGCGCCACGCGGCTGCTCGCCCTGCCCACCGACGTGGCGCCGTTCGACAACCCCGAGTGCCGCCGCGCGGTGGCGAGCGCGGTCGACCGGCACGACCTGCAGGAGGTGCTCGGCGGCGCGGGCAGCGCGGTCCGCAGCTCGGTGCTGTGGCCGCGCGGGCTGCCCGGCGGACCCGAGGACGCGGACCCGGGGGCCGACCCGGACGCGGCCCGCGCGGCGCTCGAGGCGTGCGGGCGGCCCGACGGGTTCGCCACCGTCCTCGCCGTCGCGAACGCGCCGAGCAGCGTGGACCTGGCCAACGCGATCGCCGGCCAGCTGGGTGAGGTCGGCATCGAGGTCGAGGTCCGGCCGCTGGACCCGACGACGTTCTACGCCACCGACGTCGGCAAGCCGGACAACGTCGCCGCCAACGGCTACGGCATCGTCCTCGCCACCTGGACCGCCGACTTCCCCACGCCGGGGTCGTTCCTGGTGCCGCTGGTCGACGGGCGCAGCGTGCGCAGCGTCGGCAACACGAACTACGCCCGGCTGAACGACCCGGCCGTCAACGGGCTGGTCGACACGGCCCGGGCGCCGGCGGCCGACGCCGCCGCGGCGAGCGCCGCGTGGGCGGAGGTGGCCACCGCGGCCGCGGGGACGGCGGCCTACGTGCCGCTGGCCGAGACGCGGATCCAGCTCATCGCCGGGCAGCGGTTGCGCAACGGGCTGGTGATGCAGGCGTACAGCGGCTACGACCTCGCCACCGCCGGCGTGCGCTGAGCGTCCGTTACCCTCGGTGCCATGGTCGAGCTGATCCTCAACGTGCTGCTGGTGCTCACCAGCATCCTGCTCGTGGTGCTGATCCTCCTGCACCGCGGCCGGGGCGGGGGTCTGTCCTCGATGTTCGGTGGCGCGGTGTCCTCGTCGCTGGCCGGTTCCTCGGTGGTGGAGAAGAACCTCAACCGGCTCACCGTGTTCACCGGGCTGGTCTGGGCGGTGTGCATCGTCGCGCTGGGGATCCTGGTCAAGGTCTGAGTTCGCGGGTTCGTCCGCGAAATGTGACCTGGGATTCGCCCTCTGCTGTCCTAGACTGCGCCAGCGGCCCTCGTCGGTCGCGCCGATCGCAGATCAGGGGAGCGCGCTCGTGGCTGGTGGCAACGCGATCCGGGGCACCCGGGTCGGAGCAGGTCCGATGGGTGAGGCCGAGCGCGGGGAGGCCGCTCCGCGGCGCCGCATCGCGTTCTGGTGCGCCAAGGGTCACGAGACCCGGGTCGCGTTCGCGAGCGAGGCCGAGGTCCCCGAGCACTGGGACTGCCCCCGCTGCGGCCTCCCGGCCGGTCAGGACCGCGAGGACCCGCCGCCCGCGCCGCGCACCGAGCCCTACAAGACCCACCTCGCCTACGTGCGCGAGCGGCGCAGCGACGCCGACGGCAACGCCCTGCTCGAGGAGGCGCTCAGCCGCCTGCAGGCCCGCCGCGGCGGCTGAGCCGCCCGGCCCGCCTCCCCGGCCGCTCAGCGGCCGGGACGCACCCAGCGGGCCTCGAACACGTCCCAGTACTCGTCCCGCGGCCGCTGCCGGCGCGGGCGGGGCAGCGTCTCGGTGCTGCTGCGCGGTGCCGGGACGACGGCGGTCCCGAGGACGGCGGGTGCGGACATGGCGGCATCTCCTTCGACGGTCGGCCAGTGTGGCCTGAAGCCAGGGTCCGGTCGACCCCTTTCACCGCACTTGCAAGGCCCTTGAACCGCGTGCGCTCACCCCGCGTCAGCGCACGCGCACGAGGTGGTCCCGCGTCAGGAACGCCCGCCGCAGCTCGTCGCCCAGCCCCTCGAACGGCGACGTCTGCGACCGGTGCTCGGCGATCGCCGCCTCCCGCAGGCCGAGCAGCTCGCCGACGTCGACGACGTCGGTGAGCTCCTCGTCCGGGCGGCCGAGCCCCTCGGCGTCGGCCGCGTGGTAGGCGTCGTCGCCGCGCGCGACCGCCGTCTCGACCAGCCACCGGCGCAGCAGCGAGCTCGGCAGCGCGTACTCGTAGAGCGCCGGCCCCGGCACGCCGGCCAGCGCCTGCGCCGCCGCCGCCCGCACGTGCAGGTGGTCGCGGTGGCCGTCGCTGCCGTCGAGGACGACGACCACGGTGGGGCGCAGGTCGGCGACCAGCCGGCCGAGCACGCGCGCCACCTCCTCGACCGGCGCCGCGCACAGCGACCCGGCGGGCGTCTCGCCGTCGAAGCCGGAGTCGCGGTAGCCGAGCAGCTCGACCCGGGCGACGCCGAGCAGGGCGGCGGCCCGGTGCAGCTCCGCCTCGCGCACGGCGCCGAGGTCCTCGCACGGCGGCGCCCCGACCGGCAGCTCGCCGGCCTCGCCGCGGGTGGCGCAGGCGACGGTCACCTCGGCGCCGAGCCGGGCGGCGCGGGCGATCAGCGAACCGCAGCCGAACGTCTCGTCGTCGGGGTGGGCGACGGCGACCAGCCAGCGGTCGCCGGGGTGCACGTCGGACAGGGGGTCGGGGCGCGGCTCGCTCATGGGGACACCGTCGCCGTCGCCGCTGACGCCGCGCTTGCGGTCGCCTGACGTGCGGCGTCGCCGATCCGTTGCAGTGACGGCACCCAGTAGCGCTCGGCCAGCGAGGCGACCGCCAGGCCGGCCTCGCAGAACGACCCGGCGGCCGCCGGGTCGCCGGCGCGCAGCGCCACCTCGGCCAGCAGGCCGAGCAGCACCGACCGCCCGCCGGCGAGCCCGTGGCGGACCAGCGCGGCGTGCGCCTCGCGCATCCCGGGCAGCCCGGCGGGCGGGTCGTCCACCGCCCGCAGCCACGCCTGGGCGAACCCGACGACGGCGGCCGGGTAGGGCAGCCGTTCCCACGACGGCGCGCCGGGCCGCAGCCCGACCAGCCGCCGCACGCGGTCGGGGTCGCCGTCCATCAGCGCCAGCAGCAGCGACCAGCGGCGGGCGAAGCCGGCCGCGCCGAGCTCGGTCCCCTCGGCCGTCGCGACCGCCGCCTCCGCCTGCGCGAACGCCTCGGCCCGCCGGCCCTGGTGCCAGAAGCAGTGCGCCCGCACGACCGCGATCCGGGTGCGCGGGGAGAACGCCAGCGAGCGGCCGAGGTCCACCCCGCCGGCGTCCACCAGCTGCTCGGCCCGGTCGAGGTGCGCCAGCGCTTCGGCGAAGCGGGCCTCGCGCCAGCGGATCACCGCCGCCATGTCCTCGTGCAGGTAGCGGGCGGTGGCGTCGTCCACCTCCGCGGCGGCCTCGGCCATGCGGGCGACCGTGCCGGCCGCGTCGTCGAGGCGGCCGACCTGCCCCTCCAGCATCGCCGCGACCCACAGCAGCTCGAGGTCGTCGGGGCGGACCGGTCGCGGCGCCGACCAGCCGCGCACCATCCGCAGGAACTCGCGGATGGCCGGGGTGTCGTAGCCGCTGGACCACACGTCGGCGTAGGCGATGCGGCTGCGGGCGCGCAGCTCGCGCCGCCGGTCGGCCGGGCCGAGGAGGGCGACCAGCTGCTCGTTGAGCTCGCGCAGGGCGTCCAGCGCGGCGATGCCCACCGCGGTGTCCGACGCCCGCTCCAGCCAGGGCAGCGCCGCCGCCCCGCCGTCCAGCGCGCGGGCCGCGAGGTGGTGGGCCGCGATCCGCGCGGCCGCCTGCGGGTCGTCCCCGGCCCGTGCCTCGAGCCGCAGGGCGACCGCCCGGTGCAACCGGGCGAGGCGCGCGCTGGACAGCGACGCGCGCAGCGCCTCGCCGACGAGCGCGTGGGCGACGGCGAACCCGCCGTCGCCGGTATCGGCGAGCAGCCGGGCGGCGAGCGCGGCCTCCAGCAGGTCGAGGGCCTCGTCGACCGGGACGCCGCGGATCGCGGCCAGGTCGTCGGCGGGGAGGGGTTCCCCGGCGACCGCAGCGGCGGTGAGCAGCTCCAGGCCCTCCGGCGGCAGGCGCAGGAACCGCTGCCGGAGCACGTCGTACACCGGCGCGGGCACGCCGCCCACCGGCCGGCCGCCGACCGCGCCGGGCGACCCGGCGCCGGCGGCGACCGCCCGGGCCAGCTCGAGGGCGAAGAACGGGTTGCCCTCGGCGCGGGCGACCAGCCCGTCGACGTCGGCGTCCGCGCCGTCCAGCGAGCCGGCGATGAGCGTCGTGACGGCGTCCGGCGGCAGCGGCGCGAGGTCGAGGCGGACCACCCGGGGCAGCCGGCCGAGCGCGGCCAGCGCATCGGCCAGCGGGCGGGAGTCGGCCGCCTCGCCGCTGCGCAGCGCGAGGGCCAGCACGGTCGGCGCGGTCGCCACCTCCGCGGCCAGCGCGGCGACCAGCCGCAGCGTCGCGGGATCGGCCGCGTGCAGGTCGTCGAGCGCGACCAGGGCGGGGACGCCGGGCGGCCGGGCCAGCGCCGCGGCGAGGGCGTCGGCGAGGTGCACCAGGACCATGGCCGGGTCGGCGCCGCCGGTCGCGGGCGCGGCCGGGCGCCCGGGATCGGGCAGCGTCCCGGCCAGCGGGCCGAGCGCAGCGGCCAGCCGCGCGCGGCCGGCCTCGTCCGCCGCGGCGGCGGCCTCGCGGACGATCTGCAGCACCGGCCAGAACGGCGGGGCGGCCACGCCGTCGCGGCAGGTGGCGGAGCGGACCGGTCCGCCGGCGGTGGCCACCTCGGCGGCGAGCGAGGCCAGCAGCGCCGACTTGCCCATGCCGGCGTCCCCGGTGACCAGGACGACGCAGCCGCTCCCGGCGGCCGCCTCCGCGACCACCGTGTCGAGCAGCGCGCACTCGGCGTCGCGGCCGACCAGCTCGGGCCGCCGCACGGACCGGACCGGTGGCGGTGCGGGCACCGGTGCGGCCGGGAGGTCCGGGGCGAGCGCCGGGTCGTGGTCGAGGATCTGCTGCTCCAGCCGCTGCAGCTCCGGTCCGGGGTCGAGCCCGAGCTCCTCGCGCAGCAGCGCCCGCCCCTCGGCCAGGACGGCGAGCGCGTCGGCCTGCCGCCCGGCCAGGTAGAGCGCCCGGGCGAGCTGGGCCCGCGCCTGCTCGCGCAGCGGGTGGGCGGCCACGTGCGGCTGCAGCTCGTCGACGGCGCGGTCGGTGTCGCCGGCCCCCAGCCGGGCGGCCGCCCGCAGCTCCACCGCGGTCAGCCGCAGGCTCTCCAGCCGCTGCACGAACGCCTCGGCGAAGGGCTCGTCGGCGAACTCGGCCAGCGCCGGTCCCCGCCACAGGCCCAGGGCGTCGTCGAGCAGGCCGAGGGCCCGCCGCGGGGCGGGGGCGACCAGCCCGCGCGCCTCGCCGACGAGCCGCTCGAAGCGGTCGGCGTCGAGGTCGACGTCCTCCCGGGCGATCCGGTACCCGGCCGGCGAGGTGCGGATCAGCGAGTCCTCGCTGCGCGGCGCGCGGTCGGGCTGCAGCGCGCGCCGCAGGTGCGCGACCTTGGTGTGCAGCGCGGCGGTGGCCTTGGGCGGCGGCGTGCCGTCCCACAGCAGGTCGACCAGCCGGTCGGCGGCAACCACGCCGCCGCGCTCGAGGACGAGGATCGCCAGCAGGGCGCGGTTCATCCGGGCATTGAGGTGCACCGGCACGCCGTCCCTCCGGGCCTCGACCGGCCCCAGGACCCGGACCTCCATCACCCTCCCCGTCGGTCTCCCCGCCGGGCGGGATCAGGCGGGCGCGCCCAGCTTGCTGGCCGCGGCGGCGTCGAGCAACCACCTCGTCGCCCGCCGGCCGCGCACCGCCCCGGCGGGCAGCTCGGTCGGCTCGGCGCCGCCCACCCCGCGGGCGACGGCGTCGGCCTTGCCCTCGCCGGAGACCAGCAGCCAGACCTCCTCGGCCGCGTTGATCGCGGCGAGCCCGAGGCTCACCCGGGTGGGCGGCGGCTTGGGGCAGTCGCGGACGGCGACGACCGGCCGCTCGTCGGTGGCCGCGGGGGAGTCGGGGAAGATCGACGCGACGTGGCCCTCCGGGCCCACGCCGAGCAGCAGGACGTCGAACCGGGGGAGCGGGCCGTCCCCGGCGGCGGCCGCCAGCTCACCGGCGTACCAGTCCGCGGCGGCCTCCGGGGTGTCGAAGCCGGCGTCGGCGGCCGGCATGGCGTGCACCCGCTCCGACGGGACGCCGACCCGGTCGAGCAGCGCCCGCCGCGCGCCGAGCTCGTTGCGGTCCTCGCTGCCGGCGGGCACGAAGCGTTCGTCGCCCCACCAGACGTCGACCGCGGTCCAGTCGACGACCTCCCGCTCGGGCTCCTCGGCCAGCGCCGCCACCCGCTCGAGCACGGCGGTGCCGATGCCGCCGCCGGTGAGCACCACCGACGCCGTCCCGTGCACCGCCTGCGCCGCGGCCAGCCGGGCGACCAGCGCCGAGGCCACGGCGCGGGCCAGCCGGTCGGCGTCGGGCTCGATGACGACGTCGGGCGCGGGCCGGCCGCCGGCGGCCAGCCGGGCGGAGACGCGCTCGCCGGGGGGCAGCGACATCAGCGGACCGCCTCCTCGGCGTTCTCGGAGTCCGCCGGCACGTCCGCGGCCTGCTTCGCCGCGCCCTTCCGGCGGGAGGGGGACGGTGTGGTGGCCGGGCGGGCGGTGCCGGGGCGCGCCTTGCCGTCGGGGTCGGCCGGGTCGAACCAGATGTGCTCGCGCACCGGCGAGCGCTCGGCGAGGCCGGTGACGCCGGTCGCGGCCTCGAGGGCCTCCTGGTACGGCTCGTCGGGGTCGAGCCGGCGCAGTTCCTCGCCGAGCAGGTCGCCCAGCGGGCGGTCGGGCAGGGCGACGTTGGTGTCCGGGCGGAAGGGCTGGGTGATCGTCGCGCCGCCGCGGCGGTCGGCCTGGACGCGGATCTCCTCGTCCTCGTCGAGCTCGAGGACGACGGCGTCCACCCCGCTCGGGCCCGGCGTCCGCTCGCTCGTGGTGACGTCGATGCGGCTGCCGCAGCGGGAGGTCAGCCAGCCGGCGAGCAGCTCGGCGCTGGCGTTGCCCGGCCGGCCCTCGATCCGGCCGCCGCGGATGCGCACCGGCTCGCCCCGGCGGCCGGCCACCGAGTCGACGGTGGAGGTGAGCGTCGCCCGCCACGGCGTGCTGCGGGTCCAGGCCAGGTCGGTGTCACCGGGGGCGTAGTCGCCGGCCCGGAGGCGCAGTGCGGCCACCGGGTCGTCGGCCAGCGAGCTGTCGGTGATCCTGCGGTCGGCGATGACGGCGAGCGGGTCGGTGGCCATCCGCTCGGGTGCGGCGGCGTGCCACCAGCTCACGACCGGGGCGTCGGCGGCCAGCAGCGGCAGCACCACCGACTCGGCGTGCAGCGCCAGCCGGCCGTACATGCGCATGACGACGGCCTCGCCGGGGCCGAGCCGGCCGCCGATGAGCACCTCGGCGTCCAGCCGGGGCTGCGGCGCGTCGATCTGCCGGCGCACGACCACCAGCAGCCGGCAGGGGTGCTGCTCGGCGGCGAGGGTCGCGGCCTCCTCGGCCTCGGCCACCCGGCCCTCGTCGGCGACGACGACCAGGGTGAGCGCCACCCCGGAGAGCACCGCCCCGCCGGTGCGCCGCTGCGCGGCCAGCTCCTTGACCACGGCGGAACCGGTGGTGTCCCAGAGGGTCGTCATGGCCGGCGCCACCTCCTTCCCTCGGCGGCGAGCATCTCGTCGGCGGCGCGCGGACCCCACTCACCGGCCCGGTAGGTGTACGGGGTGCTGCCCGCCCAGAAGTCCTCCAGCGGGTCGATCACCCGCCAGGACGCCTCGACCTCCGCGTTGCGGGGGAACAGCGTGGCGTCGCCCAGCAGCACGTCGAGCAGCAGCCGCTCGTAGGCCTCGGGGCTGGCCTCGGTGAACTGCTCGCCGTAGAGGAAGTCCATCGCGACGTCGCGGACCTCCATGACGCTGCCCGGCACCTTCGACCCGAACTTGAGGGTGACCCCCTCGTCCGGCTGCACGCGGACGACGAGCTGGTTGTTGCCCAGCTCCTCGGTGTCGGTGGGCGCGAACGGCAGGTGCGGGGCTCGCTTGAACATCAGCGCGATCTCGGTGACCCGGCGGGGGAGCCGCTTTCCGGTGCGCAGGTAGAACGGCACGCCGGCCCAGCGGCGCGTCTCCACCCCGAGCCGGACCGCGGCGTAGGTCTCGGTCGTCGACTTCTCGTCGACGCCGTCCTCCTGGCGGTAGCCCTTGGCCCGCTGGCCGGCCAGCCAGCCCTGCTGGTACTGCCCGCGGATGGCGAAGGTGGCCAGGTCCTCGGGCAGCGAGATCGCGCGCAGCGCCTTGAGCTTCTCGGTGCGGATCTCCTCGGCCGAGAACTCGACCGGTTCCTCCATCGCGGTCAGCGCCAGCAGCTGCAGCAGGTGGTTCTGCAGCACGTCCCGGGCGGCGCCGGTCTTCTCGTAGAAGCCGGCGCGGCCGCCGATGCCGACGTCCTCGGCCATGGTGATCTGCACCGAGTCGACGTGGTTGCCGTTCCAGATGGGCTCGAACAGCTCGTTGGCGAACCGCAGCGCCAGCAGGTTCTGGACGGTCTCCTTGCCGAGGTAGTGGTCGATGCGGTAGACGTCCTCGGCGCTGAACACGGAGTCGACCAGCTCGTTGAGCTCGCGGCTGGACTCCAGGTCGGTGCCGAACGGCTTCTCGACGACCACCCGCCGCCACCGGTCGGGCGTGCTCTCGGCCATCCCGGTGCGCTGCA
This sequence comes from Geodermatophilus sp. SYSU D00691, assembly GCF_054050275.1. Taxonomy (NCBI): domain Bacteria; kingdom Bacillati; phylum Actinomycetota; class Actinomycetes; order Geodermatophilales; family Geodermatophilaceae; genus Geodermatophilus; species Geodermatophilus sp. SYSU D00691. The sequence continues at coordinate 106,004 of NZ_JBJGYZ010000009.1, forward strand.
TCTGCTTGAGGACGACGGGGAACATCGCCGGCGGGATCGACAGGTAGAACGCGGCGTTGCCGCCGATGCCGTGGCTGCCCTCGAGGTCGTTGAGCGTGTCGGCGAGCTGGTCGAACGCGTTGTCGTCGTCGAACGAGCCCTGGACGAAGTGCACGCTGCTGGCGAGCTGGTCCCAGACCTCCTCGCGCCACGGGGTGCGCGCGGCGTTGCGGGCGGCGTCGCGGGCCAGCTCGGCGAAGTCGGTGTCGCCCCAGTCGCGGCGGGCGAAGCCGAGGAGGGCGAAGTTGGTGGGCAGCAGACCGCGGTTGGCCAGGTCGTACACGGCCGGCAGGAGCTTCTTGCGGGCCAGGTCGCCGGTGATGCCGAAGACGACGAGGGCGCAGGGTTCGGGCACACGGGGCAGCCGCCGGTCCCGCGGATCGCGCAGCGGGTTGGTGATCATCTTCTGTCCTCGGCTCGGCAGGCGGGTCCGCCGCCCGGCCCGACGGCGGACCGGACGGCGGAGGAGGGACCTTCTGTTACCTGAGCTTCTCGAGCTCGCTCTTCACCGACTCGGTGAGCTCGTCCCAGGAGTCGACGAACTTCTGCACGCCCTCGTCCTCGAGGACCTTGAAGACGTCGTCGAGGTCGACGCCGGCGTCGGCGATCGACTTCATCACCGCGGCGGCGTCCTCGTAGGACTTCTGCACCGGCGTGCCGGGCTCGCCGTGGTCGGCGTAGGCCTTCATCGTCTTCTCCGGCATCGTGTTGACCGTGCCGGGGGCGATGAGCTCGGAGATGTAGAGCGTGTCGGAGTACTCCGGGTTCTTCACGCCGGTGGAGGCCCACAGCGGCCGCTGCGGCGCGGCGCCCTTCGCCTCGAGCGCCCGCCAGCGGTCGGAGGAGAACACCTCCTCGTAGGCCTGGTAGGCCAGCTGGGCGTTGGCGACGCCCGCCCGGCCCTTGAGCGACGGGTCGGCGCCGGCCTTGTCGAGCCGCTTGTCGATCTCGGTGTCCACGCGGGAGACGAAGAACGACGCCACCGAGGCGATGCCCTCCAGCGAGCCGCCGTTCTCGACCCGCTTCTCCAGCCCGGACAGGTAGGCGTCCATGACCGCCCGGTAGCGCTCGAGGCTGAAGATGAGGGTGACGTTGACGCTGATGCCGTTCGCGATCGTCTCGGTGATCGCCGGCAGGCCCGCCTCGGTCGCCGGGATCTTGATGTACAGGTTCGGCCGGTCGACCAGCCACCACAGGTGCGCCGCCTCGGCGGCGGTGGCGTCGGTGTCGTGCGCCAGGCCGGGGGCGACCTCCAGCGACACCCGCCCGTCGCCGGGCTGCCGCTCGGCGACCGGGGCGAGCAGGTCGCAGGCGTCGCGGACGTCGGCGGCGGTGATCGTGCGCAGCGCCTCCTCGACGCTCACCCCCCGGACGGCCAGCGCGTGCACCTGGTCGTCGTAGGAGTCCGACCCGCTGATCGCCGCGGCGAAGATGGTCGGGTTGGTGGTGACGCCGACGACGGAGTACTCGTCGACCAGCGACTGCAGGTTCCCGCTGCGGATGCGGTCGCGGGACAGGTCGTCGAGCCAGACGGCGACCCCGGCCGAGGAGAGCTCGGCCAGCCTCTCGTTCTGAGCCATGTGCTCGTGCCCTTTCTGGGTGGGGGTTCTCTCAGCGGTCGCCGGTGGGGTGGGGGAGTCCACCGGTCGCCGGCACCGGGCCGGCCGGGACGGCGGCACCGGAGCGCGCCGCCTCCATGCTCTCGCGGGCGGCCGCCACGACGGCCTCGTCGGTGAGCCCGAACTCCTCGTAGAGCACGGAGTAGGCGGCGCTGGCGCCGTAGTGGTTCAGCCCGACGATGCGGCCGGCGTCGCCGACGAACTCGCGCCAGCCCATCGGCACGCCCGCCTCGACGCTGACCCGGGCCCGGACCGACGGGGGCAGCACCTCGTCCTTGTAGGCCTGGTCCTGGTCGGCGAACCACTCCACGCACGGGACGGAGACGACGCGGGTCGGCACCCCGTCGGCCTCCAGCCGCTCGCGGGCGGCCACCGCGATCTGCACCTCCGAGCCGGTGCCCAGCAGGATCACCTCGGGCTCGCCGTTCGACGCGTCGGCCAGCACGTATGCGCCGCGGGCCACGCCCTCGGCCGAGCCGAACTCGCCGCGGTCGAACACCGGCAGGTTCTGCCGGGAGAGCAGCAGACCGGCCGGGCGGTCGTTGTGCTCGAGGATCGTCCGCCACGCGACGGCCACCTCGTTGGCGTCGGCCGGGCGGACGACGTCGAGGCCCGGGATGGCGCGCAGCGCGGCGAAGTGCTCGATCGGCTGGTGGGTCGGGCCGTCCTCGCCGAGGCCGATCGAGTCGTGGGTCCAGACGTAGATCACCGGGAGCTGCATGAGCGCGGCCAGCCGGACCGCCCCGCGCATGTAGTCGGAGAAGGTGAGGAACGTGCCGCCGTACACGCGGGTGCCGCCGTGCAGGGCGATGCCGTTCATGATCGCGCCCATCGCGTGCTCGCGGACGCCGAAGTGCAGCGTGCGGCCGTAGGGGCCGCCCGACCACATCTTGGTCTGCCGGTCGGCCGGCAGGAACGACGGTTCGCCCTTGACGGCGGTGTTGTTGCTCTCCGCCAGGTCGGCCGAGCCGCCCCACAGCTCGGGCAGCACCGGGTACAGCGCGCCGAGGACCTCGCCGGAGGCCTTGCGGGTCGCGACGCCCTTCGGGTCGGCGTCCCAGCTCGGCAGCTTCTCGGCGAAGCCCTCGGGCAGGCTGCGGGTGGTCATCCGCTCGAGCAGCGCGGCGCCCTCGGGGTTGGCCGACGTCCAGGCGTCGAAGCGCTGCTGCCACTCGGCGTGCTGCTCCCGGCCGCGGTCGACCACCCTGCGGGCGTGCTCCAGGACCTCGGACGCGACCTCGAAGGTCTGCTCGGGGTCGAAGCCGAGGAGCTCCTTGGTGGCCTTGACCTCGGCGTCGCCGAGCGCCGAGCCGTGCGCGGCGCCGGTGTTCTGCTTGTTCGGCGCGGGCCAGGCGATGATCGTCCGCAGCACGATGATCGACGGCCGGCCGGTCTCGGCCTTGGCGGCGGCGAACGCGGCGTCGACGGCGGCGAGGTCCTCGCCGTCGTCCACGTGCTGCACGTGCCAGCCGTAGGCCTCGTAGCGCTTGCCGACGTCCTCGGTGAAGGCGACGTTGGTGTCGTCCTCGATCGAGATCCGGTTGTCGTCGTAGACCAGGACGAGGTTGCCCAGCCGCTGGGTGCCGGCCAGGGACGACGCCTCGCCGCTGACGCCTTCCTCGAGGTCGCCGTCGGAGGCGAAGACCCAGATGGTGTGGTCGAACAGGCTCTCGCCCTCGGGGGTGTCGGGGTCGAACAGCCCGCGCTCGCGGCGGGCGGCCATCGCCATGCCGACGGCGTTGCCCACGCCCTGGCCGAGCGGGCCGGTCGTCGTCTCGACGCCGGGGGTGTGGTTGACCTCGGGGTGGCCGGGGGTCTTCGAGCCCCACGTGCGCAACGCCTGCAGGTCCGCCACCTCCAGGCCGTAGCCGGACAGGAAGAGCTGGATGTAGAGGGTCAGGCTGGAGTGGCCCATCGACAGGACGAACCGGTCGCGGCCGACCCAGTTCGGATCGGTCGGGTCGTGCCGGAGCCACTTCTGGAAGAGCAGGTAGGCGGTGGGCGCCATGCTCATCGCCGTGCCGGGGTGGCCGTTGCCGACCTTCTGGACGGCGTCCATGGCCAGGACGCGCACCAGGTCGATGGCGCGGCGGTCGAGCTCGCCGAACCCCTCGGGAAGGGTGGGGTCCGGCTGGCGGGGGGCGCCGGTGGGGGCGTCGGTCGCGGCTTCGGCCGGGGCCTCGGACTCGGTGCTCTGCGTTCCCATGTCGGTTCGGTGCTCCCTCGGAGTCGGGGCCTCTCGGATGGTGCGGTGGACGCCCGGGAGCCGGGTGGGCCGGGACCCCGGGCGGATGACGGTGCACGCAGCAGCGTCGGTTCGGGGCACCGTCGTCGTCGACGTAGGCCCTACCCGCTGCACGTGCAGCGTCAACGTGAGGAAACCCTAGTCATCCCGGCCCGTTCCCCGGTGGGCCGCGGGCTACAGTGGCCTCGTTCCATTCCCCGGTTCGAAGGGACCCCCGTGCTGTCTCCCCGCCCGGTGGGGCCCTGCGACCCCGCGGGCCAGGCCTCCCGGTGACGGCGGTCTCCGAGCGACCCGTGGTCGTCACGACCCGGCGTCTGTCCGCGGTGGTGCGCGCCTACGTCGCGCTGACCAAGCCGCGGATCATCGAGCTGCTGCTGGTCACGACCGTCCCGGCCATGATGATCGCCGCCCGCGGCTGGCCCTCGTGGGGCCTGCTGGCGGCCACCCTGGTCGGCGGCACGCTCGCCGCCGGCGCGGCCAACGTCTTCAACTGCTGGTACGACCGGGACATCGACCGGCTGATGCACCGCACCGAGCGGCGGCCGCTGCCCATGGGCGAGGTCAGCCCGCGCGGCGCCCTGGTGTTCGGCCTGGTGCTCACCGTCGTCTCCACGGTGCTGCTCGCCGTGACGACGACGCTGCTCGCCGCGGCGCTCGCCCTGGCCGCGATCGTCTACTACGCCGTCCTCTACACGATGGTGTTCAAGCGGCACACCCGCCGCAGCACCGAGCTGGGCGGCGTGCCCGGCGCGGCGCCGGTGCTCATCGGCTGGGCCGCGGTGACCGGCTCGCTGGACTGGCCGGCCGTGGTGTTCTTCGCCGTCGTCTTCTGCTGGCAGATGCCGCACTTCTGGGCGCTGGCCATGCGGTTCCGGGCCGACTACGCGCGCGCCGACGTCCCGATGCTGCCGGTCGTGGCCACGCCCCTGTCGGTGGGCCGGCAGACCGTCGCCTGGACCTGGCTCACCGTCGCCGTCTCGCTGCTGCTGTGGCCGGTGGCCGCCGGCTACGGGATCGGCTGGGTCTACACCGCCGCCGCGGCGGCGCTGGGCCTGTGGTTCGCCGTCGAGGCGCACCGGCTGCTCTCGCGCATCCGCCGGGGCGCCGAGCCCAGGCCGATGGCGCTGTTCCACATCTCGATCTCGTACATGGCGCTGCTGTCCGCGGCGATCATCATCGACACGCTCGTCTGAGCGGTCGTCGACCGGCGGGGCCCGGCCGTCATCCGGCCGAGACGATGCGCGCCGCGCCCGGCGGCGGTGATGCTGCGGCGGTGAGCGCCGGAGCCCTCGGCCGCGTCACCGGACGCCTGGAGCGCACCTTCCCGGGGCGCTGCCTCCGCGCGGTCGTCGACGTGCAGGGGCTCGACCGGGCGATGGCGCTGGCGGCCCAGGCGTTCACGGCGCTGATCCCGCTGCTGCTCCTGCTCTCCGCCGCGCTCCCGCTCGGCAGCCGCAACGTGGTCGCGGACGCGATCGTCGCCAAGTTCCGGCTCACCGGGGACGCGGCCGACGACGTGCAGTCGCTGTTCGCCCGCTCCGGCGAGGCCGGCGTCGGGATCCTCAGCGTCGTCCTCCTGGTGTTCTCGGGGATCTCGCTGACCCGCCGCCTGCAGAACATGTACCTGCAGGCGTGGCGGCTGGAGCCGCCGCGTGGGGTCCGGCGGGCGCTGAACGCGGCGTTCGGGCTGGGCGCCCTGCTCGTCGAGCTGTCGCTGCTCTACGCCGCCCGCCAGCTGGTCGGGGCGCTGCCGGTCCCCGGGGTGCTGAGCTGGTCGGTGGCGGCCGCGGCCAACCTCGTGCTGTGGACCTCGGTGCCCTGGCTGCTGCTCGACCGGCGCGTCCGCTGGCGCAGGCTGCTGCCGACCGGGGCGCTCGCGGGGATCGCGGTCGCCCTCTACGGCGTCGTCACGACGCTGTACATGCCCGCCCTGATGGAGCGCTACAGCCAGCGGTACGGGATCTTCGGCGTCACGCTGTCGCTCGTCGGGTGGTTCGTCGTCGTCTCCGTCATCCTCGTCGCCACCACGGCGGTCGGTGCCGAGCTGGACCGGGCGCCGGAGCCGTGGGCGCGGCGCCTCGTGGCGCGGTTCCGGGGTGAGGTCCCGACCGCTCAGCCGGAGACGGCGACCCGGGCGGGGGCGTCGAGCGGCACCTCGGACACCGGGCCGCGGATGGACCAGACCAGACGGGCGGTGTAGGCGGTGATCAGCGCGGCGCCGAGCATGTGCAGCAGCACCAGCACGATCGGCAGGTCGGTGAAGTACTGCACGTAACCGACGACGCCCTGCGCCAGCTGCACGACCAGCAGGTCACGGGCGGCGCGGCGGACCCGGCCGGGGGAGTCGGTGGCGTGCAGCGCCACGAGCAGCGCGACGGTCAGCCCGATCAGCAGGAAGACGACGTCGGCGTGCAGCTGGCTCATCAGCTCGGGGTCGAGGCCGATCCGGTCGCCGGTGGGGACGCCGTCGTCGTCGACGTCGCCGCTGTGCGGCCCGCTGCCGGTGACGAGGGTGCCGACCACCAGCACCGCGGCCGTGACGACGGCGATCCCGGCGACCAGCAGCGGCAGCGGACGGCGGACGACCAGCTGGCCGACGCCGGGCTCGCGGGAGCGCAGCCACAGCACCGTGGTGACCGCGACCAGCGCCATCGACAGCAGGAAGTGGGCGGCGACGGTCCACGGGTTGAGGCCGGTGAGCACGGTGACGCCGCCCAGCGCGGCCTGCACCGGGATGCCCAGGAAGCTCAGCACCGCCAGCCGGCGCAGGTCGGTGCGCGCCGAGCGCCAGACGACGACCAGCGTCGCGATCGCGGTGATCGTGAGGAGGCCGGTCAGGGTGCGGTTGCCGAACTCGATGACGCCGTGCCCGGCCAGCTCCTCGGTGGGCACGAAGCTCTCGCTGGTGCAGCGGGGCCAGGTGGGGCAGCCCAGGCCCGAGCCGGTGAGCCGCACGGCACCACCGGTGACCACGATCAGCACGTTGGCGACGACGTTGGCGAGGGCCACCAGCGAGATCACGGTGGGGGAGAAGGCCCGAGGGAGAACCGGCACGGATCGATGCTAGGCGGTGCCCGGGCGCCGGCCTGGTCGGCGAGGGCGTTCGTGCCCGCGCAGGAGTCTCGGTCCGAGGAGCGCCGGACGGCGGGTGCCCCGCGAGAGGTCGTCCTCACGACCGCACGGGCGGTCCGGCGCCGGGGAGGCCCGCTCCGCGCCGCCGGTGGTCCGGCTCAGGTACCGGGGCGTCATCTCGCGCCACGCCCAGGACACGCCGGCGACCCAGCCGACCGCCCAAGCCGCCGCAGCGGCGCCGACGGCCACCAGGACCCCAGCCGGCGCGGGAGCCGTGCTCGGGCCGTGGGGTGTCGCGCGCCGCGCCGCCTCACCGCACGGTCGCTCTCCGACGCCGGCGCAACCAAGCCTGCGCACGGGGCCGCAGAGGGGTTTCCCACTTCGCCGCACCGAGCAGCTCGTCGACGCCGCCGCCGACGCCGCCCTTCACGGAGCCAAGAAGGCAGGCCGCGACCGGGCCGCGGTCGGCGCCTGACCGATCCGCACTGCCGGTCGCGCCCCACGACGCCGGCCACCGGCGCAGCCGGGCATCTTCGCCGGCGGCGCGGTCCCCGTCACGTTGCCGCTGCCGCCAGGCCGGCCGGTTCCGCGGCGTCCGGTCGCCGGACGGCGACGATCGCGATGTCGTCGACGGCGCCGCCGACGTCAACCAGGTCGGCGAGCAGCCCGTCGACGAGCGCGTCCAGCGGCGCGGCGCGGCGGGCGGTGGCGGCGGTGGCGAGCCGGGCCAGGCCCGCGTCGAGGTCTTCGTCGTGGCGCTCGACGAGCCCGTCGGTGAACAGCAGCACCGTGCCGGACAGGGTGGTGGCGGCCTCACCTCGGGTCCGGCGGTCGGGCAGTCCGAGCGCGCGGCCGGCTGCCCCGTCCAGCCAGGTGGCGCCGTGGTCGTCGATGATCAGCGGCGGCGGGTGGCCGGCGCTGCTGTAGGTCAGGTGGCCGGTGGCCGGGTCGAGCAGCAGGCAGAAGACCGTCGCCAGCACGGCACCGTCGACCTCCCCGGCGAGGCCGTCGAGCAGCTCCAGCGCCCGGGCCGGACTGCGCCCGGCCAGCAGGATGCCGTGCAGCGCGCTGGACAGCCGGCCCATCGCTGCCGCGGCGGCCGCGCCGTGGTCCACCACATCGCCGACCACGACGGCGACGCGGCCCTCGTCGAGGGTCACCACGTCGTGCCAGTCCCCGCCGGCGGCCGTGCCGCGCACGGCGGGCAGGTAGCGGGTGACCACCTGCAGGCCGTCGAGCTCGGGCACCCGGGCGGGCAGCAGGCTGCGCTGCAGGGTCTCGGCCATCTCCCGGCGGACATCGGCCAGCGTGGCTCGCTCGAGGACGACGGCGAGCTGGTCGGCGATCGTCTGCAGGAAGGCCCGCTCGCCGGTGTCGAAGCGCCGCGGGCTGGTGAACGCCAGACCGAGCGCGCCGATCACCCGGTCACCGACGGTCAGCGGCAGTGCCGCCGACGCCTGGGTGTCCGCCCGCAGGTGCCGCTCGATGCCCGGATACCGCTCCACCAGCGCCGCCCGGTGGCGCAGCCACACCGGCCGGTGGGTGCGCGCGGCCTCGGGGATGGGGAACGGCGCGGTCAGCCGCATGGCGGCGTACCGCTGCAGCTGCTCGGGCGGGTAGCCGCGGGCCTCGATGGTGTGCAGCAGCCCGTCGGCACCCAGCGTGCACACCGCGGCCACCGAGGCACCCAGCGCGGCTCGTAGCCCGTCGGCGAGCGCGGCGGCGGCCTCGGCAACGGTGCCGGCCGCCGAGAGCCCGGCGGTGAGCTGGTGCAGCTGCCGTTGCCGGGCGCCGAGCTGCTCGGCGGCGACCATGCCGGCGATCCGCTGGCCGAGGTCCTCGGCGAGGGCCACGTCGTCGTCGTCGTACCGGCGGGACAGGTCGGTGGTGTAGAAGGTCACCAGCCCGACCCGCTCACCGGCGCTGTGCAGCGGGACGACCAGCTGACGGCGTGGGGTCGGGTCGGCGGCGGCCAGCCGCTCCAGCGCCGGGTCGCCGGCCAGCGCCTCCCGGAGCATCGCCTCGGACAGCGGGTCGACGGCGAACGGCCGGCCGGCGGCGATCAGCGGGCGCAGCTGCTCGGGCATCAGCACCGGTGGCATGCCGTGCACCTGGCCGGCCAGCTCGACCGGGGCGGCGGCGACCATCCGATACCGGTCGTCGGTCCCGGCCAGCCACACCACCGCCGTCTCCCCGAGCACCCCCAGGGCCAGCCCCGCAACCGCCCCCAGCCGCTGCTCGACCGGTCCGTCGGCGGCCAGCGCCCGCCCGGCTGCGGCCAACAGCGCCGCCGCCTGCTCCCGCCGCCGGGCGGCGGTCACGTCGGTGAGGACGACATGCAGGCTGCGGGCCCGGCCGTGCTCGTCCCGGGCCACGTGTCCGAGGTGCTGCAGCCACAGCCACCGCCCGTCGGCGGTGCGCGCCCGGTAGGTCAGGGAGAAGTCGACCTCGCCGTCGGCGACCGCGTGGTGCACCCGCCGCACCGCCGCCGCACGGTCATCGGGATGCAGGATCGTCTCCCACAACCTGGGCTCGGCCAGCCAGCGGGCGACCGGGTAGCCGAGCAGCTCCTGCACCCGGTCGTTGAGGAAGGTGAACCGCAGCGTGTGCGGATCCCGCTCCCACACCACCGCGTTCACCCCGGCGACCAGCGCCTCCAGCCGTGCGGTGGCCGCCTCGGCACCCCGCCGCGCCGCCTGCTCGGCGACCGCCGCGGCGCGGGCGGCCTCGGCGGCCCGCCGCTCGGTGATGTCCAGGATGCTGCCGCGCACCAGCCGCCGGTCGGCCGCCGGCAGCCGCAGCAGGGTGATCTCACACGGCACGTCGGTGCCGTCGGCCCGGGAGTGGGTCCACTCGAACCGCGGCCGCCCGCCGGCCAGCGCCTGCTCGATGTAGCCCCACGCCGCCTGGTCCGAGCGGCGGCCGTCGGGCTGGACCGGCGGGCTGACCTCCACCGGCCCGGCGCGCAGCAGACGTGCCCGCTCCATGCCGAACAGCTGCTCGGCGGCGGCGTTCACGCTCGTGAAGCAGCCGGTGTCGACGTCGACGATCACGATCGCGTCCGGGGCGTGCTCGATCAGCGCCCGGGCCTGCGTGAGCTCCTCGCTCCCGTCGCCGGCGGTGGCGACCGGGTCGGTGCGGAGCTGAGAGGACGAACCAGGGGGCAGGTTCACCTGCACACCTCCGGCCAACGCACCCAGGCCCCGCCGGTTCCAGGGCGGCCCCAGCATCCCATGAAGATCGTCTCGACGGGAGAGCCCCCGGTCCCGGCCGGCGGCGGGGGGATCACCGGTCCTCGCGGCGCGGCCGCCGCCGGGCGCGGCGTGCTGCCGCTGCGCCCCGAGGAACGCCCACCGCTATCCCACCAGTCCAGTTGACCACAGCCGGGTTGTACACCACCATTCTGACGCCGGTTCGTCCAGCCCGGGCACCGGCCACGGACGTCCGCGGGCGGGGCCCTGCCCCTGCGCCGACCGGGGGGAACTCATGCCGCCCCAGCCCAGCTCCGCCCGCACGCGTCCGGGCGGCCCGCCGACGCTGATCGTGCACCGACCGGCGCCGGAGCTGCAGCGGGCGCTGCACCGGCTGCGGCTGGACCGGCACGTGCTGATGCCCGAGCCGCCCGTGCCCCCCGCCGCCTGACCGGCGTCTCGGGACTCCGCAGTGCCGCACCGGTGGCCGGGCGCTCTGCCGCGGCCGCGCCTTCCGCCGCGGCCGGAGGCCCCTGCGACCTCCGGCCCTCGACGTCCCCCACAACGGCTCCGCCGGTCGGGACGATCGCCCCTGAGCCGCCGGATGCCGACCGGGACAGGGTGATGGCCGGGCACCGGACGCCAGCCCCCCGACCGGCCCGCGGGACCGCCCCGGGGCGACGCTCCGCCCGCGCCGGAACGGCACGGCCTACACGGCGCCCCCCACCGGAGGACCGCGATGACCGAGCCCGCCTGGGCAACCCAGCCACTGCCGCTCACGCCGCCCGACGCGCGGCTGCTCGGCCGGTGGGAGCCGGCCGCGCCGGCCGCCGGCGGCCTCGGCCTGCACCTGGTCGCCCGCCTCTGCGGCGCCCGCGGACGGACCGTCACCGCCGGCCGCAAGCACGTGTGGGCCCTGATCGATCTGCCCCGGACCGAGGCGCCCGGCCTCACGCCCCGTATGTGGAGCGGGCGGTGAACGGCCAGCCCGCGGCCGGCGTCCGGATCGCGGCCCCGGCCACGCCGCCGTTGAGCGCCCGTGAGCTGGAGGTGCTGCGGCTGCTCGACGAGGGGCGGTCGACCGCGCAGATCGCCGCCGCGCTCGCGGTCTCGACCAACACCGTCCGCGGGCACGTGCGCACGCTCCTGCGCAAGCTCGCGGCCACCGGCCGGGACGACGCGGTGCGCCGCGCACGCGAGCTCAGCCGGGTGTAGCAGTCACCGGTTCGCCCGCGACCACACCCTCGCCGTCCCGACGCGCCGTCCTCGCCACGTTCCACCACCCGCCGGCGCCCTCGATCGCCCCCTGGCGGCCGAGTCGTCCTATCGCTCCGGGGCGCCCGGGTGGTCGTGCGCCGGATCCAGCCGCGGGAACAGGCTCCCCACCCCGGACATCTTCAGCAGGCGGTCCACCGGCCGGGACGACGCGCGCAGCACCGGGCGGCGTCCGGCGGCCTCGGACTCCGTCGCGCAGCGCAGCAGCACCGCCAGTCCGGTGGAACTGATGAACGTCACCGTGCCGGCGTCGATCTGGTCGACCACCAGCGGCACCGCGCCGTAGACGGCGTAGAACTGCGCCACCGTCGTGGTGTCCACCTCGCCCCACATGCACAGCACCCGACGGCCACCTGACTCGTGCTCGATCGTGATCCAGCCAGGCGGGGAGCCGAGAAGGTCTGGTTGGGGACGCATGTCCGCCTCCGCGGCCGCCGCGGAGGCGGCGGCACCGGGAGCCTCCGGCTCGCGGCTTGGGCTCGCGGCTCCGTGACCGGTGAGGCTACGCGCCGGACACCGCGGTGACCCGCTCCGTGAGTTGCGCCGCTCGGGATCGGTGAACGCGATGGTGCCGGCGCACCCTTCCCAACCGACCCTTGGGGCGATGGACCCATGTCGGACGGGGGCGGCCCACGTCCCCACCCCCTGGCCCGCTGAGGCCGGGACGCCGCTGCGGCGGCAGGCCGCCACAGCGCACAGTCACCTTCACGGCCGCCGAGCTGACCTCGCCGCCGCGGAGCCGCCCTCAGATGCCGCCGCGCTTTCACCCTCGCGCGACGCAGACCTCACCCTCGCCGACCGCCCGCGACTTAGGACACCCTTGGTTGCGGTGTCGCCGAAATAGGACACACTCGTGTTGTGGAAACCAGCACGGCAGCTCCTGCCCGTCCGTCGGCCGGTGCCGACGACGGCCGGACGCGCCAGCGGGTGACCGCCCTCCTCCTCGAGCACGGGCCGCAGACCGCCTCGGAGCTGGCCGGCCGGCTGGGCATCTCCCCGGCCGCCGTCCGCCGGCACCTCGACGCCCTCGTGGCCGCCGGCCGGGCGGAGGAGCGGATGACCGCCGACCCGCACCGCGGGCGCGGCCGCCCCGCGCGGCGCTTCCTGCTCACCGACGCCGGTCGCCAGGCGTTCCCGCACGCCTACGACGACCTGGCCCTGACCGCGCTGCGCTACGTCGCCGAGGTCGGCGGCCCCGACGCCGTCCGCGCGGTCGCCGAGCGGCAGCTGGCCGGGCTGGAGGCGCGGGCCTCCGACGCCGTCGCCGCCGCCACCGGCGGCGGGGCCCCGGCCGACCGCGCCCAGGCCCTCGCCGCGGCCCTCACGGCCGAGGGCTACGCTGCGACGGCCTCGGCGATCCGCAGCGGCGGACAGCTCTGCCAGCACCACTGCCCGGTGGCGCACGTGGCGGCGGAGTTCCCCCAGCTGTGCGAGGCGGAGACCGCGGTGATCGGCCGGCTGGTGGGCACGCACGTGCAGCGCCTGGCCACGATCGCGCACGGCGACGGGATCTGCACCACACACATCCCGGGAGCGCCCGCGGCCGGGAACAGATCGACCTTCGCAGGCCCTATATCGAGGGAGCGGTCGGCGTACGCGCGCCTGACCACGTCCCCCAGCTCGACCCCCCAGACGCACCGGGAGAGGACGCACGCATGACCAGCACCCAGCAGCCGGTGGGCACGCCGCTGACGCAGGACGAGCAGATCGAGCAGCTCGGCCGCTACCAGTACGGCTGGGCCGACGCCGACGTCGCCGGGGCTTCCGCGCGCCGTGGCCTGGACGAGGACGTCGTCCGGGACATCTCGCGCCGCAAGGACGAGCCCGAGTGGATGCTCGAGCGCCGCCTCAAGGCCCTCAAGCTCTTCGGGCGCAAGCCCATGCCCGACTGGGGCTCGGACCTCTCCGGCATCGACTTCCAGAACATCAAGTACTTCGTGCGCTCGACCGAGGCCCAGGCGACCTCGTGGGACGAGCTGCCCGAGGACATCAAGAACACCTACGACAAGCTGGGCATCCCGGAGGCCGAGAAGCAGCGGCTGATCGCCGGTGTCGCCGCCCAGTACGAGTCCGAGGTCGTCTACCACAAGATCCGCGAGGACCTCGAGGAGCAGGGTGTCGTCTTCCTCGACACCGACACCGCGCTCAAGGAGCACGAGGACCTGTTCCGGGAGTACTTCGGTTCGGTGATCCCGTCCGGCGACAACAAGTTCGCCGCGCTGAACACCGCGGTGTGGTCCGGCGGCTCGTTCATCTACGTGCCGAAGGGCGTGCACGTCGAGATCCCGCTGCAGGCCTACTTCCGGATCAACACCGAGAACATGGGCCAGTTCGAGCGGACGCTGATCATCGTCGACGAGGGCGCCTACGTGCACTACGTCGAGGGCTGCACCGCGCCGATCTACAAGTCGGACTCGCTGCACTCCGCGGTCGTCGAGATCATCGTCAAGAAGAACGCGCGCTGCCGGTACACGACCATCCAGAACTGGTCGAACAACGTCTACAACCTGGTCACCAAGCGGGCGATCGCCCACGAGGGCGCGACCATGGAGTGGATCGACGGCAACCTCGGCTCCAAGGTCACCATGAAGTACCCGGCGGTCTGGATGACCGGCGAGCACGCCAAGGGCGAGGTGCTCTCCATCGCCTTCGCCGGCGAGGGCCAGCACCAGGACGCCGGCGCCAAGATGGTGCACGCCGCGCCGAACACCTCGTCGACGATCGTGTCGAAGTCGGTGGCCCGCGGCGGCGGCCGCACCTCCTACCGCGGCCTGGTGCAGATCGACGAGGGCGCGCACGGCTCGAAGTCGACGGTGAAGTGCGACGCGCTGCTGGTCGACACCATCAGCCGGTCGGACACCTACCCGTACGTCGACGTCCGCGAGGACGACGTCGCGATGGGGCACGAGGCGACCGTCTCCCGGGTCAGCGAGGACCAGCTCTTCTACCTGATGAGCCGCGGCCTGTCCGAGGACGAGGCGATGGCCATGGTGGTGCGCGGGTTCGTCGAGCCGATCGCCCGTGAGCTGCCCATGGAGTACGCCCTCGAGCTGAACCGCCTGATCGAGCTGCAGATGGAAGGTGCCGTCGGCTGATGCCGTCCGACAACACGACCGGTCTCACCACCGACTCGGCCACGCTGGCCGGCGAGCTGTTCGCCGAGGGCGTCGGCGCCCAGGCCGGCCCGCCGGCCACGCCGGCTCCCGGCACGGGCGCCGCACCTGGTGCGCACTCGCACGGCGGCCCGGCACCCACCGGCTCCCCGGCCGAGCGGTTCACCTCGACCGACCCCGAGGCGTTCGGCCGGCCCACCGGCCGCGAGGAGGACTGGCGCTTCACGCCGATGCGCCGGGTCCGCCCGCTGCTCGACGGCGCGCCCTCCGACGCGCACCTAGCCTGGGACACCGACCTGCCCGAGGGTGTCGAGCTGACCAGCGTCGAGGCCGACGACCCGCTGCTCAAGGGCCTGCCCGAGCCGACCGACTACCTGGCCGCGCTCACCCGGCAGCGCTCCGGCGGCGCCGCCGTCGTCCGGGTCCGCCCCGAGGCGCAGCTCGACCGGCCGGCCACCGTCCGGCTGTCGGGGACCGGCGCCGCCGACGTCGTCTGGGGCCAGCTCGTCGTCGAGGTCGGCGCCTTCGCCTCGGCCATGATCGTGCTCGACCACGGCGGCGCGGCGCGGTACTCCGGCGGCGTCGCCGTCCTGGTCGGCGACGGCGCGCAGGTGACCCTCGTGTCCGTGCAGGACTGGGCGCCGGGTGCGCTGCACGCCGGCCAGTTCGACGCCGTCGTCGGCCGCGACGCGACCTTCACCCAGGTCGTGGTCACCCTCGGCGGCGACCTGGTCCGCCTGGTCAGCAACGTGCAGTACGCCGGCCCCGGCGGGACGGCGGAGCTGTTCGGCGTCTACTTCTCCGACGAGACGCAGCACCAGGAGCACCGGCTCTGGGTCGACCACGCCGTGCCCAACTGCACCAGCAACGTGCTCTACAAGGGCGCGCTGCAGGGCGAGGGCGCCCGCACCGTGTGGATCGGCGACGTCCGGATCCGCCCGCAGGCCACCGGCACCGACACCTACGAGCTCAACCGCAACCTGGTGCTCACCGACGGCGCCCGTGCCGACTCGGTGCCGAACCTGGAGATCGAGACCGGCGAGATCGTCGGCGCCGGCCACGCCAGCGCCACCGGCCGGTTCGACGACGAGCAGCTGTTCTACCTCTGCTCGCGGGGCATCGACGCCGAGACCGCGCGCCGCCTCGTCGTCCGCGGCTTCTTCGCCGACGTCGTCCAGCGCATCGGCGTCCCCGAGCTGCAGGACCGTCTGATGGCCTCCATCGAGACGCGCCTCGGCGCGCTGCCGGACCTCGACGAGCAGCCGGTCGAGGTGGCCTGACATGGCGTTCGAGCGGGTCTGCGCGCTGTCCGACGTGGCCGAGCCCGGCGCCCTGCGCGTCGAGCTCGACGACGTCGACATCGCCGTCGTCCGCTTCGAGGGCGGGGTCTACGCCGTCGAGGACATGTGCTCGCACGCCGAGGTGCCGCTGTCCGAGGGCGACGTCGAGGAGTTCAAGGGCGCCCCGACCATCGAGTGCTGGCTGCACGGGTCGTGCTTCGACCTGCGCACCGGCGAGCCCACCAACCTCCCGGCCACCGAGCCGGTGTCCGTCTACCCGGTCCGCGTGGAGGGCGAGGACGTGTACGTCGACACCGAGTCCGACGGCGCCCTCCCCGTCGCGGCCAACAGCTGAGGAGCACGACAGAGTGTCCGTCCTGGAGATCCGCGACCTGCACGTCAGCGTGGGGGAGGGGGACGACGCCAAGGAGATCCTCCGCGGCGTCGACCTCACCGTCCGCTCCGGTGAGACCCACGCGATCATGGGCCCCAACGGGTCCGGCAAGTCGACCCTGGCCTACTCGATCGCCGGCCACCCGAAGTACACGATCACCCGCGGCTCGGTGACCCTCGACGGCGAGGACGTCCTGGCCATGAGCGTCGACGAGCGCGCCCGCGCCGGCCTGTTCCTCGCCATGCAGTACCCGGTCGAGGTCCCCGGCGTCTCGGTGTCGAACTTCCTGCGCACCGCCGCCACCGCCGTCCAGGGCGAGGCGCCGAAGCTGCGCACCTGGGTCAAGGACGTCAAGACCGAGATGGCCGGCCTGGAGATGGACCCGGCGTTCGCCGAGCGCAACGTCAACGAGGGCTTCTCCGGCGGTGAGAAGAAGCGCCACGAGATCCTGCAGATGCGGCTGCTCAAGCCGCGCATCGCGATCCTCGACGAGACCGACTCCGGCCTCGACGTCGACGCGCTGCGGGTCGTCTCCGAGGGCGTGAACAAGAGCCGCGAGGACAGCGACGTCGGCGTCCTGCTGATCACGCACTACACGCGCATCCTGCGCTACATCAAGCCCGACTTCGTGCACGTCTTCGTCGCCGGCCGGATCGCCGAGGAGGGCGGCCCGGAGCTGGCCGACAAGCTCGAGAACGAGGGCTACGCCGCGTACGTGGCCGACTCGAAGGAGACCGCGAAGGCATGACCCAGACCGTCTCGCGTCCCGCCGGGGCGCAGCAGGCGCCCCTGCCTCTGGACGTCGAGGCGATCCGGGCGGGCTTCCCGATCCTGTCGCGCACCGTGCGGAACGGGAAGAAGCTGGTCTACCTCGACTCCGGGGCGACCGCGCAGAAGCCGCGCGCCGTCCTCGACGCCGAGCGCGACTTCTACGAGAACCACAACGCCGCCGTGCACCGCGGCGCGCACCAGCTGGCCGAGGAGGCGACCGACCTCTACGAGGAGGCCCGCCGCAAGATCGCCCGGTTCATCGGCGCCGCCGACGAGCGCGAGGTCGTGTTCACCCGCAACACGACCGAGTCGATCAACCTGGTCGCCTACGCCCTCTCCAACGCCGCCACGGCCAAGGAGGAGGAGTTCCGCACCTACGCAGTCGGCCAGGGCGACGAGATCGTCGTGACCGAGATGGAGCACCACGGCAACCTGGTGCCCTGGCAGCAGCTCTGCGAGCGGACCGGCGCGACCCTGCGCTGGCTCGGCCTCACCGACGACGGCCGGCTGGACCTCTCCGACCTGGAGACGGTGGTCAACGAGCGCACCAGGCTCGTCGCGGTCACCCACCAGTCGAACATCCTCGGGACGATCAACCCGCTGGAGCCGATCATCGCGCGGGCGCACGCCGTCGGTGCGCTGGTGCTGGTCGACGGCGCGCAGTCGGTGCCGCACCAGCCGGTCGACGTGGCCGCGCTGGGCGCGGACTTCCTCGCCTTCTCCGGCCACAAGATGCTGGGCCCGTCGGGCATCGGCGTGCTATGGGGCCGCTACGACGTCCTCGACGAGCTGCCGCCGTTCCTCACCGGCGGGTCGATGATCGAGGTCGTGCGGATGGAGCGCAGCACCTTCGCCGCGCCGCCGCAGCGCTTCGAGGCCGGGGTCCCGATGACCGCGCAGGTCATCGGCCTGGGCGCGGCGGTCGACTACCTGTCCGCGCTCGGCATGGACAAGGTGGAGGAGCACGAGAAGGTGCTCACCGGCTACGCGCTGGCGAAGCTGGCCGAGATCCCCGGCGTCACGGTGATCGGCCCGCCCGACACCGTCGCCCGCGGCGGGGCGGTCAGCTTCACCGTCGAGGGAATCCACCCGCACGACGTGGGCCAGGTGCTCGACGACCTGGGCATCGCCGTCCGGGTGGGGCACCACTGCGCCTGGCCGGTGGTCCGGCGCTACGGCGTCCCGGCGACGACCCGGGCGACGTTCTACGTGCACACCGGCTACGACGACATCGACGCGCTCGCCGACGGCGTGCGGGAAGCCCAGCGCTTCTTCGGCGTTGCACCCTCCCAGGAGGGCTGACATGCAGCTGCAGTCGATGTACCAGGAGATCATCCTGGACCACTACCGCAACCCGCACGGCCGCGGGCTGCGCGAGCCGTTCGACGCCGAGGTGCACCACGTGAACCCGACGTGCGGTGACGAGGTCACCCTGCGGGTGAAGCTGGACGGCGACACCATCGCCGACGTCTCCTACGAGGGGATGGGCTGCTCGATCAGCCAGGCGTCGGTGTCGGCGATGTACGACCTGGTGGTCGGCCGGACGGTGCCCGAGGCGCTGGAGACCGGAGAGCACTTCATGACGCTGATGCAGAGCAAGGGCGACGCCGCGGTGGCCGAGAAGCTCGAGGACGAACTCGAGGACGCCGTCGCGTTCGCCGGTGTGTCGAAGTACCCGGCGCGGATCAAGTGCGCGCTGATGAGCTGGATGGCGTTGAAGGACGCGTCCGCGCGCGCTCTGTCGGTTGCCCACCCCGCCACCCCGGACGGAGGTTCCAAGTGAGCGAGACGATCGACAACGACACCCCGGCCGAGCTGCCGCCGTACAAGTCGGCACTGCTCGAGGACGTCGAGGAGGCCATGCGCGACGTCGTCGACCCCGAGCTGGGCGTCAACGTCGTCGACCTCGGCCTGGTCTACGGCATCGACGTCGACGACGACAACGTCGCCGTCCTCGACATGACGCTGACCTCGGCGGCCTGCCCGCTGACCGACGTCATCGAGGACCAGGCCCGGCAGGCGCTGACCGGCGGCCCCGGCCCCGGCCTGGTCGACGACGTGAAGATCAACTGGGTGTGGATGCCGCCGTGGGGTCCGGACAAGATCACCGACGACGGCCGCGAGCAGCTGCGGGCGCTGGGGTTCCGGGTCTGAGCCTCGGGGACCTGCTGGGCCGCCTCGCGCTGTCGGCCTTCCCGCAGGGGCCCGGGCCGAGCGTGCGAGGCCCGGGGGGCGGGAAGGCCCTTCCACCGGCGGCCGACGCCAGCGTGACGGTGGTGCCGGCTCCGGTCGGCGCCAAGGCGATCGTCGTCGGCGGCTCCGCCTGGCACGTCGTCGCGGCCGACGTCGACCCCGACTGGGTGGCCGGCGCGGTGGCGCACGACCCGATCGCCGCGCCGCTGGGCGCCCGCTTCCTCGCCGCGCTGGCCGATCGGGTCGGCGTCGAGCCCGGATCCCTCGACGCGGTGCTGGTGGCCCCACCGCCGCCGGCGTCGCCGGGCCTCGAGCTGGTGCCCGTCGACGTCGACCACCCGCGCGTGCGGCGGGCGCTCGAGCACCGGCAGGACGTGCGCATCCGGGCCACGCCCGACGGCGCCGGCGTGCTGATCCTCGGCCGCGGGGTCGCCGGGCGGTGGGAGGTCAGCCTGGAGGTCGACCCCGCCGCCCGCGGGCGCGGCCTGGGCACCGCGCTGGTGGCCGCCGCACCCGCCTTCGTCCCCGCCGGCGAGCCGCTGTGGGCCCAGGTGGCGACGGCGAACACCGCCTCGCTGCGCGCGTTCCTAAACGCCGGCTACCGGCCGGTCTGCGCCGAGGTTCTCTTCGGCCCCTGAGCGACGCCACGCCGCGCTCGAGTCGACGCCCATCCCGCTTCACGGATCGACGGCGTTGGATCGGGGTGATGCGGCGGTGATGGTGGAGTGACGGTCCGGAGCCTCTGATAGCTGCGTGGAGGTCGCGGACCGAGCTCGGCCGGGACGGGGCCGCCGCAGCCGGAGGAAGACATCGCGTGCCACCCAGGACGCCCACCGGACGGGGTGCAGGGACGGCGGGCCGACTCGGGTGTCACGCCCGCACCGAGGAGAGACCAATGGCGACAGAGCAGAAGGAAGCGGCGAAGGGTCGCGTGGTTCCGCTCGAGGAGGCGGACCAGAGAACCGTCAGCGACATCGTTCAGCGCGCTGTCACAGAGGGAGCCCCCACTGACGCGCGAATCGTCGGGATCTACGTGGATCCGCCCGGCGTCTGCATCGCTGTCGAGTCCTAGTTCTGGAACCGGGCGCGTGACGCTCAGCGCGGGTCACGCCTGAGCCCGGGGGCGGACGAGACCGGTTCGATGGGGCGCCGCAGGGATCGCGCCTCCATCCGCTCGCACGCGACCTGGCCACGTCGACCCGTCCCACATGGAGACGTGGCCAGGCTCGCAGAGCCGGCGACATGGCCTTCGACGGTGAAGGCTGGTGCAGGCACTCTGACAACGTTCGAGACCTGGGGGGCTCACGGCAGACGGGCCGGCTGGACGGCCATCTCGAGCTGTTCATCGCGGATCGTCATCGAGACACGCGTGAAGCCCGGATCTGGATCACGGACATCGAGGAGCACGTGCGCGGCCTGGATGTCTACGGACTGCACGTCTTCCCCCTCGCTGCGGCGATGCTCGGCTACACGGGCTTCGGCCCCTGCTCCCAGTTCCCCAGCTCGGTCACCCTCACCGTGACGGTCGTGCCCTGACAGCCCGTCGCGCACCACTCGGGAGGCCGATCCGGACACGGTGGGGCGTCGAGCTCGTGATCCGTGGACCTCAGCGCAGCTTCGCCAGCGGCGTGGAGAAGTAGGGCGCCGGCGAGAGCTCGCGGCGGGCGCCGACGGCGAGCAGGGCGACGCCGGTCAGCAGCGCCGCGGCGATCGGCCAGACCAGCGCCGACAGCGCCAGCGCGAGGGTCGTGCCCACCGCGGTGGCGGCGCCGATCTCCAGCGGCGCGCGCACGCCGGTCGCCGCGGCCGCCACCATCGTGGCCGCGCACGCCGCCAGCAGCAGGACCGGCCGCGTGGCGCCCGGCAGCACCACGGCCATCACCGCCGAGGGCACGGCCGCCA
This sequence comes from Geodermatophilus sp. SYSU D00691, assembly GCF_054050275.1. Taxonomy (NCBI): domain Bacteria; kingdom Bacillati; phylum Actinomycetota; class Actinomycetes; order Geodermatophilales; family Geodermatophilaceae; genus Geodermatophilus; species Geodermatophilus sp. SYSU D00691. The sequence goes on from NZ_JBJGYZ010000009.1 coordinate 127,098, forward strand.
CCAGCAGCCCCGGCCCCCACGCCGACCACGACGGCGCCAGGAGCAGCCGCGGCCCCTGCGCCAGCAGCAGGCCGATCGCCAGCGGCAGCGTGTACTCCTCCAGCACGTGCACCTCGTCGCCGGACACGGCGACCCACACCGCGGCCGTCCCCAGCGCCGCGCCCACCCGCCACGCGGCCGACGGCGGGTGCTGGTCGTCCACCGGACCCGCCGTCCACACCGCCCACTCCACGGTGACCACGGCCTGCACGAGCAGCACGACCGCCAGCGCGCCGCGGTCGGCGTCCACCGCCACCAGGGCCACCGCGGCGGCCGCGCTCCCGGCGGCGACGACCAGCGTGCCGCCCCGGTCGTCGGGCGGCAGCGTCACGGCGGCGAGCAGCCCGACCGGGTACAGCAGGGTCAGGACGGCGGCGGCCGCCGCCGGGCCGAGCCAGCCGGCCGGCACCGCGAGCACGACCGCCGCGGCCAGGCAGCCGACCGCCCACGGCAGCGCCGACCCGCGCTCGTCCGCCTGCAGCGCCGCCACGACCACCGTGGGGACCGCGGTGAGCAGGAACAGCACCACCAGCGCGCCCCAGTCGCCGCCCGCCCACAGCTGCACGAGCGCGGCCAGCGCCATGACCGACCCCGCGGCGACCGCGACCGGCCGGAACAGCCCCCGCCGCCAGCCGGACAGGTACTCGGGCAGCATCGAGGCGAGCAGCACGCCGACGTAGCCGGCTGCGGTGATGCCCGCGGTCCCCAGAGCGGCGAGCGACCCCGACACCGCCGCCCCGGCGACCGCGCCGGCCAGCAGCGGCACCACCACCGGCGGGCCGAGCAGGACGTCGAGGTCGGCGCGCAGCCGCGCCGGCAGCAGCCCCGCGGCGGCGGCCACGACCAGGACGGCGGCCAGGTGCCGTGCGGCGCCCTCGCCGGTCCACGCCGTCGTCAGCCCGCCGAGCACCCCGGCGACCCACCAGGGGGCCGTCGTCGCCAGCGCGGCCCGCGCCACGACCCGCCGTCCGCCCAGCGCCACGGCCAGCCCGGCCAGGGCGACCGACAGGGACACCGACGGGTGCCAGGCACCGGGGAGGGCGTCGACGACCCGCAGGACGGCGAGCTGCAGACCGGTCCACGCGGCCAGCGGCCAGGTGGCCGTCGTGGGCGCGAGCACCCGCAGGCACAGGAACAGCGCCACCAGCCCCGTCAGCGGGAGCGCGTTGCCCGGACCGGAGCCCCACGCCGCCGTACCGGCGAGACCGGCCGCGCAGAGCGCCAGCGCCTCCTCGGTGCTGCGCAGGCCCCGCGCCGCCGCGCCCACCGACAGCCCCGCAGCCGCGACCGCGAGCGCCAGCAGCGGCAGGCGGGCGGCCGTCCCGCCGTCGTCGAGGACCGCCAGCGCGGCGACGACCACCAGCGCGACGCCGACGCCGAGCAGCACCTGCAGCGTGCGGGAGGACCCCACGAGCCCACCGTAGGGGCCGGCGGCCGCCCCGGCAGCCGGTCAGCGCATCTGCGCCACCCAGGCGACCGCCTCCCGCGCCTGCTGCCGCCGCCGCTCGTACGTGGCGCCGACGAGCAGCAGCACCAGCCCCGCCGCGGTGAGCGTGACCCAGCGCGGCAGCAGCGGCGCGTAGGGCCAGAGCCGGCCGATCACCACGAACGCCAGCGCCGCCGCCCCCACCACGAACGGCGCCTGCCGGTGCGTGAACGCCCCGACGACGGTGAGGACCGCGGCCACGACCACGACCAGCACCAGCCGCACCGCGGTCGGGTCGGTCACGACCAGGAAGGCCGACGGCGCCAGCCCCACGGCGACCGCCGGTCCCTCCGCCGCCCACGACGGGCCGCGGGCCAGCATGCGCGGCAGGCCCACGAGCAGCAGCCCCGCCGCGGCCGGCAGCGTGTAGGCCTCCGGCGTCGTCGCGCCCGCGCCGGCCACGGCGATCCAGCTCGCCACCACCAGGTCGGCCACCGCGGCCACGGCGATCCAGCCGCGCCGCGCCACGAGGGCGTAGCACCCGGCCGCCGCCCCGGTGACCGCCAGCTGCAGCCCCACCTGGCCCCACGCCGCGGCCGAGACCGTTCCCGCCGCGCCCAGCAGCCCGGCCACCCCGGCCGGGGCGGCGAGGGCCGCCTCCTCCGGGGAGCCGGCGCGCAGCGCGGCCAGCCCGAACGCGACCGCGGCGACCACGGCCAGCAGCAGCCCGGCGGTCTCCGGGGCGAGCAGCCCGCCCCGCACCGCGACCAGGACCGCGCCGACCGGCGCGCAGACCCCCGCCGCCGCGGCTCCCGCCCGGAGCCGGGGCAGCAGGACGGCGGCCAGCGCGGCCGGCACCGCCGCCGCCAGGACGACCAGCGCCAGCGGCAGGGAGCGGCCGTCGTCCGCCAGGTGCCCGGCCCCGACGACGGCGGTGGCGGCGCCCCCGGCGACCAGCGCCGCGGCGGCGGCCCGGACGCCCGCCAGCGGGACGGCGGCGGTCAGCGCCGCCACGCCGAGCGCGGCCGCGGCGACCGCGCCCGGCCGCCCCGACCCGTGCAGCGTCTCGGCGAGCGCCAGGCCGGTCGCACCCGCGCCGACGCCGGCCACGGCGGCGGGGGAGGGCAGCAGCCCGGCGGCACCGGGCACCCGGGGCAGCAGCACCGCGCCGGCGGCGGCCGCGGCCAGCAGCGCCGTCGCCGTCCACCCCTCGACCGGACCGGACGACCCGGCCACCGTGATCGCGCCCAGCGCGCCCGCCCCCGCCGCGAGCAGCGCGAGCACCGCGGCGACCGGCACCAGCGGCCGGCGCACCCGCAGCAGGACCGCGACGTCGACGAGGGCGACGGCGAACGCGACCGCCACCGCGGACGGGCCGTCGAGCGCGCCCGGCGGCAGCAGCAGGAACGGCGCCGGCTGGGCCGCGAGCAGCGCGGCCAGCGGCCACGTCGTCGTGCTGCGGGTCGCCCGGCCGAGCCCGACGGCGACGAGGACGACGACGCCGCAGCCGATCGCCGCCCACAGCCGCAGCGGCAGCCCGTCCACGCCCAGCAGCCCCTTGCCGTAGGCGGCGGCGAGGTCGACGGCGAGCAGCGCGGCGCCGGCCGCGGCCAGCGTCTCCTCGGTGGCCCGCAGCCCGCGCCGGGCGGTCCAGGCCGAGGCGCCGCACGCCGCGGCGGTGACCAGCAGCATCACCGACGCCTGGAAGGCCAGCCCGAGGCGGGTCCAGGCCAGCGCCACGAAGGCGATCGCGCCCGAGACGAGCAGCAGGGCGCCGAGGCCGAGCAGCACCTGCTGCGGGCTCAGCCGGCGCCGCGGCGGGGGCGGGACGTACGCCGGCGGGGGAGGCATCACGAGGGGAGGAGGCGCGGGCACCGGGGCCGGCGGCGGCGCGGGCACCGGAGCGGGTGCGGGCGCCGCGCCGGGAGCCGACGCGCGCAGGGTGGCCAGCAGCGCGTCGCGGTCGCGGGTCAGCTCGGCGAGCGTCGCGCCGATGCGGGCCACGACCAGCGCGGCCTGGCCGACGGCGGGCAGCCCGCAGGTGGGGCAGGGCGCCCCCGCCGGCCCGGTCGCGGGGGTGCCGCAGACCGGGCAGGGGAACGCCGGCGTGGGGTGCATGCGCGCATGGTGACCGGTCGGCGGCCGGCGCAGAAGCGTTGTCCACCCCGGTCGGGTGACACGCCCCACGCCTCGGGAAATCGGTCGGACCACCGCGCGCGAGCGCCTACCCTGGGATCAGTGATCACGACGACCGGCCTCGAGCTGCGCGCCGGCGCCCGCATCCTCATCAGCGGCGCGGACCTCCGCGTGCAGCCCGGCGACCGCATCGGGCTGGTCGGGCGCAACGGGGCCGGCAAGACGACGACGCTCACCACCCTCGCCGGCGAGCGGCTGCCGCACGCCGGCAAGGTGGAGGTCTCCGGCGAGATCGGGTACCTGCCGCAGGACCCGCGCAGCGGCGACCTCGACATCACGGCCAGCGACCGGGTGCTCTCCGGCCGCGGCCTCGACGTGCTGCGCCAGCAGATGGTCAAGGCGCAGATCGCCATGGCCGAGCCGGCCGACGACGCCGAGCGCGACCGGGCCGTCCGCCGCTACGGCCGCCTCGAGGACCAGTTCGCCGCGCTGGGCGGCTACGCCGCGGAGAGCGAGGCGGCCCGCATCTGCACCGCGCTCGGCCTGCCCGACCGCGTGCTGTCCCAGCCGCTGCGCACCCTCTCCGGCGGTCAGCGCCGCCGGGTCGAGCTGGCCCGGATCCTCTTCTCCGACGCCGAGACGCTGCTGCTCGACGAGCCGACCAACCACCTCGACGCCGACTCGATCACCTGGCTCAAGGGCTTCCTCGCCGCGCACAAGGGCGGTCTCATCGTCATCAGCCACGACGTCGAGCTGCTCGACGCCGTCGTGAACAAGGTCTGGCACCTGGACGCCAACCGGGCCACCGTCGACGTCTACAACCTCGGCTGGAAGCCCTACCTCGCCCAGCGGGAGACCGACGAGCGGCGCCGCAAGCAGGAGCGGGCCAACACCGAGCGCAAGATCGAGGCGCTGTCGTCCCAGGCCGACAAGATGCGCGCCAAGGCCACCAAGGCGCGCGCGGCCAAGAGCATGGACAAGCGGGTCGAGCGGCTCGCCGCGGGGCTGGCCGAGGTCCGCGTGCAGGACAAGGTCGCGAAGCTGCGGTTCCCGACGCCGGCGGCCTGCGGCCGCACGCCGCTCATGGCCGAGGGGCTGTCCAAGAACTACGGCTCGCTCGAGGTCTTCACCGACGTCGACCTGGCCGTCGACCGGGGGACGCGGGTCGTCGTCCTCGGGCTGAACGGCGCCGGGAAGACGACGCTGCTGCGCATCCTCGCCGGCACCGAGGTGCCCGACACCGGCGAGGTCAAGCCCGGGCACGGGCTGCGGGTCGGCTACTACGCGCAGGAGCACGAGACGCTCGACCTCGACCGCACCCTGCTGGAGGTCATGCGCTCGGCGGCGCCGGAGAGCACCGACACCGAGCTGCGGCGGATCCTCGGCGCGTTCCTCTTCTCCGGCGAGGCGGTCGACCAGCGGGCCGGCACGCTCTCCGGCGGCGAGAAGACCCGGCTGGCCATGGCGACGCTCGTCGTCTCCGGGGCGAACGTGCTGCTGCTCGACGAGCCGACCAACAACCTCGACCCGGCCAGCCGGGAGCAGGTGCTGCAGGCGCTGCGCACGTACACCGGCGCGATCGTGCTGGTCACCCACGACGAGGGCGCCGTCCGGGCGCTGAACCCCGACAAGGTGATCCTGCTGCCCGACGGCACCGAGGACGCCTGGAGCGAGGACCTCGCCGACCTGGTCGAGCTGGCCTGATCCGTTCCGGTCGCCGTCGGTCCGCTCCTGGGTGATCATGGCCTCGGGGACGCCGGGCAGCAGGGCGCCGGCGACCAGGGGACGAGCTGCCACCACCGGGCCGGCGGGCGCGCCGGGGCGGTCGGCGCCGACACGGAGGGGAGTCATGGCCGACTCGAACACGGCGGACCTCGGCAAGGGCAAGCGGATCACGGGGGGAGACCGCACGTCGCTGGCGGACGAGCTGCGCAAGCGCTACGACGGCGGCGAGAGCATCCGTTCCCTGGCGACCTCCACGAACCGGTCGTACGGCTTCGTGCACCGGCTGCTGTCGGAGTCGGGGGCGACCCTGCGCAGCCGCGGTGGGGCGAACCGGAGTGCGAAGAAGGCCTGAACTAGAAAGGGCCCGTGACGAACACGAGTCCTGAGGGCTGGGTCCGCACCGACCGGGACGGCGCCGTCCTCACGGTCACGCTGGACCGCCCGGACCAGCTCAACGCCCAGACGCCGGCCACCTGGCAGGCGCTGCGCGCGGTGGCCGACGCGCTGGACGACGACGTCCGGGTGGTCGTCCTGCGCGGCGCCGGGCGCGCGTTCTCGGCGGGCCTGGACCGCAGCCTGTTCAGCCCCGAGGCCGGCGACGGCACGCTGGGCGAGCTGGCGGGCATGCCGGCCGACCTGGCGCAGGAGCGCATCCGCAGCTACCAGAGCGCCTTCCGCTGGTTGCGCTCCCCGGGGATCGTGTCGGTCGCCGCGGTGCAGGGGCACGCGATCGGCGCCGGCGCGCAGCTCGCGCTCGCCTGCGACCTGCGCATCCTCGCCGACGACGCCCAGCTGCGGCTGCCCGAGGTCACCCTCGGCCTGGTGCCCGACCTCACCGGCACGAGCAACCTCGTCGACCTGGTCGGCTACGGCCGGGCGCTGGAGATGTGCCTGACCGGCCGCGCCGTGGGCGCCACCGAGGCCCGCGCGATCGGGATCGCCAACCTCGTCGTCCCCCGCGCCGACCTCGACGCCGCCGTCGGCGACCTGGTGGCGGCCCTGCTCGCGCCGCCGGCCGGCGCGAGCCGCGAGACGGCGGCGCTGATCCGGTCGGCGGTGCACAACGACCACGAGACCCAGGACGCCGCCGAGCGCGCGGCGCAGGTGCGCCGGATCTCCGCTCTCGTCAGTGGGGCCTGAGAGGCTTCTGGCGGAACAGGCCGGTCCCGGGCGGTGTTGGCCGGGCGTCCAGGTCGGCCCGCAGGGAGGAGCAGCGTGGACATGAGCGGTCCCATGACCTCCATGGCCGCGATGCGGTCGTTCCGGCGCGATCCGTCGGTCACCGCGCGCGAGCTGCCCAAGGGCACCGTGAAGCGGATCCTGGGCGTGGCCAAGCCGTACCGGCGGGAGCTGACGTTCTTCCTGCTGCTGGTCGTCGGGTCGTCGGTCATCGGGGTGCTGACCCCGCTGCTGGCCGGCGACATCGTCAACCGGATCGCCCGGCTCGACGGCACGGCGGGCGACATCGTCCGCATCGCGCTGTTCATCGCCGGCCTGGCGGTGGTCGACGCGGCGATCTCGCTGGCCACGCGGTGGTACTCGGCGCGCATCGGCGAGGGCGTCATCTACGACCTGCGCAGCAAGGTGTTCGAGCACGTCCAGCGCATGCCGGTCGCCTTCTTCACCCGCACCCAGACCGGCGCGCTGGTCAGCCGGCTCAACAACGACGTCATCGGCGCCCAGCAGGCGTTCACCTCGACGCTGTCCGGCGTCGTCTCCAACGCCATCGGCCTGGCGCTGACCGCCGGCGTCATGTTCTCGCTGTCCTGGCAGATCACCCTGCTGTCGCTGGTGATGGTGCCGCTGTTCGTGCTGCCCGCCCGGCGCATCGGCAAGCGGCTGCAGGAGATCACCCGGGAGTCCTACGGCCTCAACGCGTCGATGAACGCGACGATGACCGAGCGGTTCAACGTCGCCGGCGCGCTGCTGGTCAAGCTGTTCGGCCGGCCCGACGCCGAGGCCGAGTCCTTCCGCGGCCGGGCCGCCCGGGTGCGCGACATCGGCGTGCTCTCGGCGATGTACGGCCGCACGTTCTTCACCGCGCTCACGCTGGTCGCCGCGCTGGCCACCGCGCTGGTGTACGGCCTCGGCGGCTGGCTCGCCTTCGACGGCACGCTCAGCCCCGGCGACGTCGTGGCCCTCGCGCTGCTGCTGTCGCGGCTGTACGGCCCGCTGACCGCGCTGTCCAACGTCCGCGTCGACGTCATGAGCGCGATGGTCAGCTTCGACCGCGTCTTCGAGGTGCTCGACCTGCCGCCGATGATCCGGGAGGCGCCCGACGCCGTCCCGGTACCGACCGAGGACCGGTCGATCGAGTTCGACTCGGTCTCCTTCAGCTACCCGTCCGGCGCCGAGGTGTCGCTCGCCTCCCTCGAGGAGGTGTCGCTGCCCGAGCACGGCGGCCCGACGGCGGTGCTGCACGACGTGTCGTTCCGGGTGGAGCCCGGCCAGCTCGTCGCGCTGGTGGGGCACTCGGGTGCCGGCAAGTCGACCATCGCCAACCTCGTGCCGCGGCTCTACGACGTCACCGGCGGCACCGTGCGGGTCGGCGGCCTCGACGTCCGGCGGGCCACGTCGGCCTCGCTGCGCGACGCGATCGGCGTGGTCAGCCAGGACGCCCACCTGTTCCACGACACGATCCGGGCCAACCTGCTCTACGCCCGCCCCGACGCCACCGAGGAGCAGCTCTGGGCGGCGCTGTCCGGGGCCCGCATCGGCGCGCTCGTGCAGTCGCTGCCGGACGGCCTGGACACCGTCGTCGGCGACCGCGGCTACCGGCTCTCCGGGGGCGAGAAGCAGCGGCTGGCGATCGCCCGGGTGCTGCTCAAGGCGCCGGGCATCGTGATCCTCGACGAGGCGACCGCGCACCTCGACAGCGAGAGCGAGGCCGCCGTCCAGCACGCGCTCGACGCCGCCCTGGAGGGCCGGACCTCGCTGGTCATCGCGCACCGGCTGTCGACGATCCGCGAGGCCGACCGGATCCTGGTGGTGGACGACGGCCGCATCGCCGAGTCCGGCACCCACGAGGAGCTGCTGGCGCTCGGCGGCCGCTACGCCGACCTGTACCGCACCCAGTACGCCGGCGGGGAGCCGCAGACCGTCGACGCCGCCTGACCTGCGGCCCGTGCCCGCGCCGGGCGGGCTGCTGCGCGGCCACGGCGGTGCTCCGGCGACGTGGCTGAGCCGCTCACCCATGGGCACCGCATCGATACGCGGCGTACCGGCGCGGACGGTTCCGGCGAGGGGCGGACGGGACGCCCGGAGCGACCACTAGCGTCACTGCTGTCCCAGCACCCTGAGGAGCGCGAGTTGACAGCTGCCCACCCGCACGACGCCGCCATCCGCACCTTGTACGTGCAGTTGCTGGACGGCTGGAACCGGCGCAGCGGCGCGGCGGTCGCGGCGGCGTTCGCCGACGACGGCGACATCATCGGGTTCGACGGCAGCCACCACAGCGGGCGGCTGACCATCGCCTCCGACCTGCGGCGGATCTTCGGCACCCACCAGACGCCGGCCTACGTCGGGCTGATCCGGTCGGTGCGGCCGATGGCCGAGGGCGTCGCCGTCCTGCACGCCCATGCCGGCATGATCCCGCCCGGCGGCGGTGACCTCGACCCGGCGCTGCTGACCGTGCACACCCTGGTGGCGGTCGAGGAGGGGCCGGGGCGCTGGAAGATCTCGCTGTTCCAGAGCACGCCGGCCGCCTGGCACGAGCGGCCCGAGGCCCGGGAGGCGCTGCTGGCGGAGCTGCGGGGCCTGCTGGCCCCCCAGTGAGCGTCCTGCTCCGCGCCGAGGAGCTGCTGGCCGGCCGCGGCCGCGTCGTGCTGCTCGACGTCCGCTGGGCGCTCGGCGACGACCGGGGGCACGAGCGGTACCTCGAGGGGCACCTGCCGGGCGCGGTCTTCGTCGACCTGGAGTCCGAGCTGGCCGGCCCACCGTCGGCGGCCGGGGGGCGGCACCCGCTGCCGTCGCTGCCGCGGTTGCAGGCGGCGGCCCGGCGGTGGGGCGTGCGCGCGGGCGACCGCGTGGTCGCCTACGACGACACGGGCGGCGCGGCCGCCGCCCGCGCGTGGTGGCTGCTGCGCTGGGGCGGGCTGGCCGACGTGCGGCTGCTCGACGGCGGCCTGGCCGCCTGGCAGCGGGCCGGCGGCCCGGTCGAGACCGGCGAGGTGGTGCCCGAGCCGGGCGACGTGGTGCTGACCGGGGGCGGCCTGCCGGTGGTGGGTGCCGACGACGCCGCCGCGCTGCCGGCCGCCGGTGGCCTGCTGCTGGATGCCCGCGCCGCCGAGCGCTACCGCGGCGAGGTGGAGCCGGTGGACCCGCGGGCCGGGCACGTGCCCGGCGCCGTGAGCGCGCCGACCACCGCGAACCTGGCCGCCGACGGCACCTTCCTGCCGGCCGCGGCGCTGCGGGAGCGCTTCGCCGCGCTGGGCGTGGCCGCCGGCCGGCCGGTCGCCGTCTACTGCGGCTCCGGGGTCACCGCGGCCCACGAGATCGCGGCGCTCGCCGAGGTCGGGGTCGAGGCGGCGCTGTGGCCGGGCTCGTGGTCGCAGTGGTCGGCCGATCCCGCGCGGCCCGCGGCGACCGGGCCGGACCCGGCATGACCGCGCCGACCCCCGCGACCTGGGTGGTCGCCGGCCTGTCGGCCGTCGCGCACCTCGTCGTCGGCGTGTTCTACCTGTCCTCGGGGCTGGTGGCCCCGCTCTGGGCGGTCGTCGTCCTCGCGGTCTGGTGGCTGCTGCTCGCCGTCCAGCTCTCCCGGCTGGCGCTGCGCGGCTCGTGGTGGAGCCCGGCGGTGCCGGTGGTCGCGTTCGCCACCTGGTACGTCGTCCTCACCGTGGGGGAGCAGGCCCTCGGCTGGACGGCCTGACCGGACCACCACCGCCGATGTCGCCCGGGGGCTACGAGAAGTGCGTGCGCGGGCGGTCCAGCGGCCGGCCGTCGACGACCAGGTCGACCTTCTCGTTGTAGAAGGCGACCAGGCCCGCGATCGGCAGCAGCTGCCGGGTGGGGAAGTCGTAGGACCACGCCAGGTCGCGGTGCAGCCGGTCGCCGATGCGCACCGACCAGTAGGCGCTGGTGCGGCCCTTGTACGGGCACTCGGTCACGGTGTCCGACGGCTCGAGCGCGTCCAGCTGCAGCGCCGTCCGGGGCAGGTAGTAGCGCGTGGGCAGGCCGGTCTCGAAGACCAGGACGGGGCTGGACGACTCGGCGAGCAGGACGCCGTCGAGCTCGACCCGCACCGTGCGCGTCGACCGCAGCGCGTCGACGCGGGAGTAGGGGTTGCGGGGGTGGACGAAGACCTGCTCGTCCTCCTCGAACCAGGCGTCGAGCGCCGCCCAGTCGACGTGCACGCAGTCGCTGAGCTCGCCCTCGGCCGGCACCCACGCCGCGCCGGGGCGGTGCTGCCCGCCGGCCCGCACCCCGTACCGCCGCGCCGTGCCCAGCCGCCGCCGCTCGACGACCCCCTCGTCCTCGAGCACCCCCGCCGCCACGTCGGCCAGCGGGACGTAGAACTGCGGGTAGTACGGCCACTCCCACACGTACCGGGCAGCGGTGGTGTCGAGGACCGGCGTGCCGCCGAGCCAGGCCCGGATGCGCCGGGGCACCGGCTCGACGTGGCCGACGGGGGTCATCGCCCGCGGGTAGTCGCGCACGGCGGTCATCCTGCCGCCGCGACCGCCTCCCGCACAGGCGTCAGGACCGGACGGCGGCGACGCTGCACCGCCGCGCCCGCACCGAGCAGCACCAGGCCGGCCACCACCCAGGTGGACAGGACGAGCAGGGGAGCGCCGGCGCCGGCGCCGTCGAACCACGACACCGAGCGCAGCAGCGAGCCCGTGGCGCCGGGCGGGAGCAGCTGGCCCAGCGTCCCCCAGCCGCCGGGCAGCAGCTCCGGCGCGCTCGCCAGGCCGGAGAGCGGGTTGCCCAGCAGGACGACGGCGGCCGCACCGAGGCCCAGGCCCACCGGGCCGGCCAGCTTCTCCAGCCCGAGCAGCACCAGCGCCGTGGCCGCCATCCCCAGCGCGACCACGCCCGTCGTCGTCCACCAGCCGCTCTCCACCGCGCCCAGCCACGTGCCGAGCACCGTGGCGGTCACCATGCCGCCGGCCAGCGCCATGGCGAGGGTCGCGACGGCGCGCATCCCGGTCCGGCGCACCAGCCGGGAGGTCAGGCCGGCGGTGAGGACGCCGCCGAGCGCCAGGGGCAGCGCCGCCGCCGCCAGCCCCGCACCGCGCGGGTCGCTCTCCGGCGTGGGGACGACGTCCTCGACCGGCACCGTCGTCCCGGTGGCGGCGCCCAGCCCGGTCGCCACCTGCCGCAGCGATTGCGCGACCACCGGCGAGGCGGCCGAGGCGACCAGCAGCTGCGGACCGTCGGGGCCGACGACGACGGCGCCGTAGACCTCGCGGTCCTCGATGGCCGCCCGGGCGGCCGCCTCGTCGGCGAGCACCTCGACGTCGAAGGCCCCGGGCTGCGCCTCGTCGAGCGCGGCGGTGACCTGCTCGGCGGCCGGTGCGGGCCCGGCCACGGCGAGCGGGAGGTCGTGCGGCGCCGAGCGCACGGCGGGCCAGGCGAAGGCGGTCAGCACGAGCGCGACGAGCACCGCGATCCCGGCGACCAGCGGCACCAGCCGGGCGGAGTCCCGGCCGGTGGAGGGGGTGGACATGACGACACCTCCAAGAAAACGAATGACCGTTCGCTTGCAGGTCAGACTCCTCCGAGGGGGCGACGCTGTCAAGAACGATCGTTCGTTTTACTATGGCGGCGTGCCCCGCGTCTCCGAGTCCCACCTCACCGCCCGCCGCGACCAGATCCTCGACGCGGCCACCGAGCGGTTCGCCGCCAACGGTTTCCAGGCGACCGGCATGGCCGACGTCATCGCGGCGAGCGGGCTGTCCGCCGGGGCGGTGTACCGCTACTTCCGCAGCAAGGACGAGCTGATCGAGGCGATCGTCGACCGCGTGCTGGGCCGGGCCGCCCAGCGGTTCGAGACCTTCCTCGACGAGGACCCCGATCCCGAGCCGTCCGCGGCGGTGGCGACGGCGGTCGACCTCGTCGCCTCCGTCGCCGCCAGCGGGCCGGTGGACATGACCCGCGTCGCGGTGCAGGCGTGGGGCGAGGCGCTGCGCAACCCCTCGGTGGGCCGGGTCGCGAGCACCGCGTACGGCACCATGCGCGGCTACTTCGTGGAGGTCGCCCGGCGGGCGCAGCGGTCGGGCCGGATGCCCGCCGACGCCGACCCGCAGCTGCTCGGGGCGGCGCTGTTCTCGCTGGTGCTCGGGTTCCTGCTGCAGCGGCTGCTGCTCGGCGACGTGGACCCCGAGGGCTACGTGGCCGCCGTGGAGGCGCTCCTGCCCACCGCGGCGTCCTAGCCCCGGGGTCGCTCGGCGTCGCCCAGGAGGGCCTGCAGGGCCGGCAGCAGCAGCCCCTCGACGTCGGCCGGCGACGCATCGGCGAGCCCCGGGAGCTCGAGCGCGTAGCGGCCGAGGGCCATGCCGGCAGCGCACGACATGAGCAGTGCCGCCTTGAGCTCGGCGTCGGGGCCGCCGATCGTCCGGGAGAGGTCGCCGATCACCGCGCACATCACCTCGTCGCGCATGATGCGCTTCGCCTCGTGGTGGGTGAGGAAGTTGCGCAGCAGGGTGACGGCCGCCTCCCGGTCGGCCGTGCCCTCGAACTTGGCCAGCAGGTCGCGCAGGACGGCGGCGGGGATCTCCTCCCGGGGCGCCGTGCGGGCCGTCCCGCCGCCGTGGGCGCCCTTCATCGCGGCGGCGAAGAGCCCCTCCTTGCTGCCGAAGTACTGCATCACCAGCGCGGGGTCGACCCCTGCCCGCCCGGCCACCGCGCGGATCGTCGCGCGCTCGAAGCCCTCCTCGGCGAAGAGCCGACGGGCCTCCTGCAGGATCGCCGCCTCCGTGCGGCGGCGGCGTTCCTCGCGTGACGTCGGTTCGGCACTCGGCGCGGGCACTCGCTCACTCTACAGGTGTTGACCGAGCCGGATGCTCGCTCTACGTTCGTTGAGTCATCGACTCAACGAACGTTGAGCCAACCGGCTCCCAGGAGTTCTCGTGACCACCACCGAATCCGGACCACCGTCCGGAGCCATCCGACACGCCGACGGGCGCGAGGTGAGGAAAGGCCTGGCGCTGCTCGTCCTGGCGATGAGCCAGCTCATGATCGTGCTGGACGTCAGCATCGTGAACGTCGCGCTGCCCGACATCGCGCAGGCCCTGGGCGTCGGCAGCAGTGCCGACCTGTCGTGGGTCGTCACCGGCTACACGCTGACCTTCGGCGGCTTCCTCCTGCTCGGTGGCAAGCTCGCCGACCGGCTCGGCCGCCGGCGGGTCTTCGTCGCCGGTGCCCTGCTGTTCGCGGTGGCCTCGCTGCTCGGCGGGCTGGCCGGCAACCTCGGCCTGCTCATCGCCGCCCGGCTGCTGCAGGGCCTCGGTGGCGCGCTGATGGCGCCGTCGGCGCTCTCGCTGCTCACCGTCGTCTTCGACGAGGGCCGCGAGCGCAACCGGGCGCTGGGCGTCTGGGCGGCCATCTCGGCCGGCGGCGCGGCCGTCGGCCTGATCCTCGGCGGCGTGCTCACCGAGTACGCCAGCTGGCGGTGGGTGCTGTTCGTCAACGTCCCGGTGGCCGCCCTCGCGGTGCTGGGCGCGCTCCGGCTGCTGCCCGAGAGCCGCGACGAGCGGGCACGGGGCTTCGACGTGCCCGGCGCGGTGCTGGTCACCGGCGGCCTGGTCGCGCTGGTCTACGCCCTGGTCAAGGGCAACGACTTCGGCTGGACGTCGGCCCGCACGATCGGGGTGCTCGCGCTCGCCGTCGTGCTGCTGGCCGCGTTCGCCGTCGTGCAGCGGCGCTCGGCCGATCCGCTCGTGGACTTCCGGCTGTTCCGCTCCCGGACCATGCTCGGGGCCGACCTGGGCGCGCTGTTCATCGGCGCCGGCCTGTTCGCCGTGTTCTTCTTCCTCATCCTCTGGATGCAGCTGGTGCACGGCTACTCGCCGCTGCGGGCGGGCTTCGCCTTCCTGCCCATGACCGCCTTCATCGTGGTCGGCGCGGGCATCGCGTCCCAGCTGCTCTCCCGGACCGGGCCGCGGCCGCTGCTCGCGGTCGGCCCGGTGCTCGGCGCGGCCGGCATGCTCTCGCTCGCCCTGCAGCTCGAGCCGGACTCCTCCTACGTCACCGTCGTGCTGCCCGCGCTGTGCGTCCTGGCGCTCGGCATGGGCATGACGTTCGTGGCGCTCACCGGCTCCGCGGTCGCCGGCGTGCCCCCGGAGGACGCCGGTGTCGCCAGCGCGCTGCTCAACGCGGGGCAGCAGATCGGCGGCTCGCTCGGGCTGGCCATCCTCACGGCGGTGAGCACGGCCCGCACGGACTCCCTCGCGCCGGCCGGGCCCGACGGGTCCCCGGCCTACGTGTCGGCGCTCGTGGACGGCTGGGCCCTCGGGTTCGTCGTCGCGGCGGGCTTCCTCGCCCTGGCCGCCGTCGTGGCCGGCAGCCTGGTGCGGGTGCGGCCCGCCGACGTGGTCGCCGGACCCGAGGTGGTCGTCGCGGCCTAGCGGGAGCCCACGGCGGCGTCGTAGCGGTCGAGGAGGACCGCTGCGACGCGGTCGTCGGGCAGCACGGGAGCGGTGACGGCGTCGGCCCCGGCGGCGGCCAGCTTGTCGGCGAAGTGCCCGGGGGCCAGCAGGTACGCCGCCACCACCACGCGGTCGGCCCCCCGGGCCCGGGCGGCGGCGACGGCGTCGGCGACCGGCGGCTGCGCCGCCGAGCCGAAGCCGGTGGTGACCGGACCGGTCCAGCGCTCCTGCAGCAGCGCGGCGGTGGCGGCGACGTCGGCGGCCGACCGCGGGTCGCTGGACCCGGCCGCGGCCAGGACGACGGCGGTGCGCGGGTCGGCGGGGTCGGCGCCGGCGGCCGTGAGCCGGTCGTGCAGCACGGCCACCAGCCGCTCGTCGGGCCCCAGCGGGCGGGCCGCGACGGCGGTCGGGTGCGCGGCCACCGCACCGGCGATGTCGACGTGCACGTGGTAGCCGCCGGACAGCAGCAGCGGGACGACGACGGCCGGTCGGCCCTCCGCGGCGAGGGAGCCGACGACGTCCCCCACCGTGGGCGGCTGCACGTCGACGAACGCCGCCGTCGTCACCAGACCGGGTCGCAGGGTGCGCGCGGCGAGCGCGAGCTCGGCGACCAGCCGCCGGCCGGTCGGGTTGCGGGTGCCGTGCGCGCAGGCGACGAGCACGTGGCCCCCTCGCAGGGGCCCACTGCGAGCGTGCGAGCGGTGGGGGGCGAGGGGGTCCTTCATGGCGAGCGCAGCATCCCGCCGTCGACCGGGATCATCACGCCGGTCAGGTACGAGGCGGCGGGGGAGAGGGCGAACGCGGCCACCCGGCCGAACTCCTCGGGCTGCCCGTAGCGGCGCAGCGGGATCGCGGCCGTGAACTTCTCGTACGCGGCCGCGGGGTCGCCGGTCGCCTCGTCGATCTCGGTGATGCGGTCGGTGGCGATCCGCCCGGGCAGCAGCCCGAACACCCGGATGCCCTTCGGTCCCAGCTCGTCGGCCAGCGCCTTCGCCGTCATGGCCAGACCGGGGCGCAGGCCGTTGGAGATGGCCAGGTGGGGGATCGGCTCGCGCACCGAGGTGGAGAGCACCAGCCCGATCGCCGCGCCCGCCTCCAGCCGGGGGACCAGCGCGCGGACCAGCCACAGCGGGCCGAGCAGCACGCTGTCGTAGGCCGCGCGCCACTGCTCGGGCGTGGTGTCGAAGAACGAGCCGGCCGGCGGGCCGCCGACGGAGATGAGCGCGCCGTCGAGCCGGCCCAGCCGCTCGACCGCCGCGGCGACCAGCCGCGGCGCCGCGTCGGGGTCGCCGAGGTCGGCGGCCAGCCCGTGCGCGGAGGGGGCGCCGCCGAGGCCGGCCGCTGCCTTCTCGACCGCCTCGGCGCTGCGCGAGCTGACCAGCACCCGCGCGCCGTCGGCGGAGAGGGCCTGGGCGGCGGCGAACCCCAGCCCCCGGCTCGCGCCGGTGAGCAGGAATCCCCGACCGCCCAGGCCCAGGTCCATCCCGGGATCAGCCCTGCCGGAGCGACCGGAGGACGTACTGCATGATCCCGCCGTTGCGGTAGTAGTTCGCCTCACCGGGGGTGTCGATGCGCACCCGGGCGTCGAACTCGGTCGTCCGACCGTCCGAAGCCTCCGCCCTGACCTTCACCGTGCGCGGGGTGTCGCCGTCGTTCAGGGCGGTGATCCCGGTGATGGTGAACTCCTCGTCGCCGGTCAGGCCGAGCGACTCGCGGTCCTGGCCTTCGGGGAACTGCAGCGGCAGCACGCCCATGCCGATCAGGTTCGAGCGGTGGATCCGCTCGTAGCTCTCGGCGATGACCGCCTTGACCCCCAGCAGCGCCGTCCCCTTGGCCGCCCAGTCGCGCGACGAGCCGGAGCCGTACTCCTTGCCGGCCAGCACGACCAGCGGGATGCCCGCCTCCTGGTAGGCCTGCGACGCCTCGTAGATCGACGTCGTCTCGCCGGTCAGGTGGTTCTTCGTGACGCCGCCCTCGGTGCCGGGCACCAGCTGGTTGCGCAGCCGGATGTTGGCGAACGTGCCGCGGATCATCACCTCGTGGTTCCCGCGCCGGGAGCCGTAGGAGTTGAAGTCGCGCCGCTCGACGCCGTGCTCGCGCAGGTACTTCCCGGCCGGGCTGTCGGCCTTGATCGAGCCGGCCGGCGAGATGTGGTCGGTGGTCACCGAGTCGCCCAGCACCGCCAGCGTGCGGGCACCGGAGATGTCCTGCACCGGCGCCGGCTGGTCGGCCATGCCCTCGAAGTACGGGGGCTTGCGCACGTAGGTGCTCTCGGCGTCCCACTCGAAGGTGTCGCCGGTCGGGGTGGGCAGGTTCTGCCACTGCTCGGTGCCGGCGAAGACGTCCTCGTAGCTGCGACCGAACTGCTCGGCCGAGACGGCCTCGTCGATGACCGCCTGGACCTCGTGCGGCGAGGGCCAGATGTCGCGCAGGTAGACGTCCTGGCCGTCGCTGCCCCTGCCCAGCGGTTCGGTGGTCAGGTCGAGGTCCATCGTCCCGGCCAGCGCGTACGCGATGACCAGCGGCGGGCTGGCCAGGTAGTTCATCTTGACGTCGGGGTTGATCCGGCCCTCGAAGTTGCGGTTGCCGGACAGCACCGAGACCACCGCCAGGTCGGCCTCGTTGACCGCGGCCGACACCGGCTCGGGCAGCGGGCCGGAGTTGCCGATGCAGGTGGTGCACCCGTAGCCGACCAGGTAGAAGCCGAGCTTCTCCAGGTACGGGGTGAGCTCGGCCTTCTCGTAGTAGTCCATGACGACCTTGGACCCGGGGGCCAGCGTCGTCTTCACCCACGGCTTGGTCGCGAGGCCCTTCTCGACCGCCTTCTTGGCCAGCAGCGCGGCGCCGAGCATGACCTGCGGGTTCGAGGTGTTGGTGCAGGAGGTGATCGCGGCGATCACCACGTGGCCGTGGTCGACGAAGGTCTCGGTGCCGTCCTCCATGACGACCTTGGTCGGCTTCGACGGCCGGTCGCCGACCGGGCCGGGGACGACGCCCTGGTGCGGCCGGCCGGCCTCGCCGTTGCCGTGCGCGAAGGGGCTCGGCGGGTCGGAGGCCGGGAAGGTCTCCTCGACCGACTCGTCGACGCTGGAGCCGGCGTCGCGGGGCGCGTCGTCGTCGTCCTTCTGCATCTCGTCGACCGGCGCGTAGGTCGGCAGGGCCTCACGGAAGGAGGCCTTGGCGTCGCTGAGCGAGACGCGGTCCTGCGGGCGCTTCGGGCCGGCGATCGACGGGACGACGGTGGCGAGGTCCAGCTCCAGGTACTCGGAGAAGGCGGGCTCGCGCGACGGGTCGTGCCAGAGGCCCTGCTCCTTGGCGTAGGCCTCGACCAGCGCCACCTGCTCGGCCGGGCGGCCGGTCAGCTGCAGGTACTTGATGGTCTCCTCGTCGATGGGGAACATCGCCGCGGTCGAGCCGAACTCCGGGCTCATGTTGCCGATCGTGGCGCGGTTGGCCAGCGGGACGGCGGAGACGCCCTCGCCGTAGAACTCGACGAACTTCCCGACCACGCCGTGCTGGCGCAGCATCTCGGTGATCGTGAGCACCAGGTCGGTGGCGGTAGAGCCCTCCGGCAGCTCGCCGGTGAGCTTGAAGCCGACCACGCGCGGGATGAGCATCGACACCGGCTGCCCGAGCATGGCCGCCTCGGCCTCGATGCCGCCGACGCCCCAGCCCAGGACGCCGAGGCCGTTGACCATCGTGGTGTGCGAGTCGGTGCCGACGCAGGTGTCGGGGTAGGCGACGACGCGGTCGCCCTCCGGCCGCGGGAAGACCACGCGGGCGAGGTGCTCGATGTTGACCTGGTGGACGATGCCGGTGCCCGGCGGGACGACCTTGAAGTCGCTGAAGGCGCCCTGGCCCCAGCGCAGGAACTGGTAGCGCTCGCCGTTGCGCTCGTACTCGATCTCGACGTTGCGCTCGAAGGACTCCGGGGTGCCGAAGACGTCGGCGATGACGGAGTGGTCGATGACCAGCTCGGCCGGCGCCAGCGGGTTGATCTTCTGCGGGTCGCCGCCGAGGTCGGCCATCGCCTCGCGCATCGTGGCGAGGTCGACGATGCAGGGGACGCCGGTGAAGTCCTGCATCACCACGCGCGCCGGGGTGAACTGGATCTCCTGGTCGGGCTCGGCGCTCGGGTCCCAGCCCGCCAGCGCCCGGATGTGGTCGGCGGTGATGTCCGCGCCGTCCTCGGTGCGCAGCAGGTTCTCCAGCAGCACCTTGAGGCTGAAGGGCAGCCGCTCCGCGCCCTCCACCGCGTCGAGCCGGTAGATGTCGTAGTCGGTCCCGTCGACGGTCAACGTCGACCGCGCCCCGAAGCTGTCCTTGCTGGCTGCCACTGCTCTGCGCCTCACCCTCGCTGGTCCGCGCGCATCCGTCCGGTCGCGCTGCTTGCCACCCCCGATCATCCCAGCACCGGCCCGGCGGCGCGGCTCCGGGCCGGGGGAGGGTCACCCGTGACCTGCGACACCGCACCTACGGTGGGGGCGTGGACGACGCCCCCGAGTGGCTCACCGCCGCCCGGCAGATCACCGTGCTGACCGGGGCGGGCATCTCGACCGACAGCGGCATCCCCGACTTCCGCGGCCCGCAGGGGGTGTGGACCCGCGACCCGGAGGCGGAGAAGCTCTCGACCCTGCAGTACTACGTGGCCGACCCCGACATCCGCCACCGGGCCTGGCGGGAGCGGCTGCGGCACCCGGCGTGGTCCGCGGAGCCGAACAGCGGGCACGCGGCACTGGTCGCCCTCGAGCGGCAGGGGCGGCTGCGGGCGCTGCTCACCCAGAACATCGACGGGCTGCACCAGAAGGCCGGGTCGTCGCCGGCGCGGGTGCTCGAGCTGCACGGCACGGTGCACGAGGTCGCCTGCCTGTCCTGCGGCGACCGGACGTCGATGCGCAGCGCCCTGGACCGCGTCGAGGGCGGTGAGCCCGACCCGGCCTGCCTGGTGTGCGGCGGCATCCTCAAGTCGGCCACGATCAGCTTCGGGCAGGCGCTCGACGCCGCCGTGATCGAGGCGGCCGCCCGGGCCGCGGGCGACTGCGACGTCTTCCTCACCGTCGGCACCTCGCTCACCGTGCACCCGGCGGCCGGGCTCACCGAGGTCGCCGCCGCCTCGGGCGCCCGCGTCGTCGTCGTCAACGCCCAGCCGACGCCGTACGACGACCGGGCCTCCCTCGTCGTCCGCGAGCCCATCGGCACCGCGCTGCCGCGGCTGCTCGCGGAGAGCTGAGCCCACCGGCAGCGGTGAGAACCGCGCCGTCGGTCGGTCGGAGCCGGCATGACCACCATCGCGAGCATCACCGTGTCGCTGGACGGCTTCGTCACCGGCCCCGACGACCGGCCCGGCCAGGGCCTCGGGGTCGGCGGCGAGCGGCTGCACTACTGGGTCTTCGGCGGGCCGTGGACCTACGACGGCGACCACGACCCCGGTGCCATGTCCGGGGAGGACAAGGCCTACTACGACGGGCTGGTCGAGCGGATCGGCGCCGGTGTCGTCGGCCGCGGGATGTACGACGCCGCGGGCGCGTGGGGCGGGAAGAACCCCTTCCCCGGCACGCTGGTCGTGCTCACCCACCGCACCGACCCGCACGACGAGAGCTTCGTCTTCGTCGACGACCTCGGCGAGGCGCTGCGGCTGGCCCGGGAGGCGGCCGGGGACAGGGCCGTGAGCATCGGCGGCGGGGCCGACGTGATCCGCCAGGCCCTCGCCGCCGGGGAGGTCGACGAGCTCTGCCTCTCCACCGCTCCCGTGGTCCTCGGCGCCGGGAAGCCGCTCTTCGACGGCACCCTCCAGCTCGACCTCGAGCCGCTCGCCGTGCACTGGTCGCGCTGGGCCACGCACGTGCGCTACGGCGTCCGCCGTTGAGCTGCGGAGGCCGGGGACGCGGGATCCCTGCGCCCCCGGCCTCCGAACGTCAGGCGACGCGGTGGCCGAAGCGGAAGACGTCCTCCGGGTCCACCCGGCGCTTCACCGCGAGCAGCCGCTCCAGGTCGCCGTCGCCCCACAGGGTGCCGACCTCCTGCGGCCCGGCGGCGCCGAGGAAGTTGAGCAGCGCGCCGCGCGCGGCCCACGGCCGCAGCCGGTCGACGACCGACTCGACGATCGCGGGGACGACGTCGACCAGCGGCGGGAACATCGGCCCGAGCATCCAGGCGGAGAAGGCGGCGTCGCGGCCGGCGACGGCGTTCGGGACGGCGGCCGGCCGGGACAGCGCGCCGCCCAGGTGCCGGATCTCCGCCATGGCCAGCGGGAGCTCGACGTCCGGGCCGGCGGCGGCGAGCAGCGCGTCGACGGTCTCGGCGGTCAGCTCGCGCAGCGTGAGGCCGCGGTCGAAGGCCGGCATCGGCGTCGTCGGGTCCATGTGGATGGAGTCGACGGCGGCGTAGGGCATCTCGGCGACCGTGTCGATGATCGACGGCGCCGCCGCGCGCATCGGCGCCAGCAGCGCCGCCCCCTCGTCCGCCGACCCCAGGTGGGCGATCCGCAGGTGCACGACGGTCTGCCCCTGCAGCGGCGGCGGCAGCGACGGGTCCGGGGGCAGCCGCAGGATCGCCACCGAGCTGGTCGTCTCCTCCGGCACGGTCGCCACCCACTCGCGGTAGGCGTGCAGGACGGCGGCGGCCGCGGCACCGGGGAAGAAGATGCAGCCGCCGTAGAGGGTGGCCACCGGCACGAGGCCGAACTCCAGCGCGGTGACGACGCCGAAGCTGCCCTTGCCGCCGCGCAGCGCCCAGAACAGCTCGGGGTCGGTGTCGGCGTCGACGGTCCGCACGGCGCCGTCGGCGGTCACGATCTCGGCCCGGCGCACCAGGTCGGCGGCGAAGCCGTACTTGCGGGCGAGGACGCCGAGGCCGCCGCCGGTGGTGTAGCCGACCACCCCGACGCCCGACGACGAGCCCGACAGCGGGGCCAGGCCGTGCGGTGCGGCGGCGTCGATCACCTGCCGCCAGCGGGCGCCGGCACCGACGCGGGCGGTGCGCGCCGCCGGGTCGACGACGACGCCGTCCATCCGCTTGGTGGTGACCAGCACCGCGCCGGCGAGGTCCTCGACGAGGCCGTGGCCGGTGGCCTGGACCGCGACGCCGAGGCCGCGCCCGCGGGCCCAGCCGACAGCCGCGGCGACGTCGTCGGCGCTGGTGGCCCCGACGACGACGGCCGGCTGCGGGGTGTGGGTGGTGACGAAGGGGGCGACCTCGTCGGCCAGCGCGGGGTCGCCGGCGCGCAGGACGGGGCCGGCGACGGCCCGGGCGAGGTCGTCGGTGTCGGGCAGGACGGTGGTCATGCGGGCGCTCCAGGTGTGGGTGCGGGAGGGAGTAGTTCAGAAGGGGTGGGTTCAGCGCGCCGCGGAGACCTCGAGCTCGACGAGCATCCCGGGCAGGGCCAGCCGCGCGACCCCGACCAGGGTCATGGGTGGGGTCGCGCCGACGCGGGCGAGCCGCTCGGCGAGCACGTCGAAGTTGGCGAGCACGGCGTCGACGTCGACGGCGTAGACCGTCAGGCGCAGGACGTCGGCGAGGGACATGCCGCCGGCGGCCAGCACCTCCTCGACGTTGGCGAGGGCGAGCGCCAGCTGGGCGGCGGGGTCGTCCTCGTGCAGCAGCTCGCCGCGCTCGTCGACGGGGCCCTGACCGGAGGCGGTCAGCACCCGGGTCGGGGCCGGGCGCACCTGGGCCTGGTCGAAGCCGAAGGCCGCGCTCCAGGGGGTGGGGTTGATCCGCTCGACGGGAGCGGTGGTCTGCGTCATGGCGCCACGCTGGCCGGGCGATCCCCCCGGGTCGATCCCACGTCGCTGGGAAGTTGCACCCCCAGACTCCTGGGATACCCGACGTGCCGCGCTGACCTGCACACTGTCGCCCCGTGAGCAGCCTGCTGACCGAACGCGTGCGCGCCCAGGTGGACGGCCTCGCCGTCGGCGGGCTCGACGTCCCCACCTTCAGCGCCTCGGCGCTGGACGCGCTGGCGCGCGCGGTGCCGTTCTCGGCCGCCTGCTTCGCCACCGCCGACCCGGCCACCGGGCTGGTCACCAGCACGGTGAAGTCGGCGCTCGACGACCACCACGACGAGGAGTGGGCGCACTTCGAGTACGTGGTGCCCGACCCGACGGCGTTCCTCGACGTCTCGCGGCGCCCCGGCCGGGTGGTCGGCCTGCGCACCGAGACCGACGGGCGCACCGAGCTGTCGCCGCGGTTCACCGACTTCATCCAGCGCTACTGGGACTTCGGCGACGAGATGCGCGCCGCGCTCACCGTGGACGGCCGCACCTGGGGGTTCCTCGCGCTGTTCCGGGAGGGCGGTACGGGCTTCAGCCCGCTCGAGCAGGAGTTCCTCGGCAGCATCAGCCCGTCGCTGGCCACCGGGCTGCGCGGCGGGCTGCTCGCCGCGGCCGCCGGTCCGGCGCGCGCCGTCGACGGGCCGGCCCTCCTGGTCGTCGACGCGCAGGGGGAGATCGCCTCGGCCAGCATCGGCGCCGCCGCCCAGGTGGCCGAGCTGGGCGGCGGCCGGCTGGGGGAGGAGCAGCTGCCGCTGGCGCTGCTCAGCCTGGTCGGTGCCGCCCGCCGGGTCGTCGCCGACGGCCGGCCCGGCACGCCCCGGGTGCGGCTGCGCACGCGGTCGGGCACGTGGGTGGTCGCCCACGCCTCCCCGCTGCTGTCGCGCCACGGCTCGGGCACCGACGTCGTCGTCACCATCGAGGAGGCCCGGCCGCCGGAGATCGTGCCGATCGTGGTCGCCGCGTTCGGGCTCACCCCGCGGGAGCAGGACGTCGTCCAGCTGGTGCTGCAGGGCGTCGACACCACCGCGATCGCCGCGGCGCTGCACCTGTCGGCCTACACCGTGCAGGACCACCTGAAGTCGATCTTCGCCAAGGTGGGCGTGCGCAGCCGCCGCGAGCTGACCGCGAAGGTCTACTTCGACCAGTACGCGCCGCGTTTCGGCCAGGAGGTCGGCCCGCACGGCTGGTTCGCCGACGGCGCGGGGGTGCCGGCGCCGCGGACCCCGATACCGTGACGGGGACCACGTCGAGCGGCCGGTGACCGCGCCGGCCCGTCCCCCCGGGAGCCGGCATGCGCGTGCCCCTGACCACCCGTGACTTCCTCGACCGCGCCGAGCTGGTCTACGGCGACCGCGTGGGCGTCGTCGACGAGCCCGACCAGCCCGCCCCGTCGCTGGGCGAGGTGACCTACCGCGAGCTGGCCCGGCGGGGCCGGGCGTTCCAGGCCGGCCTCGACGAGCTCGGCATCGGCGAGGGCGAGCGGGTGGCGATCGTCAGCCACAACTCCGCCCGGCTGCTGGAGCTGTTGCTCGCCGTCCCGTCGTCGGGGCGGGTGCTGGTGCCGATCAACTTCCGGCTCTCGCCCGACGAGGTGCGCTACATCGTCGGCCACTCCGGCGCGCGCATGCTGCTCGTCGACCCGGAGCTCGAGGAGTCGCTCAAGGGCGTCGAGGCCGAGCACAAGTTCGGCACGGGGGAGGAGTACGAGCAGCTGCTGCGGTTCGACACCGAGCCCGCGCCGTGGGCCGAGCCCGACGAGGACGCCACCGCGACGATCAACTACACCAGCGGGACGACGGCGCGGCCCAAGGGCGTGCAGATGACCCACCGCAACATCTGGGTCAACGCGGTCACCTTCGGCATGCACATGCAGGTCAGCGACCGCGACGTCTACCTGCACACGCTGCCGATGTTCCACTGCAACGGCTGGGGCATGCCGTACACGACCGCCGGTCTCGGCGCCCGCCAGGTGGTGCTGCGCAAGGTCGACGGCGCCGAGATCCTCCGCCGGGTCGACCGGCACGGCGTGACCCTCATGTGCGGGGCGCCGGCGGTGTGGAACGCCGTCCTGGACGCCGCCCAGCACTGGGACGGCGAGATCCCCGGCCGCGACCGGGTGCGCATCGTCGTCGCCGGCGCCCCGCCGCCGTCGAAGACCATCGCCCGCGTCGAGGCCGAGCTCGGCTGGCAGTTCAACCAGATCTACGGCCTCACCGAGACCGCGCCGCTGCTCACCATCAACCGGCCGCGCGAGGAGTTCGACGCGCTCGACCCCGAGGAGCGGGCGAAGAAGCTGTCGCGCGCCGGGGTGCCGGCGGTCGGCATCCGGCTGCAGACCAGCGAGTCCGGGGAGGTGCTGGCGCAGGGCAACGTCGTCCTCGCCGGCTACTGGGAGAACCCCGACGCCTCCGCCGAGGCGCTCGACGGCGGCTGGTTCCACACCGGCGACGGCGGCTCGCTCGACGACGGCGGCTACCTCACCATCTCCGACCGCAAGAAGGACGTGATCATCACCGGCGGCGAGAACGTCTCCTCGATCGAGGTGGAGGACGCCGTCTTCAGCCACCCGGCCGTGGCCGAGGTCGCCGTCATCGGCATCCCCGACGACAAGTGGGGCGAGCTGGTCACCGCCCTGGTGGTCCGCGCCGAGGGGGAGCAGGTCACCGAGGAGCAGATCATCGCCCACTGCCGCGGCAAGATCGCCGGCTACAAGATCCCCAAGCGGGTCGAGTTCCGCGACGCGATCCCGCGCACCGCCACCGGCAAGATCCAGAAGTTCAAGCTGCGCGAGCAGTTCTGGTCGGGCTCGGAGCGGCAGGTGAACTGACGCCGCTCGAGGGGGCGCGGAGACCGCTGACCACCTGGTTGACTCCCGACATGACCGCGCCACTGCCGGAGCCGGGACCGCCCATCGATCCGGACCAGCCGGTGCCGGACGATCCGGCGGAACTCCTCCCTGACGCCGCAGAGCCGTTGCCCCCGCCGCCGATCGAGTCCACGCCGGAGGACCCCGGCGGGGACCCGGGCGGCGTCCCCGAGCCGGCCTGAGGCCGGACGGGAGGGGGAGACACCGGCTTCACCCCTGCGGGTGACCACCCCTCCTACCCGTCGCTGACCTGGCCGATCGTGGTCCTGGTGCGCCGCTCCTGGGCGCCGGACCCGGGAGGTCGGTCTTCGTGCGAGCGCGTGCCCTGCGGCGTGCGGGAGGGACGGCGCTGGGCGTCGTCGTGACTGCTGCGCTCGCCCTCGGACCCACCGCGGGGCCGGCCTCGGCCGCCCCGTCCCGCCCGAGCGACTCGCAGGTCGCCGCCGCCCGGGCCGCCGCCGACGCCGCCGCCGCCCGCTACGCCGAGCTGTCCGGTCAGCTGGCCGCGGCGCAGGCCGCGGTGTCCGGTGCGCAGGCCGCCTCGGCGATCGCCCTGGACGAGTACCAGGCCAAGCAGGCGCAGTACGACACCGCACGGGTGGCCGCGGAGGCCGCCGCTGCCGCCGCGGCGCAGGCCGCGGCCGACCTGCAGGCCGCCGAGGACGCGCTGATCGCATTCGCGCGGCGCAGCTTCATCTCGCACAGCACCTACCCCGGCGCGGCGGCGCTGCTCGAGGCCGGCAGCCCGGCCGAGCTGATCCAGCGCGCGGCGCTGCTCGACGCCGCGGGCGCGCACCGCGGCGACGAGGTCGACCGGTTCACCGCCGCCAGCGAGGCGGCCGAGCAGGCCGACGCCGCGGCGCAGGAGGGCCTCGCCGTCGCCGGGCAGCTGCAGCAGCAGGCCGCCGACGCGCTCGCCGTCGCCCAGGACGCCGAGCGCGCCGCCCGGCAGCAGGCCGCGGCCGTGCAGGAGCAGCAGGTGCAGCTGCAGGCCGAGCTGGCCGCGGCCCAGTCGCAGCTCGCGGCGCTGATCGGCGAGCAGCAGGCGGCCGACCGGCTGGCGCAGCAGATCGTGTCGCGGCCGACCCCCACCGGGGTCCCGCGCGACGTCACCGAGGCGGGCGCGGGCTCCTCGACGGCGGTGCAGACCGCGATCGCGGCCGGGATGGCCTACCTGGGGACGCCGTACTCGTGGGGCGGCGGCGGGTCGCGCGGCCCGAGCTACGGCATCGACCTCGACGCCGACGTCCACGGCTTCGACTGCAGCGGCCTGACCCAGTACGCGTACGCGCAGGCCGGCGTGTCGATCCCGCGCAACAGCCGGTCGCAGTACTCCGCGCTGCCGAAGGTGGCGCGGGCCGACCTGCAGGCCGGCGACCTGGTCTTCTGGGCCAACGACCCGGGCGACCCGTCGACGATCTACCACGTGGCGATCTGGCTGGGCGACGGCAGGGTGCTGCAGGCGCCGCAGAGCGGCGACGTCGTGAAGGTGTCGCAGATGTGGTGGAGCGGCTATGCCGGCGCGGTGCGGCCCAGCGCCTAGTCCTGCCCGGAACGTAAGGGCGTCGGGCAGCCACGGGGGGAGCTGCCCGACGCGAGGACAAGGCTAGCAGCGTCGGAGCCCTCGCGGGCAGGGGTGTGCGTGCGCGTCGTGTCGCGTGTCGCGGACGGGCGTCCGCCGCCCAGGAACCTGTAGGACACTGGCCGTCGACGGGCATGCCGCCCGCCGACGGCCTCCGACGTCTGCGAGGCCGCCGACCGGCCCGACCAGGGAGCCACGTGACCAGCGCCGCCAGCACCCCTCTCGAGACCCCCGCCCCGTCCGGCAGCTCGGCGGCCGGCGCCCCGGTCCCCCCGTCGGCCGACGCGGCCCGCATCGAGCGCGCGCTGTTCGAGATCAAGCGGGTCATCGTCGGCCAGGACCGCCTGGTGGAGCGGATGCTCGTCGCGCTGCTGGCCCGCGGCCACGTGCTGCTCGAGGGCGTGCCCGGCGTGGCCAAGACCCTGGCCGTCGAGACGCTGGCGACGGTCGTGGGCGGCAAGTTCGCCCGGCTGCAGTTCACCCCCGACCTCGTGCCCGCCGACATCATCGGCACCCGCATCTACAAGGCCGGCCAGGACAGCTTCGCCACCGAGCTCGGCCCGGTGTTCGCCAACTTCGTCCTGACCGACGAGATCAACCGCGCCCCGGCGAAGGTGCAGTCGGCCCTGCTCGAGGTCATGGCCGAGCGCCAGGTCTCCATCGGCGGCGTCACCCACCCGCTGCCCGACCCGTTCCTGGTGCTGGCCACGCAGAACCCGATCGAGTCCGAGGGCGTGTACCCGCTGCCCGAGGCCCAGCGCGACCGGTTCCTCATGAAGGTGCTCGTCGACTACCCGAGCCCCGAGGAGGAGCGGGAGATCATCTACCGGATGGGCTCCGAGCCGCCGGTGGCGGAGACCGTGCTCTCGCCCGAGGACCTCGTGCGCATGCAGAGGACGGCCTCCCGCGTCTTCGTGCACCACGCCCTGGTCGACTACGTCGTCCGGCTGGTGGTGGCCACCCGCTCGCCGCGCGAGCACGGCATGGACGACGTCGCGACCTGGGTCTCCTACGGCGCCAGCCCGCGCGCGTCGCTGGGCCTGATCGCGGCGGCGCGGGCGCTGGCGCTGGTCCGCGGCCGCGACTACGTGCTGCCGCAGGACGTCCTCGACGTGACCGCCGACGTGCTGCGCCACCGGCTGGTCCTCTCCTACGACGCCCTGGCCGACGGCGTGCCGGCCGACCACGTGGTCAAGCGGATCGTGCAGACGGTGCCGCTGCCGCAGGTGGCGCCGCGGCAGCGGGCGGCCGGCTTCGGGCCGAGCGGGCCCGGCGGTCCGCACGTGCCGCCGCAGCAGGCGCCGGTGTTCGGGGTGCCGGCCGCGGCGCCGCAGTTCGGGCCGCCCGCCGGCCCGCCGCAGCAGCCGCCGCACGGCCTCGCGCCCCAGGGCCCGCAGGGTCCGCAGGTGCCGGCGGCGCAGCCGCCGTCGCCCAACGGCGGGCCCGCGCCGCAGGGTCCCGCCGGCAACGGCTTCGTCCAGGGCGCGTCGAACCCGCCCCGTCCGTGACGCCGCTGTTCCGCCGAGGGAGCAGCCTCCAGCAGCCGGCCCAGCCGGCGCCGGAGCACCCCGGACTGCTGCTGCACGCGGCGACGCCGGGCTCCGGGATCGAGCCGGGCGGTGGGGACGGCACCGGCGCGCCGCCGCGCTTCACCGACGGCCCGGCCGACGTGCTGCTGCGCCGGCTCGAGCTCACCGTGCGCCGCCGCCTGGACGGGCTGCTGCAGGGCGACCACCTCGGCCTCGTCCCGGGGTCGGGCAGCGAGGCCGGCGACTCCCGCACCTACCACCCCGGCGACGACGTCCGGCGCATGGACTGGCCGGTCACCGCGCGCACCCAGGTGCCGCACGTGCGGGAGACGATCGCCGACCGGGAGCTGGAGACCTGGGCGGTCGTCGACCTGTCGGCCAGCCTCGACTTCGGGACGGCGAACTGCCAGAAGCGCGACCTGGTCATCGCCGGGCTGGCCGCGGTCAGCCACCTGACCGTGCACGGCGGCAACCGGCTCGGCGCCGTCGTCACCACCGGTGAGCGGGTCGACCGCTACCCGGCGCTGAGCGGGAAGCTGGCCGCCGAGCGGCTGCTGCGCTCGGTGGTCGCGACGCCGCGGGCGACCGGTGGCCGGCGCGGCGACCTGGCCGCCGCGCTCGAGACGCTGCGCCGTCCGCACCGCCGCCGCGGGCTGGTCGTCGTCCTCTCCGACTTCCTCGGCGACAGCGACTGGGAGCGACCGCTGCGCGGGCTGGCCGCCCGGCACGAGCTGCTCGCGATCGAGGTGGTCGACCCGCGCGAGCTGGAGCTGCCCGACGTCGGCGACCTCGTCGTCGTCGACCCCGAGACCGGGCAGACGCTCGAGGTGCCCACCGGCAACGCCGAGTTCCGGGCGCGGTTCGCCGCGGGGGCCGCCGCCCAGCGGCAGGCCGTCGCCGCCGCGCTGCGCCGGGCCGGCGCCGGCCACCTGCAGCTGCGCACCGACCGCGACTGGCTCATGGACGTCGTCCGTTTCGTCGCCGACCGCCGGCGCGCCGGCACCGGAGGGGCCTCCCGATGACCTTCCAGTCCCCGCTGTGGCTGCTCCTGCTGCTGGCCGTCGCGGCGCTGGTGGCGCTGTACGTCGTCCTGCAGCTGCGCCGCAAGCGCTACGCCGCGCGGTTCACCAACGTGGCGCTGCTCGGGTCGCTGGTGCCCAAGCGGCCCGGCTGGCGGCGGCACGTGGCGTTCGCCGTCGTCGTCCTCGGGCTGGCCGCGCTCGTGGTCTCCCTCGCCGTCCCGAGCGCCGAGGTGCGGGTGCCGCGCGAGCGGGCCACGGTGATCATGGCCGTCGACGTGTCGCTGTCGATGAAGGCGACCGACATCGAGCCCACCCGCTTCCAGGCGATGCAGACCGCGGCGAAGCAGTTCGTCGACGTGCTGCCCGAGCGGATCAACCTGGGCCTGGTCTCGTTCGCCGGCTCGGCGACCACGCTGGTGCCCCCCACGACCGACCGCGGCCAGGTGCGCGGGGCGATCGACAACCTCGAGCTGGCCGAGGCGACGGCGATCGGCGAGGCGGTGTTCACCTCGCTCACGGCGATCGAGAACTTCCAGAACAGCCTGGACACCCCGAGCGAGGACCTGCCGCCGGCCCGGATCGTGCTGCTCTCCGACGGCTACAACACCGTCGGCCGCGACGACACCCAGGCCATCGACGCGGCCGTCGCCGCCGGGATCCCGGTGTCGACGATCGCGTTCGGCACCGACTTCGGCACCCTCGACCTCAACGGCGAGACGGTGCCGGTGCCGGTCGACCGGGCCACGCTGGAGCGGATCGCCGACGAGACCGGCGGCAGCTACAGCGAGGCCGCCAGCGCCTCGGAGCTGGAGCGGGTGTACGCCGACCTGGGCAGCCAGATCGGCTACACCACCGAGCCCAAGGACATCAGCCCGTGGTTCGTGCGGACCGGTGTCTTCCTCGCGTTCCTCGGCGCCGTCCTCAGCCTCTTCTGGACCTCGAGACTGCTGTAGGTGCGTTTTGGGGGCGGGCGGGGGGGGGCGGGTCGGGGGGGGGGTGGGCCCGGCGCGGGCGGGGGGGGCGGGGCGGGGCGGGGGGCGCGGGGGGGGGCGCGGCTGCGGGGGGGGGTGCGGGCCGGCCCGGGGCCGGCGCGCGCGCCGCCCCCCCCCCCCCCCCCCCCCCCCCCCCCCCCCCCCCCCCCCCCCCCCCCCCGGCAGGGGGTAACGACGGCGGCGCGGCTGGGCGCCGGCGCGCCCGACCCCGTCCCGCTGCTGCTCGACCGGGTGGCCGGCTCGGGGGACCCGGCCGCCGCCGCGGTGCTGCTCGCCGAGCGGGACGCCTGGTCGGCCCTGCTCGCACGGCACTGGACGGACGGCGGCGCGCTGGCGGACGTGGTCGGCGCGGCCGCGGTCGCCCACGGCCCGGAGGGCGGTGCCGCGGTCGCCGCCGGGCTGGCGGCGCTGGGGAGCGGTCTGTCCCCGGCCGATCCGGGCGCGTGGACCGTGGACCGGACGACGGCCGCCGTGCTCGCCCCGGCGCTCGGTGCGGCGCTCGCCGCGCAGGTCGACGTCGTCACCTCCCTGCTGGCCGCCGCCGCGGCGGGCGGGCCGCTCACCGCCGTCCAGGACGAGTCGCTCCGGGGGCTCGGCTACCTCACGGTCGACGAGGACGCCGCGGCCGGCGTCGCCGCGGCCGTCGGGCAGAGGGCAGCGGGGGAGGGGGCCGCGGGCGCGGCGGTCGTCGGCGCGTTCCTCGCCACCCGCGAGTACGGGCAGCGGCTGGACCACGCCCTCGACGCCGTCGAGGTGATGACCGCGGCGGTGGACCGCCAGATCACCTGGCAGATCACGGTGGGCGTGCCCACCACGATCCTCACCGAGTTCCTCGACCGCACCCTGGTCGGGCGGGTGGCCTCGGAGGTGGTCCAGCAGGTGGAGGGGCTGGCCGTCGAGGCGGTGGACGCGGACGGGTCGTGGGAGGTGCCTCCGGACGACGGCCCGGTGTTCGACCGGGAGCAGGCCGCCGGTGCCGCGGCCGGACCCGGCCCCGGGGACGCCGCCGCGGAGGCCCGCGAGCGCGCCCGGGTCGGCTTCGACCGCACCGGACGCATCCTGGGCGTGCCCGAGCTGCCGCGCCCGGACGAGGCGCTGCCGTGGGAGCGGCTGCCCACGCCATCCGACGGGCTCCGGGATCTCGTCGAGGACGGCCGCCGCGGCGGCCGCTGAGGGTCGTGGCGGTGAGCCGTGCGCGGCCGACCAGGGACTTCGTGCTCTGTCGCGAGTTCCACCGGTGTCTTTCCGCACGTGTGGGGCGCGCCGGGGCGGGTAGCGGTGCCCGGAAGCCGCGCCTCTCGCGCCCCACGAGCCCCTGCGTCCCCCGATCCAGTGACGTGTCGTCTGTCTTCGATCACGCAACGTGACGGCACGACTGAGCCTCACGCGGACGTGATCAGCGGTGCTTGCTCGGACGGGTGACGGGAAGCAATGTCACCGGCGCGGTCCGTACCGAACGACGCTCTGCCCCCGCGCGTGGGTGACTGCCGCACCAAAGCAGTCGTTCATGCCTGAGGAGGCGTCATGAGCAGCACGCAGCGCAGTGGCCGCTGGGGTCGTTCCGGTCGTTGGGGCCGTTCCGGCCGCTGGGGCTGAGCCCCGCACCTATTGCACTTCACCAGAGGGGGCAGGCGGTCTCGGACCGCCTGCCCCCTTCGGGTGTGCACGCCCTGGCAACGAGCCTTTCCGCTGTTAGCCTCGGCGCGATTCTTCCCCTCCCCAGAAACGGGTCCCGTTGGCCGAGCCTGAGCAGCGCACTGCCGTGCGCGCCCCCGTGCGGCGGAACCCGTGGAACGCCACCGCGGTCGCCTGCGTGTTCGGGCTCCCGGCGTTGGTCGTCGTGCTAGGGGCCACGTACCGCCCGGTCGGCGCCCTCGCCGTCCTCGGCGTGTTCCTCCTCTTCCTCGCCACCGAGTCCGTCCCGATCCACTTCGAGTTCCGCAAGCAGACGTTCGGCTGGTCGGCCAACGAGGTCGCCCTGGTCGTCGCCCTCGCGGAGGTGGGCGGCGCGTGGACCGTCATCGCCCGCCTGGTCGCGCTGGCCCTCGTGCTGGTGGTAGGGCGCTACTCGCTGGCGAAGATCGCCTTCAATCTCGCGATCGCGGTCATCGAGGTGGCCGTCGCCGTCGGAGTGCTCGCCCTGCTGCCGCACAGCGACCTGACGTCGCCGGTCACGTGGCTGTCCTACCTGGCCGCCGTTGTGCTCGCCGACGTCCTCGGCGCCCTGTTCATCGCCGCGGCGATCACCGCCACCCAGGGCTATCCCGGTCGCGACCTGTGGACCAGCCTGTTCGTCCCCATCGCCATCGTCAGCCCGATGTCGGTGATCGTCGGCCTGGGGGCGGTGCTGCTGGTCGACCAGACGCTGTGGGCGTGGGCGCTGCTCGCGCCGATCGTCGCCGCGCTCGCGCTGCTCTACCGCCGCTTTGGGCAGGTCAGCCGCGAGGGCGATCGGCTCGAGCGCGTCTACGAGTTCGCGCGCCGGGTCGAGCAGATCCCCGCGGACGAGGACGGCGCCCGGCAGATCGTGCTCGCCGTCCGCGACCTGCTCAACGCCGAGCGGGTGGCGCTGTGGCTGCCCCCGTACCTCGACGAGGAGCCGCGCCTGGTCGTGGCCGCCGAGGACGGCGCCGTCTGGTACGACGGGCCGGGCGACCCCGACGACCTGTTCCGCCGGCGCGCCGTGGACGCCGGCGCCGAGGGGCCGGTGCACGTCTCGCTCGCCCGCGCCGACGCGCAGGAGGCCGCCGCCCTGGCCCGCCGGCACGCCGCCGACCTCATCGGCGCCGCCGTCGTCACGGCCGCGGGGGAGCCGGGCTACCTCGAGGTCTGCGACCGGCGCAGCGACGTCGTGAACTTCGGCGAGGGCGACCGCGCCGCGCTGGAGAGCATGCTCACCCACGTCAACGCGGCGATCCGGCAGCAGCAGCTGCTGACGCAGATCCGCTACGACGCCGACCACGACCGGCTCACCGGGCTGCCCAACCGGCAGCGGCTGGCTGCCGAGATCGACGCGCTGCTGGCCGCCGACCCGGTCGCCGCGCGCGCCGGGCTCATCCTCGCCGCGCTGGACAACTACACCGAGGTCACCGACACCCTCGGGCACGCCGCCAGTGACGAGCTGCTGCTGGTCACCGCGGGGCTGCTGCGCGAGCACGCGCCGCCGCAGGCCCTGCTGGCGCGCATGGAGGGCGACCAGTTCGCCGTCCTGCTGCCGGGGCTGTCCCTGGCCGCGACCGAGCGGGCCGCCCGCCGGCTCCGCGAGGCGACCTCCACCCGCGCCCGCGTGGCCGGCCTCGACCTGGAGGTCACGCTCAGCATCGGCGTCGCCGCCGCGCCCGTGCACGGCGCTGACGCGGGCACGCTCATGCAGCGGGCCGACGTCGCGCTGCTGGCCGCGTCGGGGTCCAGCGGCGTCGCCAGCTACCACCCCGTGCTGGACCAGCAGAGCCTGCGCCGGCTGCAGCTGGGCACCGAGATCGAGCAGGCCATGGCCGACGGGCACATCACCGTCGTCTTCCAGCCGATCATCGACGCCCGGACGTCGGACATCGTCTCGGTCGAGACGCTCGTGCGGTGGGCGCACCCCCGCTACGGGGCCATCCCGCCCGACGACTTCATCCACCTCGCCGAGCAGATCGGCCGGATCGGCCCGCTGACCGACCACGTGCTGGACCTTGCGCTGGCGCGCTGCCGGCGGTGGCTGGACCAGGACATCGCGCTGTCGGTCGCCGTCAACCTCTCCGCGCGCTGCCTCACCGAGGTCGACCTGGTCGACCGGGTGCGGCGCGCGCTGCGCCGGCACGGCGTCCCCGGCGAGCTGCTCACGCTCGAGCTCACCGAGGGCAGCGTCATCGACGACACGGTGCGCAACAGCTCGGTGCTGGCCGACCTGCACGCGCTGGGGCTGCGGCTGTCGATGGACGACTTCGGCACCGGCTACTCGTCGCTGTCCCAGCTGCGCCAGCTGCCGATCGACGAGGTCAAGATCGACAAGTCCTTCGTGCTGGGCATGTCCACCAGCCAGGGCGAGTCGTTCATCGCCCGGTCGATCATCGAGCTGGCGCACAACCTGGGTCTCCGCGTCGTCGCCGAGGGCGTCGAGGACGAGCTGACCCGCAACCTGCTCGCCGAGATGGGCTGCGACAAGCTCCAGGGCTTCCTGGTCAGCCGCCCGCTGCCCGACGAGCGGCTGGAGAGCTGGCTGCTCGCCCGCACCGGGGTCCGGTCCGCCGCGCCCGGCGCCACCCACCGGCGGCTGTTCGTCCGCACCTGAGGCAGGCCCCCTCAGGGCGGCCGGGAGGCGTCGGGTACAGTTCCCAGCAGTCCGGCAACGCCCCTTTAGCTCAGTCGGCAGAGCGTCTCCATGGTAAGGAGAAGGTCTACGGTTCGATTCCGTAAAGGGGCTCGTAACATCGAGAAGCGACCGACCGGTCCTGTCGCGAGACCGGGCCGCGCGGTCGTCCCGGCGGTGTAGCTCAGCCAGGCAGAGCAAGCGGCTCATAATCGCTGTGTCACCGGTTCAAATCCGGTCACCGCTACTCACCACGGACCCCCTCGGGGGTCCGTCGCCGTGTCGGCAACCCCGCCGGCACGCGGGTCGTCCAGGGGACGGCCCGACCGACAAGGCTAGGAGCGCACACCGTGGCAGCCACCGACATCCGCCCGAAGATCACCCTGGCCTGCCAGGAGTGCAAGAACCGCAACTACATCACCCGCAAGAACCGGCGCAACGACCCCGACCGGCTCGAGCTGAAGAAGTACTGCCCGCACGACCGCAAGCACACGGTCCACCGCGAAACGCGCTGACGCGTCCGGCAGCGGGACGAGGGCGGGAGCATGGCGCTGGACCCAGGACTGGTCGGGCGCAGCTACCCGCCCTCGGACGTCTACGAGGTCGGTCGCGCGAAGATCGCCGAGTTCGCCGCGGCGATCGGTGACCCCGACCCGGTGCACCGCGACGCGGCGGCCGCCCGCGCGGCCGGGCACCCCGACGTCGTCGCCCCGCCGACGTTCGCCATCGTGGTGAGCCTCGAGGCGGCCACGAGCGTCCTCGACGACCCCGACGTCGGCCTGGACTACAGCCGGGTCGTCCACGGCGAGCAGAAGTTCGCCCACCACCGCCCGATCCGCGCCGGTGACCGGCTGGTCGCCACGACCACCATCGAGAACGTCCGGACCGTGGCGGGCAACGACATGCTCACGACCCGGGTGGAACTCGCCACCGAGGACGGCGAAGCGGTCTGCACGGCCACCTCCATGCTCGTCGCGCGGGGCGCCTGATGGCCGTCGAGGTGGGCACGGAGCTGCCCGAGCAGACCTTCCCGGTCACCCGCGCCGACCTGGTCCGCTACGCCGGCGCCTCGGGCGACTTCAACCCGATCCACTGGAACCAGCGCGTGGCCACCTCGGTGGGCCTGCCCGACGTCATCGCCCACGGGATGCTGACCATGGCGCTCGCCGGGCGCGCGGTCACCTCGTGGGCCGGCGACCCGGCCGCGCTGGTCGAGTACCACGTCCGGTTCGGCCGGCCCGTCGTCGTACCGGACGACGACACCGGCACGACGGTGACCGTCCGTGGCAAGGTCGCCGCCGTGCTCGACGACGACCGCTACCGGGTGGACCTGACCGTCACCAGCGCCGGCGAGAAGGTGCTCTCCCTGGCCCGGGCCGTCGTCCACCTGCCGTGAGGCGGGCGCGCGGCGGGGCGGCCCTGGCCGCCCTGCTGGTGCTGACCGGCTGCACGTCGTTCGTCGACGGCATGTCCGCGCCCGCGGCGGCCCCCTCCGGCGGTGCGCCCGAGGACGAGGGGTTCAGCTGCCCGGCCGAACGCGCCGAGCCCGATCCCGACCGCCCGGTGGTCGATCTCGAGTTCCGGCTGTCCGACGACGGGACGACGGTCACCGGCACCGAGACGGTCACCTTCACCCCCGACCTGGACACCGACCGGCTGGTGTTCCGCCTGGTGGCCAACGCGCCGCCGTCCGCCCGGTCGGGCAACCAGCTCACCGTCGACGAGGTGCGCGGCGACGACGTCGAGGCGGGGCGTTACGTCGCCGCCGGGGCGGCCGATCCCGGCGGCCTGTACGAGGTCGCCCTGGACGGCGAGCTGGCCGCCGGCGACCCCACCGAGGTCGAGCTGGACTTCACCCTCCGGCTGGGCGGCGGCGAGTTCGACCGGTTCGGCACCGACGACGGCCTGTCCTGGTGGGCCAGCGGGTTCCCGCTGCTGGCCTGGGAGCCGGGCGTCGGCTGGGCCGAGGACCCCTTCGTGCAGCTGCAGGGCGAGACGGCGAGCAGCCCGGTCGCCGACACCACGATCTCCGTGTCGGCCCCCGAGGCGCTGACCGTGCTCATGACCGGCGACATGGCCGAGCCGTCGGCACCCGAGGACGGCCGGCGGACGTGGACCTCCACCGAGCCGGTCGCCCGCGACGTCAGCGTCGCCGCCGGCGACTTCACCACCGAGGAGCGGACGACGGAGGGCGGCACGCGGGTCACCGTGGGCGTGCTGCCCGGGGGAGACCTCGAGCTGGGGCAGCTGGCCGACTGGACCGTGCAGGCGATCACCGACCTCGAGGGCCGGTTCGGGCCGTTCCCCTACGAGACCCTCACCGTGCCGCTGCTGCCCTCGTACGGCGGGGGCATCGAGTACCCCAGCAGCATCCTCATGGCCGCGCCGAGCCGGAACGTGCTGGTGCACGAGGTCGGGCACATGTGGTTCTACGGGATGGTCGGCGACTCGCAGTTCCG
Source organism: Geodermatophilus sp. SYSU D00691 (assembly GCF_054050275.1). NCBI lineage: Bacteria > Bacillati > Actinomycetota > Actinomycetes > Geodermatophilales > Geodermatophilaceae > Geodermatophilus > Geodermatophilus sp. SYSU D00691. The sequence continues at coordinate 164,530 of NZ_JBJGYZ010000009.1, forward strand.
CGACCCGTGGCTGGACGAGGCGTTCGCCACCTTCACCGAGTCGGTGAACTACGCGGCGAACGGCAGCGCCGTCGACCGGGCGCTGCAGCGGCCGGGCGAGGTGGGCGGGTCGATGGACGAGTTCCCCGACGACGACGCCTACTTCTCCACCGTCTACGGCAAGGGCGGCGCCGCGCTGCTGGCCGCGCGGGAGGCCGCCGGCGCGGAGGCGTTCGACGCGGCGATGCGCTGCTACGTCGACGCCAACGCCTGGACGATCGCGACCCCGGCCGACGTCGCGGCCGCGTTCGCCCAGGTGCCGCCCGCGCTGGCGGTCCTCCTGCAGGCGGGCGCGGTGTCCAAGGAGTCCCTGGACCGCTGAGGAAGGACCCCGCTGCCCCCCCGCAGCGGGGTCGACCTCACCCTGCCGAGCCCAGCAGGCGCTGCAGGCGGCCGACGCCCTCGGCCAGGTCGTCGTCGCCCAGGGCGTAGGACAGCCGCAGGTAGCCCGGGGTGCCGAACGCCTCGCCCGGCACGACCGCGACCTCGGCCTGCTCCAGGACGATCTCCGCGAGCTCCACGGTGTCCTGCGCCGTCCGGCCGCCGATGTCGCGGCCCAGCAGGCCCTTCACCGACGGGTAGACGTAGAAGGCGCCCTGCGGCTCGGGGCAGGCCACGCCCGGGATCTCGCGGAGCATCGAGACGATCGTCCGCCGCCGGCGGTCGAACGCCTCGCGCATCGTGGCCACCGCGGACAGGTCGCCGTTCAGCGCCGCCACGGCGGCCGCCTGGGAGACGTTGGCCACGTTGCTGGTGGCGTGCGACTGCAGGTTGGTGGCCGCCTTGACGACGTCGGCGGGGCCCACGACCCAGCCCACCCGCCAGCCGGTCATGGCGTAGGTCTTGGCGACGCCGTTGACCACGACGCAGCGGTCGGCCAGCTCGGGGACGACGACGGGCAGCGACGGCGCGGTGGCCCCGTCGTAGGTGAGGTGCTCGTAGATCTCGTCGGTGAGCACCCACAGGCCGGCCTCGAGGGCCCAGCGGCCGATCTCCTCGACCTGCTCGCGCGGGTACACCGCACCGGTCGGGTTGGACGGCGAGCAGAACAGCAGCGCCTTGGTGCGCGGCGTGCGGGCGGCCTCCAGCTGCGCGGCCGACACCAGGTAGCCGCTCTGCTCGTCGGCCACGACCGGCACCGGCACGCCGCCGGCCAGCCGGATCGCCTCCGGGTAGGTGGTCCAGTACGGCGCGGGCAGCAGCACCTCGTCGCCCGGGTCGAGCATCGTGGCGAACGCCTCGTAGACGGCCTGCTTGCCACCGTTGGTGACCAGCACGTTGGCCGGGGTGATCGACAGCCCCGAGTCGCGCGCCGTCTTGGCGACGATCGCCTCCTTGAGCGCCGGGAGGCCGCCGGCGGGGGTGTACCGGTGCATCGCCGGCTGCCGGCAGGCGGCGACGGCGGCCTCGACGACGTAGTCCGGCGTCGGGAAGTCCGGCTCGCCGGCGCCGAAGCCGATGACCGGCTTGCCGGCCGCCTTGAGCGCCTTCGCCTTGGCGTCGACCGCCAGGGTCGCCGACTCGGTGATCGCGGCGATGCGGCGGGAGATGCGGCGCTGCGCGGGCGGCAGCTCGGACAGGGCGGGCTCCGAGGAGGAGACGGCGGTCATGCGTTCATCGTGTCAAAGACCACCGCCGTCCCGCCTCCGAGTACCGGGCTCGGACCGACGTTGGCCCTTCCCGATCGCGGTCCCGTACACTGGCTGTCCTGGGGCAGTTGACCCCGCCACCGGCGTGCCCCGGATCCACCTCCTGCGGGCCCGGCGTTGCCGTGGCGAGGTCTGCGGTTCCCCTAGGGGTGTAGCTCAATTGGCAGAGCAGCGGTCTCCAAAACCGCAGGCTGCAGGTTCAAGTCCTGTCACCCCTGCCAGCACCACACGCGACAGACGGCCCCTCCGCCGGACGGGCCACCACCACGAGGCGAGCGAGGCGCAGTGAGCGACGAGAAGCCGGGACGCGACGACGACGCGCGCACCCCTTCCGACGCCGAGCTGACCGACGAGCAGCTCGACGCGGAGGCCCCGGGCGTCGACGACGCCGCCGAGCTCGAGGCCGCCGAGGACGAGGTGGCCGCCGAGGCCGCGGAGGACGAGGACAAGGTCGTCGCGCCCGCGCGCCGTCGCCGGGGCCGGATCACGGCCGACGACGAGGACGACGAGGACGACGACGAGCCGGCCCCGCGCTCCCGCCGGGCGGCGCGCGAGCGCACCCCGTCGCGGCCGGCCGCGCGGGCCGGTGCGGGCACCCGCTCCCGGGCCGCGGCCGAGAAGGCCCGCGCCGGGGAGGTCCGGCAGCGCCGCAGCCTCCGCCGGTTCCTGCGCGAGGTGGTCGCCGAGCTCCGCAAGGTGATCTGGCCCGGCCGCCGTGAGCTGATCACCTACACGACGGTGGTCATCATCTTCGTGGCGTTCATCGTCGCCCTGGTGGCCGGTCTGGATCTGCTGTTCGCCCAGGGCGTGCTCGCGGTCTTCGGCTGACCGCCCCCACGCCCCGCACACCCGACGAGGAAGAGATCTCCGTGACCGACCCCCGCGAACCCTTCGACACCGACAGCGCCGTCGAGGCCACCGACCTCGACGACGCGCGGTTCGACGTGCGCGGTTCCGTGGACGTCGAGACCGACGCCGGCGGGCCCGGTGCCGCCGAGAGCTCCACCGACACCGCCGCCCTCGACACCGCCTCCGAGGTCGCCGACGTGACCCCGGAGGTCGAGAGCGGTGACGCCGACAGCCTGGTGAGCGACCCGCTGGCCGCGCCCGCGCCGCCCTCCGACGACGCGCTCGTCGAGGACGACGAGGAGGCCGACCCGGCCGAGGCCATGCGCAAGAAGCTGCGGATGATGCCGGGCGACTGGTACGTCGTGCACAGCTACGCCGGCTACGAGAACAAGGTGAAGACCAACCTCGAGGCGCGCATCCAGTCGCTGGACGTCGAGGACTACATCTACCAGATCGAGGTGCCCACCGAGGAGGTCACCGAGATCAAGAACGGCAAGCGCGCGCAGGTCAACCGCAAGGTCCTGCCGGGCTACCTGCTGGTCCGCATGGAGCTCAACGACGAGTCGTGGGGCGCGGTCCGCAACACCCCGGGCGTCACCGGCTTCGTCGGCGCCACCTCCAAGCCCTCGCCGCTGACCATCGACGAGGTGGTGAAGATCCTGACGCCGGCCGTCACCCCGCAGGCGGCGAAGGCGACCGAGGCCGCCACGACCGGTGGGGCCGCCCCGTCGGGCGCCGCCGCCGCCGTCGTCGACTTCGAGGTCGGCGAGTCGGTCACCGTCATGGACGGGCCGTTCGCGACCCTGCCCGCGACGATCAACGAGATCAACGCCGAGCAGCAGAAGCTGCAGGTGCTCGTCTCCATCTTCGGCCGGGAGACGCCGGTCGAGCTCTCGTTCAACCAGGTCTCGAAGATCTAGAAGGACCCCGGTGCCCCCCAGCCCTCGCTCCGCTCGGGCCGGGACCCTGCACCGGGGCCGTTCCATCCCGTCACCAGAAGGAAGTCATGCCCCCCAGGAAGCGGTTGACCGCGGTCATCAAGCTCCAGATCAACGCCGGTGCGGCCACCCCCGCGCCGCCCGTGGGTCCGGCGCTGGGCCAGCACGGCGTCAACATCATGGAGTTCTGCAAGGCGTACAACGCCGCGACCGAGTCGCAGCGCGGCAACGTCATCCCGGTCGAGATCTCGGTCTACGAGGACCGCTCGTTCACCTTCGTCACCAAGACCCCGCCGGCCGCGCGCATGCTGCTCAAGGCCGCCGGTGTCGAGAAGGGCTCGGGCGAGCCGCACAAGACCAAGGTCGCCACGGTCACCCGTGACCAGGTCCGCGAGATCGCGCAGACCAAGATGGCCGACCTGAACGCCAACGACCTCGACCAGGCCGAGAAGATCATCGCCGGCACCGCCCGGTCGATGGGCATCACCGTCACCGGCTGAGCGTTGCACCCACCGGAGCGCTCGCTCCGGATCCAGCACTCGTGGGAGGGCCGCGCCAGGCCCGCACACCACACGACCTCCCGGTGACCTGATCCCGGGGGAGAGGAACCACCATGGCGAAGCACGGCAAGAAGTTCCTCGAGGCGGCCAAGAAGGTCGACCGCGAGAACCTGTACTCCCCGCTGCAGGCGGTCACCCTGGCCAAGGAGACCTCGCCGACCAGCTACGACGCCACCGTCGAGGTGGCCATGCGGCTGGGCGTCGACCCGCGCAAGGCCGACCAGATGGTCCGCGGCACGGTCAACCTGCCGCACGGCACCGGCAAGACCGCCCGCGTCATCGTCTTCGCGACCGGTGACAAGGCCGCCGAGGCCGAGGCCGCCGGCGCCGACGTCGTCGGCTCGGACGACCTGATCGAGCGCATCCAGGGCGGCTTCCTGGACTTCGACGCCGCGATCGCGACCCCCGACCAGATGGCCAAGGTCGGCCGGATCGCCCGCATCCTCGGTCCCCGCGGCCTGATGCCGAACCCCAAGACCGGCACCGTGACCCCCGACGTCGCCAAGGCCGTCGCGGACATCAAGGGCGGGAAGATCAACTTCCGCGTCGACAAGCAGGCCAACCTGCACCTGGTGATCGGCAAGGCGTCGTTCGACCAGGCCAAGCTGGTCGAGAACTACGCCGCCGCCCTCGACGAGGTGCTCCGGGCCAAGCCCGCCGCCGCCAAGGGCCGGTACCTGAAGAAGGTCACCTTCTCCACCACCATGGGCCCCGGCATCCCGGTGGACCCGAACCGCACCCGCAACCTGACGGTGGACGAGACCTCCGCGTGAGTTCCACCCGCTGAAGGGCCCCGCCCCCCCCCCCGCCGGCGGGCCCCTTGCTCAACAGGGGGCGGCCGCGTGTGGCGGCTCCCGGGGTCAGGGG
>NZ_JBJGYZ010000010.1:0-164654 GCF_054050275.1 Geodermatophilus sp. SYSU D00691
ACCTTGTACTGAACACCGGTGGCCACTGCGGTCACCAGGCCCTGGTGGTGGGGGGTGGGGGTGTACAGCGCGGGGGCGATGGGGCTCGGGGCGGTCGCGGCCGCGACCACCAGACCGACGTCCGGCGCGGCGCCCGGCTCCGGCAGGCGGGCCCTCGTTCTCGCCATGGCCGGATGGTGCCGCCGGGCAGCCGGGCGCGGCTCATCCTCCCGGTGCGAGTTCCGCGGCGCCCGGCGTCCCTAGCCTCGGGGTCCCCGACCGCGGAGGACGCCATGACGGCGGAGCCTGCCACCGCGCCCCCGGCCCCCACCGAGGAGACCGCCCCGGCCGCACCGGCCGCGCGTCCACCTGGCCGCCCGAGGTGGCTGCGCCACCTCCCGCGCTACACCTGGAGCGGCACGCTGGGCGCGCTGCTGCTCGCGTGCAGCTCGCTGACCCCGTCGCTGCTGCCGCGCGGCTGGCTGCTCCAGGGCCTGATCGCCGGGATCACCGCCGCGATCGGCTACGGGGTGGGGACGACGGTGGCCTGGTTCGTCGCCGAGGTCACCGACCGCCGGATGTCGGCCGCCTTCCGCCGGCGGGCCTGGCAGGTGCTCGTCGTCCTGGGGACCGTCCTGGTCGTGGTCATGCTCTGGCTGGGCTCGGGCTGGCAGCGGGACCTCCACGAGCTCATGGGCGCCGACCCGCCGGCGGGGTGGTCCGTCGCCGGGCTGGTCGTCGTCGCCCTGCTGCTCTTCGCCGCCGCGGTGGGCACCGGGCGCGCGATCCGGCGGCTGGCCCGCTGGCTGGTCCGGCTGCTCGGCCGGTTCCTGCCCCGCCGGGTCGCCCGGCCGCTGGGCGTCGCCGTCGTCACCGTCCTGGTGCTGCTGCTGCTCAACGGCGTGCTCTTCCGGGGGCTGGTGGAGGCGCTCAACTCGGCGTTCAGCGTCAAGGACGACGGCACGGAGGCCGGCGCGGTGGAGCCGACGGCGCCGGAGCGCTCGGGCAGCCCCGACTCGCTGGTGCCGTGGGAGGAGCTCGGGCTGCAGGGGCGCAACTTCGTCGGGACGGGGCCGACGCCGGAGGAGCTGCAGGCGTTCTCCGGCCGGCCGGCGCTGCAACCGGTCCGCGCCTACGCCGGGCTGGCGTCGGCGGAGGACGTGGAGGACCGGGCCGCCCTCGCCGTGCGCGACCTCGAGCGGGCCGGCGGGTTCGACCGGGCGGTGCTGGTCGTCATCAGCACGACCGGCACCGGGTGGGTGGACCCCGCCGCGAGCGACGCGCTGGAGTACGAGTTCAACGGCGACACCGCCATGGTGGCCGTGCAGTACTCCTACCTGCCGAGCTGGATCTCCTTCCTCGTCGACCAGACCAAGGCGCGCGACGCCGGACGGGCGCTGTTCGACGCGGTGTACGGGGTCTGGGCCGACCTGCCCCCGGACGACCGGCCCGCGCTCTACGTGTTCGGCGAGAGCCTCGGCACGTTCGCCGGGGAGGCCGCGTTCAGCGGGCTCGCCGACATCCGCAACCGCACGGACGGCGTGCTGTGGGCCGGCCCGCCGAACTTCAACCCGCTGTGGCGCGACCTCGTCGCCGACCGGGAGGAGGACACGCCCGAGTGGCTGCCGGTGCTGGAGGACGGCCGCACCGTGCGGTGGGCCGACGAGGCACCCGACCTCGCCCGTCCGACCGGGGTGTGGGAGGAGCCGCGGGTCGTCTACCTGCAGAACGCCTCCGACCCGATCGTGTGGTGGTCCCCGCAGCTGATCCTGACCCGCCCGGACTGGCTGGAGGAGGACCCCGCGCCTGACGTCTCGTCGGACATGTTCTGGATCCCCTTCGTGACGTTCTGGCAGGTCACGGCCGACATGGCGTTCGCCGTCGACGCGCCGGACGGGCACGGGCACCGCTACTCGGCCGACTACGCCGACGGCTGGGCCGAGCTCGCGCAGCCGCCCGGCTGGACCGACGCCGACACCGAGCGGCTCCGGCCGCTGCTCGCCCAGGAGTGAGTGGCCCCGCCGTCCGCCGCCGCGACCTGGTGGCCACGGGGGTGGTCCTGCTCGTCCTCGTGGCGGTCAACCTGGGTGCCTCCCTCCTGGGCCCGCCCTGGTGGGCCCGCGCGCTCGCCGGCCTCGGCCTGCTCGCCGTCGCCCGTCTCGACGGGCTGACGTGGGCGCAGCTGGGCCTGGGACGCGACCGCCTCGCGTCGGGCAGCCGGTGGGCGCTGGGCGCCGTCGGCGCGGTCGCGCTCGTCTACGCGGTGGGGGTCGCGCTCCCGCTGAGCCGGCCGGCCTTCGACGACCCGCGCTACGACCTGCCGGTGCTCGACGCCCTGGGCACCGCGCTCGTGGTCATCCCGCTCGGCACGGTGGTGTTCGAGGAGCTCGCCTTCCGCTCGGTGCTCTGGGGCGTGCTCTCCCGCCACTGCCCCCCGTGGCAGGTCCTGGTGATCACGTCCGTCCTCTTCGGGTTGTGGCACGCGGTGCCCGCCGCACGTGCGGGCGGGGCCCTCCTCGCCGTCGGCACCGTCGCCCTCACCACGGTCGGCGGGCTGGTGTTCGGTGAGCTGCGCCGGCGCAGCGGCAGCGTGCTGGCGAGCATCGGCGCCCACTGGGCCACCAACTCGCTCGGCGTCCTGTTCGGCTTCGTGGCCCGGTACCTGGACACCTGACCTCATCCGGCCCGGGTGATGCCGGGTCCTCGCGCGGCCCGCGACCCTTCCGGCAACCGCTGGTGGCTCCGGACGAGGAGGGCTCGCCATGACGCTGGTCGAGGCTGCGCCGGCTGCGACGTTCGTCGACGCCCTCGTCCTGCGGCTGGCGGCGGAGTACGGCGCGGACCGCGACGAGGTGCGCGCACGGGCGGAGGCCGCGCTGGCCGCGTTCGCCGGCGCCCGGGTGCAGGCGTTCGTCCCGATCCTGGTGGAGAAGCAGCTGCGGGAGGCCTACCGGAGGACCGGGTGACCCGTCTCCCGCCGGGTCTCGCGGGCCTCCGCGGCTACCGCGCGGCCTGGCTGCGCAAGGACCTCGTCGCGGGCGTGGTGCTGACGGCCCTGCTGGTGCCGCAGGGCATGGCCTACGCCGAACTGGCGGGGCTGCCCCCGATCACCGGGCTCTACACGACGATCACCTGCCTGCTGGCCTACGCCGTGGTGGGGCCGTCGCGGATCCTGGTGCTCGGCCCGGACTCGTCGCTCGGCCCGATGATCGCCGCGACTATCCTGCCGCTGGTCGCGGCCGGCGGGGACCCGGAGCGGGCGGTCGCCCTGGCGTCGATGCTCGCGCTGCTGACCGCCGGCGTCATGATCGCCGCCGGGTTCGCCGGGCTGGGCTTCGTCGCCGACCTGCTGTCGAAGCCGACCATGATCGGCTACCTCAACGGGCTGGCCCTGACGATCGTCGTCGGGCAGCTGCCCAAGCTGTTCGGGTTCTCCGTGGACGGCGACGGCCTGATCGGTGAGATCGTGGGCTTCGTCCAGGGGGTGGCGCAGGGGGAGGTCGTGCCGGCCGCGGCCGCCGTGGGGCTCGGCGGGATCGTGGTCGTCCTCGGGCTGCAGCGGTTCTGGCCCAAGGTGCCGGCGGTGCTCGTGATGGTCGTGCTGGCCATCGCCTTCAGCAGCCTCCTCGACCTCGGCGACCGCGGTGTCTCCCTCGTCGGCGTGCTGCCCGAGGGCTTCCCGCCCCTGACCATCCCGTCGATCGAGTGGTCGGACCTCGCCGCCCTGGTCGCCGGCGCGCTGGCCATCGCCCTGGTGTCGCTGGCGGACACCATCTCCACGGCCTCGGCGTTCGCCGAGCGCACCGGGCAGGAGGTGCGGGGTGGCCAGGAGATGATCGGCATCGGGACGGCGAACCTGGCCGCTGGCCTCTTCCAGGGTTTCCCGGTGAGCACCAGCGCCTCCCGCACCGCGGTGGCCGAGCGCGCGGGGGCCAAGACCCAGCTCACCGGCATCGTCGGGGCCGCGCTGGTCATCGTGATGATCGTCCTCCTGCCCGGGCTGTTCCAGGACCTGCCGCAGGCCGCGCTGGCGGCCGTCGTCATCACCGCGGCGCTCTCGCTGGCCGACCTGCCGGCGACGGCGCGGCTGTGGCGCCAGCGCCGGGTCGAGTTCAGCCTGTCGCTGGTGGCCTTCGCCGGGGTCGCGCTGCTCGGCGTCCTGCCGGGCATCGGCATCGCGGTGGGACTGTCGATCCTCAACGTCTTCCGCCGCGCCTGGCGGCCCTACCAGGCGACGCTCGGGCTGGTCGACGGGCTGCCCGGCTACCACGACGTCCGGTCCTACCCGGAGGCCGCGCAGCTGCCCGGGCTGGTGCTGCACCGGTTCGACGCGCCGCTGTTCTTCGCCAACGCCAAGACCTTCCGCGACGACGTCCTGGCCCTCGCCCGCAGCGAACCGGCGCCGCGGTGGATCGTGATCGCCGCCGAGCCGATCACCGACGTCGACACCACCGCCGCCGACGTCCTGCTCGAGCTCGACCACCGCCTCGACGAGCGCGGCGTGACGCTGGCGTTCGCGGAGATGAAGGACCCCGTCCGCCGGAAGATCGAGCGCTACGGGCTGACCGAGGCGATCGAGCCGCGCCACTTCTTCCCGACCGTCGAGGCGGCGGTGGCGGCCTACCGCGCCCGCACCGGGGCCACCTGGGAGACCCCGGCCTGAGCGGGGTCGGGGCGGCCGAGCGCCAGGGACCACAGCCGCGCCCAGACCAGCTGACCGCGCGGCGGGCGGATGCCCGGCCGCTCGCGGGGGAGCCGCACGCGCAGCGCGCCGGGGCTGACCGCGCAGCGGACCGGCGCGGCCAGCCGGACGGTCTCCCCGTCGATCCCGACCGGCACCTCGGGCACGTCGGCGCTGACGACGACCTCGGTGGCCTCGGCCCAGAGCAGGCCGCGCCGGTGGGCGCCCTGCAGCAGGCCCACGGCCTGCCGGGCGGTATCGACCCGCACCGCGACGACCCCCAGGACGCCGCGGTCGAGCCGGGCGCGGCGGCTCATCCCGGCGAGGTCCGAGGCCTCGTACGGGTTGTTGCTGACCAGCAGCGCCTGGGGTCCGGTGACGGTCTGGCCGTCGAACTCGGCCACCAGGTGCGCACCCTGCCGGCGGCTGAGCAGGTCGGGGAGGGCGTCGAGCGCGGTCCGCGTCTTGTCCTCGCGGTAGCCGGGGTGCTCCACGATCTCGGCGTACGCGCCGAACGAGGCGTTGTTCACGAACGGCCGGCCGTTGACCGTGCCGAGGTCGATGCGCGCCTCCACCCCGTCGCGGAGGGCGTCGAGGCACCGGGCGGGGTCGGCGCGGTCGAGGCCGAGGTCCTGGGCGAAGTGGTTGCGCGTGCCGGCGCTGATCACGAGCAGCGGCACGTCGTGCTCGGCGGCCACCTGGGCGACGAGGGCCTGGGTGCCGTCGCCGCCGGCCACCCCCAGCAGGTCCGCGCCGCGGGCGAGCGCGTCCCGGGCGAGCTGCTGCACGTCGGTGCCCGGCCGGTCGAGCAGCACCACCTCGGCGCCGAGCTCCTCGGCCCGCTCGCGCAGGGAGAAGCGGGCGACCTTGCCGCCGCCGGAGCGCGGGTTCATGATCACGAACGGCTGCCGGGCCGGCGGGACCTCGGTGGTCGGCAGCGCCCAGGCCGAGCGGTCCGGCCGCAGGGCGTACCGCCCGGCCGCCGCGGCGGACGCCAGCAACACGGCCGCCAGCAGCGCGATCCACAGCAGCCCGTTCGCGACGAAGGCCACGAGCAGTGCGAGGGGCGCGCAGATCGCCAGGCCGAGCGCGAACCAGCGCACCGCGCCGCGGTGCAGCAGGAACCAGAACACGCCGGCGATCGCGAGCGCGGACGCCACGCTGGTGAGCACCAGCAGCCACAACCCGCCGTCCACGGCGAAGCCCAGCAGGAGGGCCAGGGCCGCGACCAGCAGGACCAGCGCGCTCCGGGCCGTCCAGCGGCGGGCACGTACCGACTCCACGCGGCGCCACCTCCTCGGGGAGGATCCCCGTGCCAGGCTGCCCGGGCCGCGACGCCCGGGAGATCACCCGCTCCGGACGGTTCGGGCCGCGGTCCGCGCCCGAGCGGCGCGGCGCCAGTCGCTCGGGCTGACGCCGAACTGCCGGTGGAACCACCGGGTGAACGCGCTCGGCGCGCCGAACCCGAGCAGCTGCGACACCTCCGTCAGGGAGTACCGCTCGGCGGCCACGTAGCGCTCGGCCAGCCGCCTCCGGGTCTCGTGCACGATCGACGAGAAGCTGGTGCCCTCCTCCGCCAGGTGGTGCTGCAGCGCCCGCGGGCCGAGGCCGAGGGCCCGGCCGACGCGGCTCGCGTCGCAGCGCCCCTGCGGCAGCAGGACCTCCACCGCCTCGGCGGCCCGGGCGGCCGTCGTCGTCGTCGGCGGGGCGGCGACCGCGCGGAGGAACTGCCGGGTGTACGGGCGGAGCGACGGGTCCGCGGTGAGCAGCGGCGCCCCCAGTTCCGTTGCCGGCACCACCAGGCCGCTGCAGGGCGCCGAGAACGTGACCGGCGCCCCGAAGAACCGCCGCCACGGGGCCGGGTCGGCCGGTTCCGGACGGGTGAGGGACGCCGCCGAGGGGGTCCAGGAGGTGCCGCGCAGCGCCCGGACGATGCCGAGCAGCGCGCCCAGCACGAGGTCGAGCAGCTGCGCATGGGCCGTCGGCTCACCGAGCTCGAGCCACACGTCGAGGGTGCCCGTGCCGCCGTCCTGGCGGAGCCGCAGGTGCACCGCCTGCTCGTAGACGCGCTCGTAGGACAGCAGCAGGGACAGCGCGCCGCGCAGATCCGGCTCGTCGCGCAGCGCGACCGCGATCGGGCCGAGCGTGCCCAGCCGGCGCAGGCCCGCCAGGCGCAGCCCGAAGTCCTCGCAGCCGGAGCGCTCGGCGGAGGTCTCCAGCAGCCGCGCGACGGGCACGGCCGGGAGCCAGTCGCCGGCCTCGAGGTCGGCCGGCGCGAGGCCGGCGCCGGCGATCAGCTCGGCCGGGTCCAGGCCCACCGACGCGGCCAGCCCGGCGTACCCCGTGAGCGCGGCGCGCTGGATCCGTGGGCGCATCGCCGGACCCTCCTGCCGGTGCGCGAAGAGGTAAGACCCGGTGCGGGAACGGTAAAGCCCGGCGCAGCTCCCGTCACTAGCGTTCGGGACGCGGCGTCCCGCGGTCGACGGGCGCCGTGCCCAGCAGGAGGCGGCCATGCTCCCCGACGCAGCGGTGACCCTGGGCAGCCGCGACCTCGAGGTCCTGAGACACCTGGCCGACGGCCGGTCCACGGCGGCGATCGCCGCGGCGCTGTCGGTCTCGACGAACACCGCGCGCAGCCGGATCCGGCGCGTCGAGGGCAAGCTGCACGCCCGCGGCCGGGCCGCGGCCGTCGCGGCGGCCCGGGAGCACGGGCTGGTCTGACGTCGGGCTCCGGGGGGCCGCACGGGACGGCGGTCCGCGCCACGATGCCCCACACTGGTCCCACCTCGTCAGGCGGGCGACAGAGGGCCTCCGTGCCCGGGGTGCGCCCGCCTGGCGAGGCCGCGTGACCGGCCGGTCACCCTGCGACACCGGCGTGCTCGTCGGCGGAACCGGTGCGCGCCGCGGGCCCCGCGGCGCAGGGGATCGCCGCTACGATCCGGCACTCCAGCGTCCACGAACCCTCCGCCGTCCTTCCCCCGTCTGGCGGCTCGACCACTCGGCGCGGGCCGCGCAGCCTCCGAGCCCCGGGAGGTCCACGCCGTGAAGACCCGCAGCGCAGTGCTCCACACGCAGCCCGGCCGGTACGAGGTCACCGAGGTCGACCTCGACGGACCCCGCGAGGGGGAGCTGCTCGTCCGGATGGCCGCCGTCGGGCTGTGCCACACCGACGACCACGACGTCCCACCGGGGTCGGCCCCGCCGCTCCGGCTGCCCCTCGCCGGCGGCCACGAGGGCGCCGGCGTCGTCGTCGGGGTGGGTCCCGCCACGCCCGGCTGGGCGGAGGGGGACCACGTGGTGCTCAGCTTCGTCGCGGTCTGCGGCCGGTGCCGGATGTGCTCGACCGGCCGGCAGAACCTGTGCGACCTCGGCGCCAAGCTCTTCACCGGCGCCCGCATCGACGACCCCACCAGCTTCCGCATGTCGTACCAGGGCCGGCCGGTGGCCCAGGCCTACGGCCTCGCGGCGCTGAGCGAGCACACCGTCGTCGACGCCCGGTCGGCGGTGAAGATCGACCCCAGCCTGCCGCTGGACAAGGCCGCGCTCGTCGCCTGCGGCGTCCCCACCGGCTGGGGGTCGGTCACCAACATGTCCGACGCCCGGGCGGGGGACGTCGTCGTCGTCATGGGCGTCGGCGGGGTGGGCATGAACAGCGTGCAGGCCGCCCGGGCCATCGGCGCCCGCGCGGTGATCGCCGTCGACCCGGTCGAGTTCAAGCGGGAGGCCGCCAAGCAGTTCGGCGCGACCCACGCCACCGGCACGATGGCCGAGGCCACCGACCTGGCCCGCTCCCTCACGAACGGGCAGGGCGCCGACGCCGCCGTCGTGGCCGTCGGCGTCGTCACCGGCGAGCACATCGCCGAGGCGGTGACCTGCATCCGCAAGGCCGGCACGGTCGTCCTCACCGGCACCGGCAGCATGCGCCAGGCGGGCATCCCGGTGAACCACACCATGTTCACGGTGTTCCAGAAGCGGTTGCAGGGCGCGCTGTTCGGCGGCTGCAACCCGCGGTGGGACGTCCCGAACCTGCTCGCCCAGTACGTGGCCGGCACGCTCAAGCTGGACGAGCTGGTGACGCGGACCTACTCGCTGGACCAGGTCGCCGAGGGCTTCGACGACATGAAGGCCGGGCGGAACATCCGCGGCGTCGTCCTCCTCGACTGAGGAGGTCTCCGCTCAGAGGCCCCGCATCGTCCACGCGAGGACGACCAGCACGACGAGCGGGCCGAGCACCGCGGCGAACACCCATCCCGTGGGCGCCGGGACCAGCTCGTCCTCCGGGGGGTCCTCGGGGATGTCGGTCCTGGTCCCCGACCGGCTGCTGAGCTCCCGCATGACGCCTCCCCGACCCGGCTGCTCGTCCCTGAGCAGGTGCGAGCGTCGTGCCCCGGCGCAACCCCGCGCCTCGTCTGCAGGGGGTGAGTTGGGGCCGGGGACGACGAAGCGGCCCCATCCCGGAGAGAGCAGCCGCTGGTCGGAAGGGGTGCGCCATCAGGGACTCGAACCCCGAACCCGCTGATCGCGAGTGATGCTCCAGCCTGTTTTCGCTGGTGAAGCAGTTGAACCCTGCCGGGCGACGTCTCTTCCGGCTATTCCATCCTCCACAGCTCGCGCCCACGTTGCGCCCACATGCAGCTGCCGCCCTGGGTGACTGCCTTGGCCACCACGGCCCGTCGCTCTATCGAGGATTCGGTCTCAGTTCACGGTCGTCTGCCAGAACTCCGACCCTCCCGGCGCCGTGTCCACGACGTGGCTGGTGCCACCGTCCGGCCTCATGGTCACCGTGATCCGAGGACGCCAGGTGTCCCCGCACACCTGACCGAAGGTGAGCTCAGCCTTGTTGACGAAGGTCTGCAGGTGCAGTTCGAGAGCCGCTGTCACCTCTTCGAGCAGGAACTCCTGCTGTTGACGGGGGATCGCCCTCGGCAGCTTGATGAAATTCTCGATGTTTTCGATGAACGCCTCCCGCGCTTCAGGGGTCAGGCGCTTCCACTGTCGCGTCAGGACCATTCGGGCCCCTGGGACGAGCGCCTGCAGTACCAGGTCTGAGATGTTGAGGCAGGCATCGAAGTAACCGACCGCCGTCAATTCCAGGGCACCGCCGGGCAGCGTGCGCGCCGAGACCTCCGCCAGCTCCGGGCGCTCCTCGAGCGTGATACCGACGAAGGCGTCTAACAGCCGTGAGAGCGCGGTGTCCTGCAGCCATGTCGCTTCTGTCGTGACGGAGTCGATTTCCTGGTGCAGTTGAGCCACCGTGCCGTCGTGACACCAGGGGACGGCCACGGAGAACAGGAATTGCGGTTCTCCCCACGCCGACGCGACCGCGTTGTACCGGGAGAACTCCGAGTCGCAGTCGGCCTCGTTCGGGTCCTGCGGACCCTCACAACCAGGGTCGGCGGGGAAGTCGACATGGCCGTCGCCGTCGTTGTCCCGGCCGTCCGAGCAGCCAGGCAGATCGGTTTCATCGGCGTCCTGAGGACCGCTACAGCCGAGATCGAGCCCGTCGATGCTTCCGTCGCCGTCGTTGTCCAAGCCGTCCGAGCAAGCTGGAAGGTTCTCCTCGCTGTTGTCGGTCCCACTCGTGCAGCCAGGGTCGTCTCCGTCCAGGAGACCGTCCGCGTCGTTGTCCAGCAGGTCCGAGCAGGCCGGCTTGTCAACCTCGGACAAGCCGAACGGCTCACTGGCACAACCCGGATCGTCGCTGTCGACCTTGCCATCGCCGTCGTTGTCCAGACCGTCGGCGCACGCCGGCGGCTCGACCAAGCCCTCGCTGCCCGTCTCGGCGGAGGCGCAGTCGGGATCGTCGGGGAAGTCGATCAAACCGTCACCGTCGTTGTCGAATCCGTCCGAACACTCCGGCGTCGGTCCGCCGGGCATGAACTGGTCCAGCGACCAGGTGCCGGTGGCTGGGCCCGTAACACCCCAGTTCGCGGCGCCCACCGTCACCGTCATGACGTCTGTTCCTTCGACGTGGAGGAGTCCTCCAGGCCCTGGGACCACCTCGACCCGGCCCGTGAGGTACTCGTCAGCCGACTCGTGGGAAAACCCGTCGAACCCGGCGTCGGGGAGCACTTGGACCGTCTCCTCCAAGCAGGTGGTGAAGGTCTCCGTCCAGGCTCCGTTGATCTGCGGCATCCCCACGAAATAGCTGCCGTCGGGGTTGAGGTTCACGTTGACCGGAGCCTGGGTCGTGGTGCCCCCCCAATGGATCGTGTGGGTAGTCGGGCAGTCGCTCGCCACCGTCCGAGACGCTGTGGCGTCGATCGTGACTTGAGCCGTCGCTCCGTTCGAGACGAAGGTCACCGTTCCCATCGATGAGACATCACCTTGGCGGAGCGACCAGGTGATGGTGAGTGTGCCTGCGGCACCGTCTCCCTCAGGAACGGCGGCGGTGGCAGAAAATGCCGGCATTCCCAGGAAGCCCAGCAATGCGGCCAAGGCAATTACCAGAACTTTCTGCAGCCTCGCCATGGCCACCCCTCCAATCAAAGTGTCCTGCTCGATGGCAGGCACCAGTCAGATATCCGCTCCGCAGATTGGGGGTCGACGGTCCAGCGACTGGCGGCAGTCTGCACCGTCCGACAGTTGTCAGCAGTCGTAGGTGAAGGCCTCTGGCCGAGCGGGATCGGCGCCCTCCAGCGCCCAAGACCAGACGTAGGCCAGGGCGTCTGCGTCGCATTGAGAGATGGTGGGGACCCTGCCGAACTCGCTGTTGATCCAGCCGTAGCCCATGAGGTCGGTGGATTCGAGGAGGTTGGTGGCGTGGCCGAGTCCGAGCGCGTGGCCGATCTCGTGCAGCGCGATGCCCTCGGTCGCCCATACCGGAGTCACCGGGTCGTCGTCCTCGCCGGAATGTCCGGGAGGAGCGACATAGCTGACGATGACGTTGTTGCACCCAGAAGCGCCGCACTCGGCGAGACCACTAAAGGCTAGTCCTCCCGCGTGCGGCACGAGGCGGACCACGATGTCTGTCCGCGCGACGGCGCCCGGCGTGATTGGTACGTAGGTTAGGCTCACCGCTCCGCCCAGGCACTCATCGAGCGTCGCTTGCCAGGTCCGAATAGCCCGCTCGACAGCCGCGTACTGGTCAAGAGCTACGTTCGGGCTGGCTGCGATGGCGATTGTGAGATCGGTCTTACTCCACCAATAAGCCTGAGACTGTCGGTTCCCGGGCAGCTGATTGCTGATGACGTGAAGCGCCTCGGCGTCGGAAGCGGGGCGGCTACAGGTAGCCGCCTCCTGTGCTTGCGCCGAGGTCAACGGCAAGCTAGCGGAGAATGCAGCGACGGCGAGCACGGACAGAAGGCGCTTCACGGGTTCTCCGGCGGGAATCGGTAATCGTGTGCGGGCTGCGGCGTGACCGGCTCTACAGCGAGGCCGGCTCGGCGGAACCATTAAGCCGCTCGCGAAGTGAACTGGCATCGACCACTGAGCGCAATAGTCTTGGCGCCCCAGTGGGCAACGAGGTGAATCGAGAACCAAAGGTCTTACCACTCTTGGTGAAGGACATCTGTGGTGATCTCTGCAAGTTCCCGCACCGCGATCTACGGGATGTAATCGCTCGCCGCCTAAAAGCGACTTCGAGAAGGCAGAGCCACCGTCGCCGAGAGCCCGCTGTCACCCCGATGAGTGACAGGGCGTAGCCACCCTCGCGCTTGCAGGATCGGTGGTCTCGACACTGGAGCCGCCCTGCCGTCCGCTCGCATCCGCTCGCCCGAAGGCGTGACGAGTCGTAACGCGGCTGTGTCTCGGCGATCGCCGTCGGCGACGCTGGCGCCGTGCCCGAAGTGACGGGACGACTGGACAGCCCTACGAGCACCTCGAGCGGGCCAATGCGGAACTGCGGGCGCAGTTGCGCTATCTGCTGCTGGAACAAGGCGGAGTGCCGGACTGGTCGTTATTGAAGGTGACCGGCCCCAGACGTCCCACGACGACCTGGGGTAGCGGTAGTTCGAGTACCGCGGAGAGGTGGAGGCCCACTAGCCGCACAGCGGCCCGTTTTCCCGGCGCGCCCTCCGCTTCAGGACCCTGGCGGCCGCGACCCGTCCAGCGGAGCCCCTGGTGCGCCCACGCTCGACCACTCCGGCCCCGGGTGCGCCCACACGTGCGCCGACAGGAGCCCAAGCACGACGAAGCGGCCCCACCCCGGAGGGAGGAGCCGCTGGTCGGAAGGGGTGCGCCATCAGGGACTCGAACCCCGAACCCGCTGATTAAGAGTCAGCTGCTCTGCCAATTGAGCTAATGGCGCGTGTCGACCGGTGTGCCGGGCGACCGGGGGAGAACGATACCAGCGCGGATCGGGTCGGGTCCGGGCGGGTGCCGCTCAAGATCCCCCCTCCGTCGTCCGGGCGTGGACACTGGACGCGGACCAGCGGAAAAGGCATCCAGCGACGGGTGCGGCGGAAGGGACGGGGCGGGTGCGACGCACAGCTGCACTGGTGGCCGGGGCGCTGCTGCTCCTCGTGGGCTGCACCGACACCGCGGAGGAGCCCGACGCGTCGGGCGAGCCGTCGCCGTCGTCGTCCGCCGAGGCCCGGCCGGCCCAGCTCGCCGTCGCCCCGGCCGACGGGTCGGCCGACGTCTCGCCGGTCGTCCCGCTCGAGATCACGGTCACCGACGGCGAGATCGGCGAGGTGACCCTCGTCGACGCCGCCGGTACGCCGGTCACCGGGAAGCTCGCCGAGGACGCCGCCGGTGAGGAGGAGCCCGCCGAGGGTCAGGCGGTCACCGAGGTCTGGACCCCCGACACCGACCTCGCCTACGGCACCACCTACACGCTCACCGCCACCGCGACCGGTGGCGACGACGAGCAGGTCTCCGCCGCCACGACCTTCACCACCGCCACCCCCGAGACGCTGTCGACCCCGTCGATCGGCCCGCTCGACGGCACGACGGTGGGCGTCGGCCTGCCGATCCGCGTCTACTTCGACGAGCCGGTCGAGGACAAGGCCGCCGTCGAGAGCCACCTCCTCGTCCAGAGCTCCACCCCGACCGACGGCGTCTGGAGCTGGCTGTCCGACTCCGAGGTGCACTTCCGGCCGTCCACCTACTGGCCGGCGCAGACCGACGTCACGCTGCACGCCGACCTCTACGGCGTCAGCTTCGGCGGCGGGATCTGGGGCGAGAAGGACCGCGTGGTGTCCTTCCGCATCGGCGACCGGCACGTGTCGGTCGCCGACGCCGGGACCCACCAGATGCAGGTGTACGACGGCGACCAGCTGGTGCAGACGTTCCCGATCAGCGCCGGCGGCCCCGACTTCCCCAGCCGCAACGGCCCGCACGTGGTGACCGAGCTCAACCGCGACCGGGTCATGGACTCCAGCACCTACGGCGTGCCGGTCGACAGCCCCAACGGCTACCGGACCCCGGTCGAGTACGCGGTGCGGCTGTCGAACAACGGCGAGTTCGTGCACGCCGCCCCGTGGTCGGTGGCGCAGCAGGGCCGCGAGAACGTCTCGCACGGCTGCATCAACATGTCCACCGAGAACGCGGCCTGGTTCTTCAACTTCAGCCAGCCCGGCGACGTCGTGGAGATCAAGAACTCCATCGGCCCGACCCTGTCGGCGGCCGACGGCGACATCTACGACTGGGCCATCCCGTGGGACCAGTGGCAGGCCGGCAGCGCGCTCAAGTGACGAGCGCTGAAGCAGCCGGGTAACACCGACGTCACGGCGCGGCCGTCCGCCCGACACAGCGGTCGGCTGGGATGAGCGGGACCCGCCGAGCGGCGTGGTCGCCGGGCATCCCCGCCCGGCCGACGCCCGGGGGTGGCCGTGCCCGTCGTCCCGCCCGATCCCGCGCTGCGCGGTCGCTGGCAGCGCACCCTGCTGATCCGACCCGACGGCACCTGCGACACGTCGGCCGCGGTCACCTGGCTGCAGGCCGGCAGCTACTACGTCGACCTGCGGCTGCCGGTGGACCCCACCGCGACCGAGGGGTTCGCCGGGCGTCTCCGGGCCGACGGCAGGTGGACCTGCTGGGAACGGGTCGTCGACCTCCGGCCCGGCCCCACCCCCGACGAGGGCCTGCTCGAGCCCGACGGCCCCGACGCGCTGGTCGAGACCGGTCGGCACGAGGCCTACGTCGAGCGCTGGGCCCGCCGCACCGGCCCCGACCTGCCCTGCTGCGCGGTCGAGCTGCGCGACACGGCGACCGGGGCACCGGCCGTCCTGGTACGCGTCGGCGACGACGTCGCCTGGGCCACCGACGCCGAGGTCGCCCTCGGCACGGTGGGTGCGGACGGCGCCGTCGTCCGCACCGCCTCCAGCCGGCCGGCCCGCGCGGTTGCATCGCTCGACCTGGTCGCCGACGGCGCGGGGCTGCGGGAGATCACCACCGACCCCGCCGGCACGCCGCTGCTGCGCCGCTGGTCCGTCGTCGCCACCGAGGGCTCCGCCGCCGCGCTGCCCGTCCGCCGTCCCCGCCCCGTCGTCCCGGAGGTCCGCACCGCATGAGCAGCCTGACCGACTTCACCGAGGTCCCGGTCGTCGACGTCTCGGGCCTGCTCGGCGACGACCCCGCCGAGCACCACCGGGTGGCCGACGAGCTCGGCCGCGCCGCCCGCGACGTGGGGTTCTTCTACGTCACCGGCACGGGCCTGGACCCGGCGCTGGCCGAGGACCTGCTCCGCGTGACGACCGCGTTCTTCGCCCTCCCGCCGGAGGAGAAGATGCGCACCTACATCGGGCGCTCCACCAACCACCGCGGCTACGTGCCCGAGGGCGAGGAGGTCTTCGCCGGCGGTACGCGCGACCTCAAGGAGGCGTTCGACCTCTCCGCCGACCTGCCGGCCGACGACCCCGACTTCCTGGCCGGGCGGATGCTCGGCCCCAACCAGTGGCCGGACCTGCCCGGCTTCCGCGAGGCGGTCGGCGCCTGGTACGACGCGGTGCTGGCCCTCGGCCGCGCCCTGCTGCGCGGCTTCGCCCTGGCCCTCGGCGAGCCGGCCGACGCCTTCGACCGGTTCGTCGCCAAGCCGCCGTCGCAGCTGCGGCTGATCCACTACCCGCACGACCCCGCGGCCGTGGACGCCGTCGGCATCGGCGCGCACACCGACTACGAGTGCTTCACGCTGCTGCTGCCGACCGCGCCGGGGCTGGAGGTGCTCAACGGCGCGGGGGAGTGGATCGACGTCCCGCCGCGCCCGGGCACGCTGGTGGTCAACGTGGGCGACATCCTCGAGACCTGGACCAACGGCCGGTTCGTCGCCACCACCCACCGGGTGCGCAAGGTCGTCGAGGAGCGCTACTCCTTCCCGCTGTTCTTCAACGTCGACCACGACACCCTCGTCGCACCGCTGCCGCAGTTCGTCGCCGACGGCGAGCCCGCGCGCACGCCCTTGGTCGCCGGTGACCACCTCTTCGCCCAGACCGCGCAGAGCTTCCGCTACCTGCGCCGCCGCCTGGAGAGCGGCGAGCTGGTGCTGCCCGAGGGCTCGCTGGCCCTGTCGTCGTTCGGCCAGGAGGCGCTGCAGGGGCGCGTCGCCTGATCGCGCGACCGGTGGACCCGGCACCGCTCCCGACGGCCGCTGCCGCGGTGGGACCTCCCGCCTCGGCAGCGGCCGTCGCGCGTCCGGTGACGGAGACCACGCAGGTGGGGTCCCGCGTCACACGAAAGGAACATGAGCGGAAACGGCGGGTCACGAACCGCCAGTTCACTGGTGCCCGACCCACTCCGGTGGGGCGCACCTAGGGTTCCGCCGCCTGCGGGCGGGCTGGTCCGAGAGGTGCAGCGGGGCTCGTGCCGTCCAGGTGCGCGCGTCCGTGCCACGGCGGGACAAAAGCCCGGGAGACAGTCGTCGTCGGCTGCCTCGCGGCCGGCACGTCCCACGGAGGTGACGGGATGCCGCGCTCGGCCCCAGCCGCAGCACACGACCTCGCCGGCGTCGTCCAGCACGACGCCGCGCCGGCCACCGACCTCGTCGTCGACGTCCAGGACCTGCACGTGGGCCTCACCCGCGGCGGCCGGCAGGTCGAGGCGGTCCGCGGCGTCGACCTGCAGATCGGCCGCGGCGAGATCGTCGGCCTGGTCGGCGAGTCCGGCTCCGGCAAGAGCGTGCTCAGCCTCGCCCTGCTCGGCCTGCTGCCCGAGGCCTCGCAGCCGCGCACCAGCGGCCTGGCCCTGGTCGAGGGCACCGACATGCTCACCGCCGGCCCGGAGGTGCGCCGCACGGTGCGGCGGGTGTCGATGGGCGCGGTCTTCCAGGACCCGATGACCTCGCTCAACCCCACGATGAAGGTGGGCCGGCAGGTCGCCGAGGCGGCGGGCTCGGTGAAGGAGGCGCTGCGGCTGCTGCAGGCCGTGGGCATCCCCGAGCCCGAGCGCCGGCTCGACAGCTACCCGCACGAGCTCTCCGGCGGGCTGCGCCAGCGCGTCATGATCGCGATGGCGGTGGCCGGCGACCCCGCGCTGGTCATCGCCGACGAGCCGACGACGGCGCTCGACGTCACCGTCCAGGCGCAGGTGCTCGCGCTGCTGGGCCGGCTGCGCGACGAGGTCGGCTGCAGCGTCCTCCTCATCACCCACGACCTCGGCGTCGCCGCGCAGGTCAGCGACCGGGTGGCGGTCATGTACGCCGGCCGGGTCGCCGAGCTGGGGCCGACCGGCACCGTGCTGCGCGAGCCGGCCCACCCCTACACCGTCGGCCTGATGCGCTCGCGGCTGTCGCTGTCGACCGACCGCACCCGGCCGATCCGGGCGCTGGAGGGCGGCGCGCCCGACCCGGCCGACCTGCCGCCCGGCTGCGCGTACGCGCCCCGCTGCCCGCTGGCCACCGAGGCCTGCACCACGCTGCTGCCCGACCCGCTGCCGGTCGCCGGCGGCCACCTTCGGGCGTGCATCGCCGAGCCGTGGGCGGTCACCGGCCTGGCCGTCGCGCCGCCGCCCCCGCCGCTGCCCCTCCCACCGGTGGCGGTCGCCGAGGAGGCGGCCGCCGAGGGCTGGGCGGCCCGCGCCGGCGGGGTGCACAAGGTGTTCCGGGTCCGCGCCGGTCGCGGCCGGAAGGCGGAGCTCGGCGCGCTGCGCGGCGTCTCGCTCGACGTCCGCGAGGGCGAGTGCGTCGCGCTGGTGGGGGAGAGCGGCTCGGGCAAGTCCACCCTGCTGCGGGTCCTCGCCGGCCTGGAGAAGCAGTCGAAGGGGGACGTCGTCCTGGGCCGCGGCGGCCGGCCGCAGATGGTGTTCCAGGACTCCGGCGCCTCCCTCACCCCGTGGCTGACCGTGGGCCAGCTGCTCGACGAGCGGCTGCGCACCGAGAAGCTGCCCAAGGCCCAGCGGCGGGAGCGGGCGCTGGCCGCGCTGCGCCGCACCGGCCTGCCCGAGGCGGTCTACGACGCCCGCGGCAGCGAGCTCTCCGGCGGCCAGCGGCAGCGCGTGGCGCTGGCCCGCGCCACCGTCGTCCCGCCCGAGGTGCTGCTCTGCGACGAGCCGACCAGCGCCCTCGACGTCTCGCTGGCCGCCACCGTGCTCAACCTGATCCAGGAGCTGCGCCGCGACCTCGGCATGGCCGTCGTCTTCGTGACCCACGACCTGTCGGTCGCCCGGGTGGTCTCCGACCGGATCGCGGTGATGTACCTCGGCCGGATCGTCGAGGTCGGCGACTCCGACGAGGTCATCCGCTCGCCCAAGCACCCGTACACCAAGGCGCTGCTGGCCGCCGTCCCCGACTTCGGCGTCGAGCCGCCCGCGCTCAAGGGCGAGCCCGCCTCGCCGCTGTCCCCGCCGGCCGGCTGCGAGTACCACCCGCGGTGCCCGTTCGCGATCGACACCTGCGCCGACCCGCAGCTGTTCGTCCCGCTCGAGCGGCTGCGGACCGGCACCGACCTGCTCATGGACGCCGACTCCCGGCGCGTGGCCTGCATCCGCCAGAAGGAGATCTGAGATGGCCGTCGCCGAGGCAGTCGTCCCCACCGCGCCCACCCGCACCGGCCGCAGCCGCCCCACCGCCCGCAGCCGCGGGCGGTGGGACCTCGCCGCCGCCGGGCTGCTCGGGCTGATCACGCTCATCGCGGTGGCCGCCCCGCTGCTCGCGCCGTACGGCCCGCTCGACCCGGCCGGGATGCCGTCCACCCCGCCCGGCCAGGACGGGTTCCTGCTCGGCACCGACAGCGTCGGCCGCGACGTGCTCTCCCGCGTGCTCTACGGGCTGCGCTCCAGCTGGCTGGCCGCGCTCGCGGTGGTGGCGCTCGGGGTGCTCGTCGGCGGCCTGGTCGGGCTGATCGCCGGCACCCGCGGCGGCTGGGTCGACAACCTGCTCATGCGGGTCACCGACGGCTTCCTGGCGCTGCCGGCCCCCGTGGTCGCCATCGCCGTCGTCGCCGCGCTCGGCAGCGGGCTGTTCAACACGCTGCTCGCCGTCTCGATCGTCTGGTGGCCGTTCTACGCCCGCATCCTGCGCGGCGAGATCCGCTCGCTGGCCGCCCGGCCGCACGTGGAGGCGGCCCGGCTGGCCGGCGCCGGGTCGGTGCGGATCGCGCTGCGCCACCTCCTGCCCGGCGCCGTCCCGGCCGCCGTCGTCACGGCCAGCCTCGACATCGGCACCCTCGTGCTCACCCTCGCCGGGCTGTCGTTCCTCGGCCTGGGCCAGTCGGCGCCGGCCCCGGAGCTCGGCGCCGACACCGCCCGCAACCTCAGCTACCTGCTGCAGGACTGGTGGATCCCGGTGATGCCCGGCATCGCCGTCCTCCTCCTGTCGCTGGCGGCCAACGTCGCCGGCGACGGCATCCGCAACCTCATGTCCGGCCGCTGAAAGGGGAGGACCCGTGCTGCTCCTCATCGCCAAGCGGCTCGCCGCCGCCGTCGTCATCGTCCTGGTCCTCACCGCGGTGCTGTTCGGCCTGCAGCAGGCCTCCGGGGCCGACGGCGTCCGGGCCAGCCTCGGCGCCAACGCCTCCCAGGAGGCGGTCGAGGCCGAGCGGGCCGAGCTCGGCCTGGACGACCCGATCGCCACGCAGTACTTCCGCTACGTCGGCGGCCTGGTGACCGGCGACCTCGGCGAGTCCTACCGGACCCGCCGCGAGGTCAGCGACGACATCGGCACCTACCTGCCGGCCACGGTGGAGCTGGCGGCCTTCGGCCTGCTCCTCGCGATCGTGCTCGGCGTCCTGTTCGCCGTGGCGACGACGCTGCGCTGGCCGGGGGCCCGGGTGTTCCGGCTGGTGCTCATGACGGGGGCGGCCGCGCCGGTGTTCCTGCTCGGGATCGGCGGGATCATCCTCTTCTACAAGACTCTCGGGTGGCTGCCGGCCACCGGCCGCACCAGCATCGCCGACGCACCGGACGGGCCCACCGGCCTGCTGCTGGTCGACTCGCTGATCGGCTTCCGGTTCGACGTCCTCGGCGACGCGCTGCAGCACCTGGTGCTGCCCGGCCTGGCGGTGGCCGTCGGGCCGGCCGTCGCGATCGGCCGGGTGCTCGCCTCCTCGCTGAGCACGACGCTGCGCACCGACCACACGCGCACCGCCCGCAGCAAGGGCCTGTCCGAAGGGCAGGTGCTGCGCCGGCACGTGCTGCGCAACTCGCTCGGCCCCGCGCTGTCGATGACCGGCCTGCAGGTCGGCCTGATGTTCGCCGGCGTGCTCGTCGTCGAGCTGATCTTCGCGTGGCCGGGTCTGGGCCAGTACACGGCCCAGAGCATCCCGGTCAACGACTTCCCCGCCATCGCCGGCGTGATGCTCCTGCTCGGCGTGGCCTACGTCCTGATCAACACCGTGGTGGACCTGCTGCAGGCCGCCGCCGACCCCCGGATCGAGGCCTAGACCCTCCCGTGTCGCACGACCACGACCACGCCCACAGCCACGTCCTCGAGGGCGCCGAGGACTTCCCGCACTGGCAGCTGCCCCCGCGCACGCCGGGCCCGGTGCAGGTCAACCGGCCCCGCGGCGAGCGCGGCTTCGCCGGCATCCAGACGTTCATGAAGCTGCCGGTCTGCCTGACCCCGGAGGACCTGACCGCCGGCGAGATCGACGTCGCCGTCCTCGGGGTGCCGTGGGACGGCACCGTCACCGGCCGCGCCGGCACCCACCTGGGCCCGATGGCGATCCGCTCCACCGACTACATCGGCGGCTACGGGTCGAGCCTGCCGCACCTCGACGTGCGGGTGGACCCGCTGGAGCACCTGCGCGCCTGCGACTACGGCGACGCCGAGGTGCTGGTCGGCAACACGCTGGGCACCTTCGACCTGGTCCGCGAGTTCGTCGGCGGCGTCGTCGACGCCGGGGTCGTGCCGATCGTCCTGGGCGGCGACCACGCCATCACCTGGCCGTGCGCCACCGCCGTGGCCGACCACTTCGGCCACGGGAAGGTCGGCATCATCCACTTCGACGCGCACGCCGACACCGCACCGGACTCGCCCGGCTCGCTGGCCAGCCACGGCACGCCGATGCGCAAGCTGATCGAGAGCGGCGCGGTCCCCGGCAGGAACTTCGTGCAGGTGGGCCTGCGGGGCTACTGGCCGGACGAGCCCATCCTCGACTGGATGGAGGAGCACCAGCTCCGCACCCACTTCATGGCCGAGATCCGGCGCGACGGCTTCGAGGCGGTGCTCGAGCGCGCCATCGACGAGGCGCTCGACCAGGCCGACCACCTCTACATCTCCCTGGACGTCGACGTGTGCGACCCGGCGTTCGCGCCCGGCACGGGCACGCCCGAGCCCGGCGGCCTGACCAGCTGGGAGATCCTGCGCACCGTCCGCCGGCTGGCCGCCGAGGTCGGCATCGTCGGCATGGACGTCGTCGAGGTCAGCCCGCCCTACGACGGCACCGCCGGCATCACCGCGCTGCTCGCCCACCGCGCCGTCCGCGAGGCCATGACCGGCATGGCCATGCGCCGCATCGGCCTCACCCAGCCCGACTACGTCGACCCACGGTCGGCCGGCACCGGCGCCGCCCGCACCTTCCGGGACGCCTGACCCCTTCACGACCGAGGAGAGAACCGTGCAGCAACCCATGATCGTCGGCCGGCCCGTGCTGGTCGTCGTCGACATCCAGCAGGGCGGCGCCATGCCCGCCGACGTGGTCGGCATCGCGCACATGCCGGGCACGGAGGGCCGCGTCGCGCGCGCCGAGCGGCTGGTCGCCGCCGCCCGCGCCGCCGGCGTCCCGATCGTGTTCTTCCAGGAGGTGCACCGCCCCAGCGGCATCGACTTCGGCCGCGAGCTGGACGGCGCCGAGGGCCGGCACTGCGTCGACGGCGCTCCCGGCACCGACCTGTGGCCGACCCTGCTGCCCGACCCGGCCGCCGACGACCGCGAGTTCCACATCGTCAAGCGGCGCTACTCGGGCTTCATCGGCACCGAGTTCGAGATC
Organism: Geodermatophilus sp. SYSU D00691; assembly: GCF_054050275.1. NCBI lineage: Bacteria > Bacillati > Actinomycetota > Actinomycetes > Geodermatophilales > Geodermatophilaceae > Geodermatophilus > Geodermatophilus sp. SYSU D00691. Next base: position 21,961 of record NZ_JBJGYZ010000010.1, read on the forward strand.
GTGCTGCGGGCGCTGCAGGCCCGGACGCTGATCCTCATCGGCGGGCTCACCGACGTCTGCGTGCACTACACCTTCGCCGACGCCCACCAGCGCGACTTCCACGTCCGCGTCGTCGAGGACTGCGTGGGTGGGTCGTCCTTCCCCGCCCACGAGGCCTCGCTGAACGCCATGGAGTACCTGCAGTCCGGCGCCCGGCGCAGCACCGACGAGATCGTCGAGGCGTTCACCGCGCTGGGGACGACGGCCGAGCTGGCCGGGGTGGGCGCGTGAACCGCCGGCTCCTGGGGGCGGTGGCCTGCGTCGTCCTCGCCGCGTCGCTCGCCGCGTGCGGCGGGGACGGCCAGCCCGAGGTCACCAGCTCGGCGCCCGACGACGGCGTCCTGCGCCTGTCGTTCCTCCAGGACCCGGGCCAGCCGCCGGACCCCGACATCTACTACTCCGGCCAGGGGCTGCTGCTGACCCAGAACGCCTACGAGGGTCTCCTGCAGTACCGGGCGGGCACCACCGAGCCGGAGATCGAGGCCGCGCTGGCCACCGACTGGCAGGTCAACGAGGACAACACCGTCTACACGCTGACGCTGCGCGAGGGGGTCACCTTCCACGACGGGACGCCGTTCGACTCCTCGGCGGTCAAGCCGTCGTTCGACCGGCGGCTCGCGGTCAACCAGGGGCCGGCGTACATGGTCGCCGACGTCGCCTCGGTGGAGACGCCGAGCCCGACCCAGGTGGTCATCACGCTCTCGGCCCCGAACTCGGCGTTCCTCGACTACCTCGCCTCGCCGTACGGGCCGAAGATGATGAGCCCCACGATCCTGTCGGAGCAGGCCGGCGACGACTTCGCCCAGACCTACCTGCAGACGCACGACGCCGGCACCGGGCCGTACACGCTCACCCGCGCCGACATCGGCGAGCACTACGAGCTGCAGGCCTACGAGGACTGGTGGGGCGGCGACGTGCACTTCGACACCATCGACCTGCCGGTCATCACCGACCTGTCGACGCAGCAGCTGATGCTCAACAACGGCGAGCTGCACGCGATCCTGCACGGCCTGAACGCCCCGGCGGTCGAGGACTACCTGGGCAACGACGCCGTCGCCACCTACGACCTGCCGTCATTCATCACCGAGCAGGTCTACGTCAACCCGAACACGGGGCTGCTCGCCGACGCGGCGGCGCGGCAGGCGTTCCAGCAGGCGCTGGACCTGGAGTCGCTGCGCGAGCAGGTCTTCGCCGGCCGCAGCCGCGAGGCCACCGGCAACTACCCCGAGGGGATGCTCCCGGAGGGCACCGACACCCAGGCGGTCGAGGACGACACCGCCCCGCTGCAGGAGATCGGGCAGTCGGCGTCGGCCGAGGACAAGACCATCGTCATCGGTTACGACACCAGCGCCCCCGACGACCAGCAGCTGGCCAACCTGATCAGCGCGAACCTGCAGCAGCTCGGGTTCACGCCGCAGGTCCAGGGCTACACGACCTCGCAGGTGTTCGGCTGGATCGGCAACCAGGACGGCGCGCCGAACGTGTACGTCGCCAGCTACTGGCCCGACGCCGCCGACCCCTACACCTCGGCGCACATCCTGTACGCCGCGGACGGGGGCCTGAACTACCTGGGCTGCTCGGACCCGCAGATCGAGGAGCTGCTGCCGCAGGCGCTGGCCACCGGCGACGACGCGGTCTACGCCCAGATCGGCGAGCTCGCGTCAGCCACCGGGTGCTGGACCAACGTCGCCTACCGGCAGGACTTCATGGTCGCCCAGACCTGGCTCCAGGGCATGGAGGAGTCCAAGGACATCGCCGCGCCCACCAGCCTGCGGCTGGCCGGGCTGTCCGCCTAGAACACCCGGGGAGGGCCGGCGGCAGCCGGCCGCCGGCCCTCCCGCCCGCTCGAGAGAGGAACGCATGGCCCGCACCGGAGTGCGCGAGATCGTCCTGCTCACCCTCGGCTGGGAGGACCTGCCGAAGTCGGTGTCGGTGGAGGGCGCCCCGCCCGAGGCGCGGATGCGCGAGCCCGTGCCGGGCGTCCTGCTGCGGGTCGACGGCGGCTGGCTGCTGCTCGACACCGGCTTCAACACCGCCTACCTGCGCGACCCGGCGCTGCGCCGGCGGTTCGACCCGCACCTGTCGGCGGTGATCCCCGCCGAGGGCGAGCCGCTGGAGCAGGCGCTGGCCGACGCCGGCATCGACGTCGGCGACGTGCACGCCGTCGGGCTGTCGCACCTGCACCTCGACCACGCCGGCGGGCTGCGGCACTTCACCGGCCGGCCGGTGCACTGCCAGCGCCGCGAGCTCGAGTTCGGGCTCACCCCCGAGGCCGAGCAGCACGCGATCTTCCGCATCGACTTCGACGACCCGCGGCACGACTGGCGGCTGGCCGACGGCGACGCCGAGATCGCCCCGGGCGTCACCGCGGTGCTGACCGCCGGGCACACCCCGGGGCACCAGAGCTTCGTCGTCGACCTCGACGACAGCGTCGGCGGCGGCGGGTTCGTCCTCGCCTTCGATGCCGCCGACCTGACCGAGAACATCGACGACGAGGTGTCGGTCGGCGGCCGCGTGGCCGCCACGCCGGAGGAGTGCGTCGAGCAGATCCGCCGGCTCAAGTCGCTCGCCGCGGCACGCGGCTACCCCCTCGTCCCCGGCCACGACCCCGTCGTGTGGCCGGAGCTCACCCGGCAGCTCGCCGACCGCTTCGGCCGCGCGCGGGCCCGCTGAGTTTCCGATCTTCCGGCGCCGGGAACCTCCCTCCCAACAGCTCTCTAGGAAGGGGACGGTCGTGGACACCTGGCTGATCGTGCTGATCGTCGTGGTGGTGGTGGTCGTGCTGCTGCTGGTCGCGCTCATGGCGCAGAAGCGCAGCCGCGTGGCCAAGGCGCGCAACCGCGAGCAGGCGCGCGAGCACCTGCAGGAGGCGCAGGTCAGGTCGGCCCGCGCCGAGCAGCAGCACGCGCTGGCCGAGGAGCAGGCGGCGCGGGCCCGCCGGGAGCAGGCCGAGGCGGCGGAGCGCGCGGCCCGCGCCGAGCAGGAGGCCGCCGAGATCCGGGCGCAGGCCGACCAGGACCGCTCGGCCGCCGACTCGCTGCGGGCCAAGGCCGAGAAGCTGGCGCCCGACCTGTCGCACAACGGCACCCACAGCGGCACCCACACCGGCCCGGTCGACGGCACGCACGGGCGGCACGCCGTCCCCACCGAGCAGCCCGGCGACGGCGGGGCCACCCGCCGCTGAGTTTCCGCCCTCCGGACGGTCCAACGCGTGAGACCGTCGACTCCGGGAGGGCGTCATGACCCATCTGCTCGCCATCGGCACGCGCAAGGGCCTGTGGCTCGCGCGCAGTGACGACGACCGTCGCACCTGGACGGTGGACGGCCCGCACCTGCTGGCCCAGGAGGTCGCCGCGGTGTCGATCGACACCCGCGGCGACCGGCCGCGGGTGCTGGCCGGCATCCAGTACGGCCACTGGGGCCCGACCGTCATGTGGTCCGACGACCTCGGCGCCACGTGGGAGGAGACCGAGCAGGGGGCGATCCGCTTCCCGGAGGACACCGGCGCGGCGCTCGCGCGGGTGTGGCAGCTCCGCCCGGACTCCGCGGACCGGCCCGGGGTGGTCTGGGCCGGCTGCGAGCCGCACTCCCTGTGGCGCAGCGCCGACGGCGGCCGCAGCTTCGACCTGGTGCGCGGGCTGTGGGACCACCCGCACCGGCCCACGTGGGAGCCCGGGGGCGGGGGAGCGGCGATCCACACGATCCTGCCCGACCCGGCGTCGGACCGGGTCGTGGTCGCGATGAGCGCCGGCGGGGTCTACGTCAGCGAGGACGGCGGCGGGGCCTGGACGCCGCGCAACCGCGGCATCTCGGCCGGGTTCCTGCCCGAGGAGCCCGAGTACGGGCAGTGCGTGCACAAGGTGGCGATCGACGCCGGCGACCCGCAGCGGATGTACGCGCAGAACCACGGCGGGGTGTTCCGCACCGACGACGGCGGCCAGAAGTGGACGTCGATCGCCGGCGGCCTGCCGGCCGACTTCGGCTTCCCGATCGTCAGCTCGCCGCGCACCCCGGGGACGGCGTGGGTGATCCCGCTGGTCGCCGACATGCAGCGGGTGCCGCCGGACGGCCGGCTGCGGGTGCACCGCACGCGCGACGCAGGGGAGACGTGGACGGCGAGCACCAGCGGCCTGCCCGACGGGTCGTGGACGTCGGTGCTGCGCGACGCCTTCTGCGCCGACACCGGCGACCCCACCGGCGTTTACCTGGGCACCCGCGACGGCTGCGTGTACGCCAGCGCCGACGAGGGCGAGACCTTCACGACGGTGGTCGAGCACCTGCCCGACGTCCTCACCGTGCGCGCGGCCGGGCTGCCGTGACCGTGGAGGTGGTGCTGCCCGGCTCGCTGGCCGACCTGGCCGGCGGGCGCAAGCACCTCGAGCTCGCCGTCGACGGCGGCACGCTGGCCGACCTGCTCGACGCGCTCGCCGCCGACCACCCGATGCTGGCCCGGCGGATCCGCGACGAGACCGGCGCGCTGCGGCGGTTCGTCAACGTCTACGTCGACGGCGACGACGTGCGCTACGCCGGCGGCCTGGCCGCGACGCTGCCGGCGGGGACGCAGGTGCACGTGCTGCCGTCGATCGCCGGCGGCTGAGGGGGCGGCGGGTCAGAGGGTCGCGAGCTCGGCGCAGGCGGGGCACAGCTGGTCGGGCTCGTAGCCCTCCGGCGGCCAGCGCAGCTGCTCGTCCTGGGCGACGTAGGCGCCGCACAGCGCCTTGCGGCTCTGCCCGTTCACCCGGCCGATCGTGGCGTGGGCCGGGCCGATCCGGCGCGGGGCCAGGCCTTCCGAGCCGAAGGAGCCGACCATCACCACCGCATGGGCGGTGCCGTAGGCGTACGTGCTCGTCATACCGCCAGGGTCCGAAGTCCCCCGGTGCACATGCCAGCACCGCGCCCGGCGTGTCCGGCCCAGCGGGCACTTCCGTCCCACCCGTCCCCGGTCCCACCCCTGGCCGTGACCTCGGCGTGACTCCCTGCCGGATACCGACCGCCGTGGAGCCGGAACCGGCGCCCCGTAGGTCCTAGGCTGATGCCCCGTCCCCAGGGGGGAGGCGAGGCGATGGCCGACGCCGGCCGTCCGACCGAGACGGTCACGATCATGATGACCGACGTCGAGGGCTCGACCGCGCTCCGGCTGCAGCGCGGTGACCCGATCGCCGACGAGATCCTCGGCTCCTCCGCTGCGATCGTGCGGGACCAGCTCCGCCGGCACGCTGGCCGGGAGCGGCAGTTCCTCGGGGACGGCTTCCTGTTGTCCTTCGGGTCCCCCGGCGACGCGGTCGCCTGCGCGGTCGGCATCCAGCGCGCGCTCGAGGAGCACAACCTCGCGGAGCCGGACCGGTGGGTCCGGGTCCGCATCGGCATCCACGTCGGCGAGGTCGGCGAGCGCGACGGGGAGCTGTCCGGACAGGCCGTGCACGCCGCGGCCCGGGTCATGGCCGAGGCGGCGGGTGGGCAGATCCTCGTGTCGGCCGACCTCCGCGACGGCGTCGAGCCGGACCACTGGACCTTCGCGGACAGGGGGCTGTTCTGGCTGAAGGGGTTCCCGGAGCGCTGGCGCCTCTACGAGGTGTCGTGGGGCGGGGCGGCGCGCGGTCGACGGGCGCACGGGCCGGCTCCGCCGCTGACGCCGATGGTCGACCGGGACGACGAGCGGGCGGACCTGCGGCGAGCGGCGAAGGAGGCGCTGGGCGGTCACGGCCGGCTGGTGCTGGTGGCCGGCGAGGTCGGGGCCGGGAAGACCCGGCTGGTCACGGAGATCGCCCGCGAGTTCGAGGCCCGCGGGACGCGCGTGCTGACCGGCTCCTGCGCCGAGACGGACGGCGCCCTGCCGTACCTGCCCTACGTCGAGATCATCGAGCAGGCGGCCGCGGACCCGCGCAGCCCGCTCGGGCTGCGCGATGCGCTCACGGGCGTCGCCCCGGAGATCGCGCGGATGGCGCCGGGCTTGCGGCGTTTCCTCCCGGACATCGGCGCACCGGTCGAGCTGCCGCCGGAGCTCGCCCAGCGCTACGTCTGGAACAGCGTCGGGGAGTTCCTCACCCGGGCCGCCCAGCGCCAGCCGCTGCTGCTCGTGGTCGAGGACCTGCACTGGGCCGACGAGCCGACCATCCGCCTGACCGAGTACCTGGCGCCGCTGCTGCCGGAGCTGCCCGTGCTGATCCTCGGCACGTACCGCGACGCGGAGATCGACGTCGCCCATCCCCTCTCCCGGCTGCTCAGCCGGCTCGGGCGTCGTCGGCTCCTGGACCGGATCAGCCTGCGACGGCTGTCCTCCGGCGGGGTGCGGGCGATGGTGGAGGCGCTGACCGGGCGCCCCGCGCCCGAGGAGCTCGTCCGGCTGATCGAGAGCGAGACGGAGGGCAACCCGTTCTTCATCGAGGAGGTGTTCCTGCACCTCGCGGAGTCCGGTGAGCTGTTCGACGAGCACGGGCAGCTGCGCCGGGACCTCCACGTCGACGAGGTGTCCGTGCCGGAGGGCGTCCGGCTGGTCGTCGGTCAGCGTCTCGAGCGGTTGTCGCGCCCCACCCGCGACGCCCTGACCGCGGCCGCGGTGCTCGGCCGGACGTTCGAGCCGGGTCTGGTCAGCGAGGTGACCGGCGGCACGCCCGACGACCTCCTCGAGGCGTTCGACGAGGCCGAGCTCGCACGGCTCGTCGCCCCCGTCGAGCAGGACGGGCGCCTGGCGTTCGGTCACGAGCTCATCCGCCAGACCCTGCTCGCCGGCCTGTCGACGCTCCGACGGGAGCGGTTGCACCTGCGGGCCGCCGACGCCATCGAGAGCGACCACGCCCGCAGCCACAGCGACGGCATCGAGGTGCACGCGGCCGACCTCGCCCACCACCTGGCCCGTGCCGGACGCTCGGCGGACCCCGCGCGGCTCGTGCGCTACCTCGGCATCGCCGGTGCGCAGGCCTTCGACGCGGCAGCTTTCGACGACTCCGTCGCCAGGTTCGGGCATGCTCTGCACCTGCTGCCCCCCGACGAGCGCGAGACCCGCGCGGAGCTGCTCGAGCGGCAGGCGCTGGCGTTGCGCGGGACCGGCCGCTGGGACGACGCCCTGCGCACAATGGACGACGCGCTCCACCTGTACCAGGCGCTGGGCCGGACCGAGGCGCTCGGCCGGCTGGCATGGGCGATGGTCTACCAGCTGACCTGGACGGCGCGTCCCGCGGAAGCGGTCCAGGTGGGCCGGCGTGCGCTGGACGCCCTCGGCGACGTCGTGACGGCGGACCGGGCCCGGCTGATCAGCGCGATGGCGTGCGCCACGAGCCTGTCGGGGGACTACCCCACGGCGACGGCCATGTTCGCGCAGGCGCGCGGGATCGCCGAGCAGGTCGGGGACGAGCGCGCGCTCGCCGACGTGCTGCACGTCCAGACGGTGCACCACATGGGCTTCGCCGAGTTCCCCGACGGCGTCCGGGCCGGCCTGCGAGCCGCGGAGGTGTTCGAGCGAGAGGGTGCCCTGTGGGACCTGTGCAGCGTGCAGGCGTTCGTGGTCTACCTCGACGGGACCGTCGGCGGCCGGCAGGCCGCGGGGCTCGCCGACCGGACGATGGAGCTCGCGCACCGGCTCGGGCACCTCGGCGCGGTCTTCCTCCTGCTGAACGACCGTGTCCGAGGGGCCGTGGCGCGCGGCGACCTCCCCTCGGTGGAGTCCCTGGGCCGGCAGATGATCGACGTCTGCCGCCAGGGGGGCCTGCCCTGGCTGTTCATCGGCCACCTGGTCGTCGGGTTCTCGGCGCACTGGCAGGGCGACGTCGGGCGAGCCGAGGCGGAACTCCGCCGGGCGGTCGAGCAGGAGCCGCCGGGGGTCTACGCCGGGCAGAGCGTCGCCATCCTGGCGCGGTTCCTGGCACACGTCGGCCGCACCGAGGAAGTCGGGGCGCTCTACGAGTCGGCGCGGTCGATGTTCCCGTCCGGCGGGCCGGTGAGCAGCCTGGGCTCCTGGAACTGCATGTTCTCCATGGTCGAGGCGCTGTACCTCGGCGGATTCCGGCAGGAGGCCGCCGCGTTGTCCCTGACGGTGGAGGAGGCGCTGCTGGCCGGCCGTGACTGGGTCTCCTTCGACTGCCGCCGGGTACGGACCCGCGCCGGTGTGGCCGCTGCGGCGGGCGGCCGCTGGGACGACGCCGAGCGTCACTTCGCGCGAGCTCTCGACGACGCCGGCCGGACGTCGAACCTCCTGGAGGCCGCCGACGTGCGGCGGCTGCACGCGCGGATGCTGCTCGACCGCGGCGGTCCCGGCGACGGGACGCGGGCCACCGGACTCCTGACCGAGGCTCTCGCCCAGTACCGCAGGTTCCGGATGCCCGGCTACGCGGCCGAGGTCGAGCGGATGCTGGACGCGGCGCAGTCCCCGGCCACGATCACCTGAGCCAGGAGCCGCGGCGGTGAGCCCGGAGAGTCAGGTCACGAACAGGTCACGCCGCGGGCGGGCTCTTGACATGAGTATGTAAGGACGGTGTCCTAACAAACCATGGCGGCGGCGAGCGAGGGCCTGGTGCAGCGGCGGCTGCTGCGCCCGACCGCGAAGGTCCTCCCCGGGCACGCCCGGGTGCACAACCGCTCGATGGTGCTGCAGCACCTCTTCCACTCCGGCCCCCGCTCGCGCGCCGACCTGGCCCGCGCCACGGGGCTCACCCGCGTCACCATCTCCGACCTGGTCGCCTCGCTGCTGGCCGAGGGGCTGGTCGACGAGCGGGGCTCGCGCGCCGAGGGCCGGCCGGGCAAGCCGGCCACGATGGTCGGACTGCGCACCGACGCCTTCCAGGTCGTCGCGGTCGACCTCGCCGACGACGAGCGCATGCACGGCGCCGTCCTCGACCTGACCGGCGAGGTCCGCGAGCGCCGCTCGGCCGCCGCCGCCGGGCGCACCGGCGCGGCCGCCGTCGAGGCGCTGCTGGAGCTCTGCCGCGAGCTGGTCGCCGCGGCCACCCGCCCGCTGCTCGGCGTCGGCGTCGGCTCGCCGGGCGTCGTCGACCCCTCCGGCACCGTGCTCCAGGCCCCCAACCGGGGCTGGTACGACCTGCCCCTCGCGCACCAGCTCTCCGCCGCCCTCGACCTGCCGGTGCACGTCGCGAACGACGCCAACACCGCCGCGCTGGGCGAGTTCACCTTCGGGGGGGCCTCCGGCGGCGGCCTGCTGGTGCTCACCGTGGGGGGCGGCGTCGGCGCCGGCATCGTGCTCGACGGCGCGCTGGTCCAGGGCCACGAGCACGCGGCCGGCGAGATCGGCCACGTCACCGCCGTCGACGAGCGGGACGACATCGACGGCGCGCCGCTGGGCCGCCCGCTGCCCTGCGCCTGCGGCCGCAGCGGCTGCCTCGAGACGGTGCTGTCGGTGCCGGCGCTGCGCCGCCGGACCGAGGGCCTCGACGACGCCGCCGCCACCACGGCGCTGGCCGCGGTCGGGCGGCGGCTCGGGATCGTGCTCGCCCCGGTGGTCAGCACGCTCAACCTGTCCGAGGTCGTGCTCAGCGGACCTCGGGAGCTCCTGGACGGACCCCTGCGCGAGGCGGCGCTGGCGACCCTCCGGGAACGCACCATGCCGGTCGTCAGCAGCAACCTGCAGCTGCGGGTGACCTCGCTCGGCGAGGACGGCGCCTTGTCCGGGGCCGCCGTCCTCGTGCTGTCCGGCCAGCTCGGGGTCACGTGACGACCCCGAGCCGGCCAGTTGCAAGTCGGAGAACCACATCCCCGTCAGCGGCGCTGTCCGGCACCGACTGAGCTGCACTGGAAGGAAACCCCGACATGAAGAGGGTACGCACGGGAGGGCTCGCCGCCGTGGGCGTCGGCCTGCTGCTCGCCGTCGCCGCGTGCGGTGGCGGGTCCGAAGCCGCCGAGAGCGGCGACGAGACGATCACGCTCTGGCTCAACGGCACCGACACCCCGCAGGAGCTGCGCGACTACCTGGTCGAGACGTTCGAGGCGCAGAACGAGGGCGCCACGCTGGTCATCGAGGAGCAGGACTGGAGCGGGCTGGTGCCGCGGCTGCAGACCGCGCTCGCCTCGGAGGACCAGACCCCGGACCTGGTCGAGATCGGCAACACGCAGAGCCCGACGTTCACCTACGCCGGGGCGTTCGCCGACATCACCGACATGGTCGAGGACCTCGGCGGGGACGACCTTCTCCCGGGCTTCCTGGAGGCCGGCACGGCCGACGACGCCGTCTACGCGGTGCCGTACTACTCCGGCGCCCGCGCGGTGTTCTACCGCAAGGACATCTTCCAGCAGGCGGGCGTCGCGGTGCCCACCACGATGCAGGAGTTCCGCGACGCGGCGGTGGCGCTGCAGCAGGCCAACCCGACCGGTGCGGCCACCTTCTCCGGCTTCTGGTTCCCCGGCCAGGACTGGTACAACGGCATCGCCTGGGTCTACAGCGCCGGCGGCGACCTCGCGGTGCAGGAGGGCGACCAGTGGGTGGGCAACCTGTCCAGCCCCGAGTCGATGGAGGGCCTGGCCCAGGTCCAGGACCTGTTCACCAACGCCACCTCGGCGCCGCGTGACGCCGACTCCAACGAGCCGTGGGTCCCGTTCAACAACGGTGAGGCCGCGATGTTCTCGGCGCCGACCTGGGCGCGGTGGAGCATCGACCTGCCGCAGTGCAACAAGGGCGTCGACCCGGAGGACACCTCGCCCGAGGCCGAGGCGCTGCTCGAGGAGCAGCAGGCCTGCAACGAGGAGCTCACCGGGGTCTTCCCGCTGCCCGGCCCGACGGCGGGGGAGCCCGCCACGGTGTTCGCCGGCGGCTCCAACATCGCCATCCCGGCGCTCTCGCAGAACCAGGACCTGGCCCGGAACCTGCTGGAGGTCATCTTCAGCGAGGAGTACCAGACGATGCTCGCCGAGAACGGCCTGATCCCGGGCAACAGCGCCTACGCCGACGCGCTCGGCGACGACGCCTACGCCCAGGCCGCGCTCGACGCCGCGCTGACCGCCAAGCTCACCCCGGCGGCGGAGAACTGGGCCGACGTCGAGGGTGACCGCATCCTGGAGGACTTCTTCCAGGAGGTGGCCGCCGGCGCCGACCTCGCCGAGGCGGCGGCCCGGGCGGACGAGCTGATCACGCAGACGCTCAACTGACCGCCCGGTCCGGCGCCGGGGGCGGGACGCCCCGCCCCCGGCGCCGGGCCCGCACCCCGGAGTGCCCCATGCCCGCTCCCCGCAGCACCCCGGCGACGCTCGTCCCGCCGGCACCCCCGCGGGCCCCCGTCGTCCCGGCCCCGCACCCGGCCCCGGCCGCGGCGGCACCCCGCCGCCGTCCGGTGCGCCGCCGGCTGGGGCCCTGGCTGCTCCTGGTCCCCGCGCTCGTGCCGATCGCGGTCGGCCTCGGCTACCCGCTCGCCCGGCAGTTCGTGCTCTCGTTCCAGGAGTACGGGCTGGCCCAGCAGTTCGGCCGGCCGGCCGAGTGGGTCGGGCTGGACAACTACGTCGAGCTGCTCACCGACTCCTACGTGTGGAGCGTGATCGGCCGCTCGATCGCCTTCTGCCTGGTCAACGCCGGGCTCACCATGGGCATCGGGTTCGGCCTCGCCGTCCTCATGACCAAGGTCGGCCGGTTCTCGCGGATCACCCTCCAGGTGGGGCTGCTGCTGGCGTGGGGCACGCCGGTGCTGGCCACGCTGACCGTCTGGCAGTGGCTGTTCGACTCGCAGTACGGCGTCGTGAACTGGGTGCTGGCGGAGGTGCTCGGCTTCGACGGCATGCGCCAGCACTCCTGGCTGATCGAGCCGTGGTCGTTCTACCTGCTGGCCACCGTGATCGTCGTCTGGATGAGCGTCCCGTTCGTGGTCTTCTCCGTGTACGCCGGCCTGCTGCAGGTGCCGGAGGAGTGCATGGAGGCGGCCGAGCTCGACGGCGCCAGCTCCTGGCAGCGGCTGCGGCACATCGCGCTGCCGATGGTGCGGCCGGTCCTCACCGTCGTGGCCCTGCTGCAGGTCATCTGGGACCTGCGCGTGTTCACCCAGATCTACGTCCTGCAGAAGGCCGGCGCCCCCACCCGGGAGACGCACCTGCTGGGCACCTTCATCTACTCGCTGGCGAAGGAGTTCTCCATGGCCGGGGCCATGGCCACGATCATGCTGGCCATCACGCTGGTCCTCACCGTCTTCTACATCCGCCGGATGCTGCGGGAGGAGGACGCATGACGACCGCCGTCCGGGGGAGACGGCGGGGTGCCGGCCGCCGGCTGCTCGGCGTGCTCGCCGTCGCCGTGGCCCTCGTCTGGGTCTTCCCGATCTACTGGATGGTCAATTCCGCGTTCCTGCCGACCAATCGGCTGCGCACCCCGGAACCGACCTTCTTCCCGCTCGACGGGACCCTCCGGAATTTCCGCCAGGTCCTCACCGACTCCACATTCTTCGCGTCTTTCCGGGTGTCCCTCGCGGTCACCGCCCTGACCCTCGTCGCCGCCATTCTGTTCGCATTCCTGGCGGCGCTGGCGATCAGCCGTTTCCGCTTCCGCGGGCGCAAGTCGTTCATCGTGCTCGTCCTGGTCGTGCAGATGATCCCGGCCGAGGGCCTGTTCATCTCCCAGTACCAGGTCCTCGACGGCTGGCACCTGGTCAACGCGATCGCCGGGCTGTCGCTGGTCTACGTCGCGGCGATCCTGCCGTTCACGATCTGGATGCTGCGCGGCTTCGTCAGCGGCGTCCCGGTCGAGCTGGAGGAGGCCGCCATGGTCGACGGCCTGTCGCGGACGGCGGCCTTCTTCCGGATCACGTTCCCGCTGCTGGCGCCGGGGCTGGTGGCCTCGGGGGTGTACGGGTTCCTGCAGGCCTGGAACGAGTACACGCTGGCGCTGGTGGTCATGACCGACCCGGCGCAGCGCACGCTGCCGCTGTGGCTGCAGGGCCTGGTCGAGGCCAACCGGGCCACCGACTGGGGCGTGGTCATGGCCGGCGCCACCCTCATCTCGGTCCCCGTGATCGTCTTCTTCCTGTTCGTGCAGAAGCGGATGAGCGCCGGGCTCGTCGCCGGGGCGGTGAAGGGGTGACCGCGGACCGCTGGTCGGTCGGCCTCGACATCGGCGGTACGAAGGTCCTCGGGGTGCTGCTCGACGACGACGCGCGGGTGCGCGCCACCGCCCGGGTCTCGACCCGACCCGGCGCCGACGGCGTGGTCGCCGCCGCGGCCGAGGTGGTCGCGCGGCTGTGCGCCGGCGCCGGGCCGGAGCCGGCGGCCCTCGCCGGCGTCGGTGCCGGGGTGCCGGGCCTGGTCGACCCGGTCACCGGCCGGCTGACGCACGCGGTCAACCTCGGCATCTCCGACGAGGAGGTCGAGCTCGCGCCGATGCTGGGTGCCCGCCTCGGCGGCGTGCCCGTCGTCGTCGAGAACGACCTGAACGTCGCCGCCGTCGGTGCCGCGCGGGTGCTCGGGCTGGCCGGTGACCTGGCGTTCCTGGCGCTGGGCACCGGGGTGGCCGCCGGCCTGCTGCTGGGCGGCGAGCTGCGCCGCGGGCACCGCGGCGCGGCAGGGGAGATCGGGCACGTCCCGGTCGACCACGCCGGCCCGCTGTGCCCGTGCGGGCAGCGCGGCTGCCTGGAGCTCTACGCCTCGGGGACGGCGATCGACGCGGCCTGGCCCAACCGCGACGGCCGGCCCACCGCGGTCGACCTGTTCGCCGCGGCCGCCGAGGGCGACCCGCGGGCGGTGCGGGTGCGCGACGCGTTCGCCGACGCGGTGGCCGCCGCGGTGCGCCTCCTGGTGCTGACCTGCGACGTCGAGCACGTCGTCCTGGGCGGGGGCGTGGCCGAGGTCGGGACGCCGCTGCTCGACGCGGTCGCCGCCTCGGTGCGCCGGCAGGCCGCGGGCTCGGCGTTCCTGCGCAGCCTGGCGCTGGCCGACCGGCTGCAGGTGGTGCCGCAGGAGGTGCCGGTGGCCCCGATCGGGGCGGCGCTCACCGTCCGCGGGCTGGTCCCCGCGGGGGCCTGACGTGGAGGTGGTGCTGCTGCCCGACGCCGGGGCGGTGGGCCGGCTGGCGGCGGCGAAGGTGGCGGCCGTGGCGCGCCGCCGGCCCACGGCTGTGCTGGGGCTGGCGACCGGCTCCTCGCCCGAGGGCATCTACGCCGAGCTGGCGCGGCAGGTGGCCGCCGGGGAGCTGGACCTCTCGGGTGTCACCTGCTTCGCGCTCGACGAGTACGTGGGCATCCCGGCCGACCACCCGCAGAGCTACGCGGCGGTGCTGCGGCGGACCGTGGTCGGGCCGCTGGCGCTGGACCCGGCGAAGGTGCACGTGCCCGACGGCCGCGCCGCAGACCTGGATGCGGCGGCGCGGCGGTACGAGGAGGCGATCGCCGCGGCCGGCGGCGTCGACGTGCAGATCCTCGGCATCGGCGCCAACGGGCACATCGGCTTCAACGAGCCGACGTCGTCGTTCGCCTCGCGCACCCGCATCAAGACGCTCGCCCCGCGCACGCGGGCCGACAACGCGCGCTTCTTCGCCTCGCCCGACGAGGTGCCGACGCACTGCCTCACCCAGGGGCTGGGCACCATCCTCGACGCCCGCGAGCTGGTGCTGGTGGCGCAGGGGGCGGCCAAGGCCGACGCGGTCGCCGCCGCGGTGGAGGGGCCGCTGGCCGGCGTCTGCCCGGCCTCGGTGCTGCAGCTGCACCCGCGGGTGAGCGTGGTCGTCGACGAGGCGGCCGGGTGGCGGCTGCGGCTGGCCGACTACTACCGGCACACCTACGCGCTCAAGCCGGACTGGCAGCGACCCTAGAGCCGGCGGCCCAGACGGCACGGACGGTCCAGACGTCGTCGAGGACGACGGCGTCGGCGGCGTGGCCGGGGGCCAGCCGGCCGAGGCGGTCGTCGAGGCCCAGCACGCGTGCCGGCGTCGCGGTGAGCGCGGTGACGGCGGCGACCGGGTCGACGCCGGCGCCGATCGCGGTGCGCAGCGCGGCGTCGAGGGTGAGCGTGGAGCCCGCGAGCGTCGTCGTCCCGGCCAGAACGGCGACGCCGTCGCGCACGGTGACGTCGAGCCCGCCCAGCCGGTGCTCCCCGTCGGGGCCGCCGGCCGCGGCCATCGCGTCGCTGACCAGCGCGATCCGCCCGGGGGCGCCGGCGAACAGCAGCCCGGCGACGACCGGGTGCACGTGGTGCCCGTCCAGCACCAGCTCGAGGACGACGCGCTCGTCGGCCAGCGCCGCGCCGACCGGACCGGGCGCGCGGTGGCCGAGGCCCGGCATGGCGTTGAGGGCGTGGGTGAGCAGCCGGGCGCCGGCGTCGACGGCCCGCGCGGTGAGCTCGAGGTCGGCCTCGGTGTGCCCGACGGCGACGGTCACGCCGGCGTCGGCGAACCGCCGGACGGCGTCGAGGCCGCCGGGCAGCTCGGGGGCGAGGGTGACCGAGCGCAGCACCCCGCGCCCCGCGGCGAGCAGCCGGTCGGCCACCTCGGGCGTCGGCGCGCGCAGGTGGCGGGGGTCGTGGGCGCCGCAGCGGGCCGGGGCGAGGAACGGCCCCTCGAGGTGGGCGCCGAGCACGAGCGGGTCGTCGAGCGCGGCGACGGCGGCCAGCGACGCCTCCAGCTCCTCGACCGGGCGGGACACCAGGCTGACCAGGGAGCGGGTGGTGCCGTGCGCGCGGTGCACGGCGAGCGCGGCCCGCACCGCGTCGGCGCCGTCGTCGAACGCGTGCCCTCCGCCGCCGTGGACGTGCAGGTCGACGAAGCCGGGTACGAGCCACGCCCCGGCCAGGTCGATGGTCTCGTCCGCCGGTGGCGGAGCGCCGGTGCCGGTGGCGGCCACGAGGTCGCCGTCGAGCAGCACCCAGCCGTCGTCGACCCGCCCGCCGGCGTCGAGCCGGCGTGCCCCGGAGAGCGCCGTGGTCACCGGTGCAGCGCCTCGGCGGCCGCCCGCGTGCAGACCCGGGCGGCGCCGTGGGTGGCCAGCGCCGGACCGGCGACGAGGGCCAGGTCGTCGGGCATGCCGACGGCGACGGTGACCGCGTCGGGCCGGGCCTCGGTGGCGCGGCGCAGCCACTTCTCCTGCCAGGGGCAGCGGTAGGCGTCGCGGACCACGACCACCAGCGGCCGGCCCTCGGCGCGGGCGAGCACCTGCTTGACCGGCGGCTCGCCCTCCCGCACGGCGACCGCCTCGGCGAGCAGGCCGAGGTCGGCGAGCGGACCGGCGAGGCCCCACGCCGCGGCGCCCACGGCCATGTTGGCCCCGGCCCGCAGCTCGGCGACCACGGCCGGCCCGGGCAGCGCCACGTCGCCGCGGCGGTGCAGGGCCGCCCGCGCCGCGCGGAGCCCGACCTCGCCGTCGGGCCGGGGCGCGGGGCCGGCGACCCGGGCGCGCAGGGCGGCCGCCCGGCCGGCCGCCTCGACCAGCCGCTCCTCGGTCAGCCGGCCCTCGCGCAGGTGCCGCTCGACCGTCCGCCGGATCGCGGCGCAGTGCTCCTCGCCGTCCTCGGCCCCGACCAGCAGCAGGTCGGCGCCGGCGGCCAGCGAGAGCGCGGCGGCCTCGGGGATGCCGTGCGCGGCCCGGACCCCGGCCATGTCGAGGGCGTCGGTGACGACGGCCCCGGCGAAGCCCAGCTCGTCGCGCAGCACGTCGACCAGCAGCCGGCGGCTGAGCGTGGCCGGGCGGTCGTCGAGGGCGGGAAAGACGACGTGCGAGGTCATGATCGCCTCGACCCCCGCGTCGACCACGGCCCGGAACGGGGGCAGCTCGCGGGCGCGGAAGCCGGCCTCGTCGACGTCGACGACGGGCAGCCCGAGGTGCGAGTCGACGGTGGTGGCGCCGTGGCCGGGGAAGTGCTTGGCGGTGGCGGCCACGCCGGCGGCCCGCAGTCCCCGGACGTACGCGGCGCCGTGCCGCGCGACGAGGCCGGGGTCGGCGCCGAACGAGCGAACGCCGATGACCGGGTTGCGCGGGTCGCTGTTCACGTCGACCGACGGCGCGAGGTCGAGCGTCACCCCGGCCCGGCGCAGGTCGGCGCCGATCGCCGTCGCCACGGCCTCGGTGAGCGCCTCGTCGTCGGCCACCCCGAGGGCGAGGTTGCCCGGATAGCCGCTGCCCACCCGGTACTCGAGCCGGGTGACGTCGCCGCCCTCCTCGTCGAGGGACACGAGCGCGTCGGGCGACACCGCGCGCACCGCCGCGCTCAGCGCGGCCACCTGGTCGCTCCCGTCGACGCCGGGCGGGAGGTTCTGCCCGTACACGCAGATCCCGGCGAGCCCCTCGCCGAGCGCTTTCCGCACCCATTCCGGGAGGGTGGTGCCGTCGAATCCGGGGATGAGGCAGGAATTCACCAGCCGGTCGAGATCGGACATGCCCTCTGCTCTCCGTCGTCCATTTCCGGGACCGGTGGGAATCCTCGCACGAATGCGACGGGAAATGGGCGGGAAGCGCAGGGGGGAGGCCCGAGGTCGTCGGGTTGACGGTCTGCGTGAGCAGTCGCTAACGTTAGCACACACCGACGCAGTGAGCAGAGGAGACAGCCATGGGTGCACCGGTCGCGTTCTTCGAGGTCACCAGCCCCGACCACGAGCGGGCTCAGCGGTTCTACGGGGAGCTGTTCGGCTGGCAGGTCGCCGCCGACCCCGGGATGGGCGGCTACGGCCTGGTCGACACCGCCGCGGGGGAGGGGGCCATCGGCGGCGGCATCGGCCCGGTCGAGGAGCAGGACAGCCCCGGCGTGCGCATCTACGTCCGCGTGGACGACCTCGAGACCTACCTGCAGCGGGCCGAGCAGCTCGGCGGCACCCGGATGGTGCCCCCGACCGACCTGCCCGGCGGCTACGGGACGTTCGCGATGTTCGCCGACCCCGACGGCAACGCCGTGGGTCTCTGGGGCTGACGGCCGTGGCCCGGGGGGACGCCGCGGCGGCCGAGCCGCTGGACGAGGCGATGCGCGCGTTGGCCGAGCCGCGGCGCCGCGCCATCCTGCGGCTGGTCGCCCACGACGAGCTGGCGGCCGGTGAGATCGCCGCTGCCTTCGACGTGACCCGGACGGCGGTCAGCCAGCACCTCACGGTGCTCAAGACCGCCGGCCTGCTGACCGAGCGCCGCGACGGCACCCGGCGGCTCTACCGCGCCCGGCCCGAGGGCCTGGCCGGGCTGCGCGAGTTCCTGGAGCAGATGTGGGGTTCCTCGCTGGACGTCGCCCGCCGTCTCGTGGAGGAGGACCGTGCCTCCGGCGGCGACGTCCGGCAGGATCCGCGACCGACCCGGACCGGGACCGGTCCGGCGCGCAGAGAGGGCTCCCGATGACCCGACCCGCCGAGCTCCCGGGCGACCCGGCCCCCGCGACGGTGCTGCCGCTGCGCCGCCCGCCGGTCCGGCAGTCGACGGTGGTGCGCAGCGACCAGGCGCACACCTTCGACGTCTTCGTCGCCACGATCGGCACCTGGTGGCCGGTCGAGCCCTTCTCCGGCGGCGGCGACCGGGTGCGCGACGTGACCTTCGAGCCGCAGCCCGGCGGGCGCGTCTACGAGACCTGGGACGACGGCACGACCGTCGACTGGGGGACCGTCCTCGACTGGGAACCGCCCCACCGGTTCGTCATGACCTGGCTCGTCACCGGCGCGGCCACCGAGGTCGAGCTCACCTTCACCGCGCTGTCGCCGGCCGTGACCCGCGTGGCCGTGGAGCACCGCGGCTGGGAGGCGCTCGACCGCGCCGAGCTGTCGGCGGACTGCGCGCTGCCCGGTGGCTACACCGGCGGCGCCTTCACCCAGGGCTGGGCCACGATCCTCGGCCGCTTCGCCGACGCGCTGGAGGGAGCACGGTGAGGCAGCACTTCCTCTACAAGCTCCTCCCGCCGCGGCCGGACTTCGCGTTCACCATGACGCCCGAGGAGGCCGCGGTCATGGCCGAGCACGGCCGCTACTGGGCCGGTCTGCTCGAGGGCGGCAGCGTCGTCGTCTACGGCCCCGTCGCCGAGCCGACCGGCGCGTGGGGCATGGCGGTCGTCGAGGCCGACGACGCCGCGGAGCTGCACCGCATCCGGGAGGCCGACCCCGCGGTCACCTCCGGCACCTGCACGGCCGAGGTGCACCCCATGATCTCGGCGTTCGCCCGCCCCCGCGCGGGCTGACGGCTCACCCGCGGGAGACGACGCCGAGGGGCCCGGCGTCGTCCAGCGTGGGGGGATGACCGACCCCGAGGTCCGGCGCGCCCTCCCGCTGTGGCTCACCGTCGTGCTGGGCGTTGCCGGAGCTGCCGTCGCCGTGTGGGGCATCCGGGCCGGGGCGCCGGTACTGGCGCCGGTCCTGCTCGCGTTCGTGCTCACCGTCGTGGCGCAGCCGCTCGTCGGCGTGCTGGTCCGGCGGGGGGTGCGGCGCGGCCTCGCCGTCGCGGCGGTGGTGCTCGTCGTCGACGGCGGCCTCATCGCCTTCTCGATCGCCGTCGTCGTGTCGGTCGGCCAGCTGGCGACCGTGCTGCCGCAGTACGCCGACGAGTGGGACAAGATGCTCGACGGCCTCCGGTCGGCCCTGAGCTCGGCGGGGATCGGCCGCGACCAGGTGGAGCAGGCGCTCTCGTCGATCCAGCTGAGCAGCGTCGTCGACGTGGTGGGCGGGTTCCTCGGGACCGTGGTCGGGTGGCTCGGCGCGTTCGTCCTCGTGCTGGCGACGGCGCTGTTCATGTCCGTCGAGGGCGCCGGGTTGCCCGAGCGGCTCGCCCGGGTGCCCGGCACGAGCCGGCTGCGCGCGGCCCTCGGCGAGTTCGCGCGGAACACCCGGAGCTACCTGGTGGTGACGACGGTCTTCGGCTTCGCCGTGGCCGTGGTCGACACGATCGCGCTGCTGGTCCTCGGCATCCCGCTGGCGCTGCTGTGGGGCCTGCTGTCGTTCCTCACCAACTACGTGCCCAACATCGGGTTCTTCCTCGGGCTGGCCCCGCCGACCCTGCTCGCCCTCCTGGTGGACGGCCCCGGCACGGCGCTGCTGGTCGTGCTCATCTACTCGCTGGCGAACTTCGTCCTGCAGTCGGTGGTCCAGCCGGTGGTGGTCGGAGACACGGTCGGTCTCTCGGTCACCCTGACCTTCCTGTCGGTCATCGTCTGGACCCTCGTCCTGGGGCCGATGGGCGCCGTCCTGGCGGTCCCGCTCACCCTCTTCGTGCACGCCGTGCTCGTCGTGCAGGACCCCGAACGCCGCTGGGCGGCGGTGCTGCTCGCCGGGGTGTCGGGAGGGCGACCACCGCGCACCCGCCGCACGCACCGGCCGAGGACGGCGGAGGCGCTCGCCGAGCCGCCGACCGGGGCGCCCGCGGAGAGCGGGGAACGGACCCCGGCCCGCGAGTGAGCGCCCGGCAGCCCGGCGACCGTCACCCCGCTGTGCGGGCCGGGACGTCGGTCCCCGCGGTGGCCGCGTGGGCGGGCCCGAGCAGGTGCAGCTCGCGGGCCCGGCGGACGGCCTCGTTGCGGCGGGTGACGCCCAGCTTGCGCAGGATGGCCCGGACGTGCGTGCGCACGGTGTTGATCGAGACGAACAGCGCGGCGGCGATCTCGGCGGTGGACAGCATCTCTGCCAGGTGCTCCAGCACCTGGAGCTCGCGCGAGCTGAGCTCGGCGACAGCCGCCGGTGGCCGCGCCGGCGCGGCCGACCCGACGGCGTGATCGGGGGGACGGCGCGGCGCGGGGATCGCCGCTGCGGTGGGGTTCAGCCAGGCCCCTGCGGCGGCCAGCGCGGGATGGGCGCGCATCAGCGGCCGCAGCTGCCCCGGCGCGTCGAGGAACGGCCGCCGCAGGCGTTCCGGGGCGGCCGTCCGCAGGGCCTGCTCGAGCGTGGCGACGGCGGTGGGGGTCCGGCCGACGGCGGCGGACCAGCAGGCCCGGGCCACGGCGTCCTCGACGGCCAGCCCGAGCGGCAGGGGGCCGCCGGTGTCGGGCCGAGCGTCGGCGGCGCCGCCGTCGTCGGAGAGGAGGCCGCACGCGGCGGCGGCGGACCGCAGGACCGCCGCGCGCGGGACCTCCGCAGGCAGCCGGGCGAGCAGGGCCAGCGCCGTCGGGCCGTCGCGGCGCGCGAGGTGGAGCCGAACGGCTTCGGCGAGGACGTGCTCGCGCACCCAGCCCGGGACCCCCGGCAGGTCGAGCGACGGTCCGAGGACGCGCGCGGCGGCGTCGAGCTCGCCGCGGGTGCGCCGCAGCCGGCTCTCCAGCACGGCACGCAGCGGGCCGGTGACGACGGCGTCGCCGCCGCGCTGGGCGGCCCGGGCGAGCCAGCGGTGGGCCGGTGCCAGCTCGTGCCGGTCGAGGTGGACCCACGCGGCGGCCACGGCAGCGGCGGCGGCCCGGTCGGCCTCCGGCACCCGGCGTCCGTCGGCGAGCGCCTCGTGCTCGGCCGCCAGCTGCGCCGCCCGGCGCAGCCGACCGGCCAGCGCCTCCAGCAGGGCCAGCTCGGCCAGGCAGCGGGCGCTCGGCACCGGGGCGTCCGCGGCCAGGCCGGCGGTCAGGGCGCGGCCGACCGCGTCGCGCAGCGCCCGTTCGGGCGCGTCGGTGTGCAGCAGGGCGGTGGCGCGGCCGGTGGCCAGCACGGCCGCGAGCTGCGACCGCTCCGGGGCCCGTGCGGCGGGCAGGTCCCCGACCAGGGTCTCCGCGGCCTGCGCGGCGGCGCGCACCGGGGAAGGGTCGGGGGCGGCGGCCGCCGCGACGGCGCAGACGACCGCCGCGCAGGCCCGCAGCGCGGGGCGGGTGCGGGGATCGTCGGCGGCAGCGGCGGCCGTGCCCACGTCTGAGGCCTCGGCCGGCCGCTGCCCGCCGAGCGCCGCGGCCGCGCGCAGCACCGCCGCATCGGGCCCGGCGGCGGCTGCTGGTCCCGGTGCGGCGCCCGCGCCCTCGGTGAGCAGGCGGGCGACGGCCAGGTCGTCCACGAGCAGACGGGCCGCGAGCGCCTCGTCGCCGGCGGCGCGGGCGTGGTCCACCGCGGCCGGCAGGTCGCCGGCCGCGGCGTACCAAGCCGCGCACACCCGGTGTCCGGCGGCGTACGCACCGGGGTCCTCGTGGGCCAGCTGCGCCTGCAGCAGTTCTCGGAAGAGGCTGTGGATGCGGAAGCCACCGGGAGCGCCCGGTGCCCGCTCGACGAAGGCGTTCGCCGCTGCCAGCGGGGTCAGCACCCGACCGCTGCCGGACCGACCGGCCAGCCGGTCCACCAGGCCGGGCCACAGCTGCTCGGTGACGCTGATCCGCAGCAGGAACCTGCGGACGCCGGCCGGCTGCCGCTCGAGCACCTCGGTGACCAGGTACTGGGCGACGCTGCCCTCGTCGGCGGCGAGCGACGCCAGCAGCCGGTCGGGCTCCGCGCCCCGGGCGAGAGCGGAAGCGGCCAGCCGCAGGGCGGCCGCCCACCCCTCTGTGCGTCGCTGGAGCGCCGCGGCGACCTCGGCCGGCACGGGAGCGCCCAGCGAGGCGAGCAACCTCCCGGTCTCCTCCGCGGTGAAGGCGAGCGCGTCGGTGCGGATCTCGGTGAGCCGGTCGTCGAGCCGGTAGCGGTGCAGCGGCAGCAGCGGGTCGGCGCGGGCGCACAGCACCAGCCGCAGCCGCGCGCCGGCGTGCCGCACGAGCAGGTCGAGGTCGCGGATCAGCTCGCGGTCGGTGAGGCTGTCGGCGGCGTCCAGGACGAGCACCACCGGCTGCGCTCGCGCGGTCAGCGCCGCGGCCACCTGCGACGGCCAGGCCCCGGGGGCGGGTCCGGCCGGGCCCGCCCCGGCCAGGCCCACCCCGGTCTGCCGCAGCGCCGCCACGAGGTGCGCCCGGAAGGCGGCGGGGTCGTCGTCGCCGGCGTCCAGCGACAGCCAGGCCACGCGGCCGCCCAGCTGCTCCCGCAGCCACGAGGCCGCGAGGACGGACTTGCCCGAACCGGCGGGTCCGGCCACCAGGGTCACCGGCGTGGTCGCCACCCCGTCGGTCAGCGCCTGCAGGAGCCGCGGTCGGAGCAGCGGTGGGAAGCCCAGCCGCGGTGGGGAGAGCTTGCTCCGCAGCAGCACGCTCCCCGTTCGGTCGGCGACGTGGTGCTCGGGCCGGGGGCGGCGCGCCCCGCCGGTCGGGTCAGGCGGTCGGGACATCGGTCGGCTCCACTGCCCGCCGCACCGGACGGCCGTTGCGACGGGCGCTGCTCGAAGGGGGGTGCCGGTCAGGCGGTGCGCTGTAATCTCGGCCACAACCGAGTCGATGCGACACAGGGCGGTGGACGCGGGGCAGGAGACCCTAGGCCGGTGGCCGGGCCCTCGGGGGTGGGACGGTCAGAGCAGTCCGAGGTCTCGTGCGCGGGGGACCACGTGCTGCCGGTCGGTGGCGCCCAGCTTGGCGCGAAGGCGGTGGATGCGGGTGCGCGCGGTGTTCGGGGAGACCGACAGGGCCGCGGCGATCTGCGCGGTCGACCGGCCCGCGGCCATCAGGCGCAGCGCGTCGAGATCCCGGGCGGAGAGGACCGGCCTCCGGTCGTGGTGGCCGTCCGCGGGCGGGTCGTGCATCGGTGCGCTCCGTTCCTCGGGCCCGCGCCGGTGCCGGCCGCTCCCGGTCCGGTGCGAGGGATCCTCTGCAGCACCCCGGGAACCGGCGGCCGGTTCGGGCGGCGCGGTCCCGGGTGCCGCCACGGTAGGAAGTCGCAGGTCGGAGCGCTTTCCCGATGCGGCCGCGCCGCTTGCGCATCCGGGCCACCAGCGGAAGGAGCCGGGGTGGACCGCCTCGTCCGCTACGCCGCGCTGACCGGCTACCCGGAAGTGGCCCGCTCCGTGGGCCTCGACCCGGCCCGGCTGATGGCCGAGGAGGGACTGGACGTCGACGCGCTGGCCGACCAGGACCGGTGGATCCCCGCAGTACCGGTGGCCCGGCTGCTGGAGCGCTCGGCGGCGGAGTCCGGCCGCGAGGACTTCGCCCTCCGGATGGTGGGCTACCGGCGGCTCTCGGCGCTCGGACCGCTCAGCGTGGTGGTGCGGGAGGAGCCCGACCTGCGCAGCGCGCTGGACCTGCTGATCCGCTACGAGCGCGCCTACACCGGCGTCGTGGACCTGCGGCTCGTCGAGGCCGACGGGCTGGCCACGGTGCAGGTCTGGCTGGACTTCGGCGCGCCGGTCCCCGTCCGGCAGTTCCTCGACGGCACCACCGCCGTCGTGGTCAACGTCATCCGCGGCCTTGCGCGGGCCGACTGGCAGCCGCTGTCGGTGGTGTTCGCCCACGGCCCGCCGGCCGATCCCGGCCGCTACCACCAGGTGTTCGGCCCGGGCCTGCGGTTCGACCAGCCGTTCAACGGCGTGGTCTTCCCGGCGCGCGACCTGGACCTGCCCACGGTGACCGCCGACCCGAACATGCGGGCCTACGCCCGCCGGCTGCTCGAGACCGTGCCCGCCCCCCGGCCGGCCAGCCCGTCCGAGCGGGTCCGCTCGATCGTGGAGGTCCTGCTGCCCACCGGCCGCTGCTCGCTGGTGCACGTCAGCCGCTCGCTCAACGTCCCACCGCGCACGCTGCGCCGGCACCTGGCCGAGGACGGCGAGACCTTCTCGACGATCGTGCAGGCCACCCGGGCCCGGTGGGCCGAGCGGTACCTGTCCAACGACACCTACTCGCTGGCCCGGATCGCGCACCTGCTCGGCTTCGCGACCCCCAGCGCCTTCTCCGTCTGGTTCCGCGGGCAGTTCGGCACCACCGCCACCGAGTGGCGCCAGCGCACGCAGTCGGGACAGCTGCCCCGCCCGTCGCTGCGGGACGAGGTCGGGGATCGTGGCTGACGCCGCCGACCCGCCGGCAACGGGGGCGGGCCGGTCGGCGTTCCCGTGGGTCGTCTTCGCGCTGGCGTTCGCCCTGCTGCTGTCGGACTTCATGTGCCGGCAGGTCCTCGTGGCGGTCTTCCCGCTCCTCAAGGCCGAGTGGGCGCTGAGCGACACCGAGCTGGGCGCGCTCAGCAGCGTGGTCGCGCTCACCGTCGCGCTGCTGACCGTCCCGCTGTCGGTGCTGGCCGACCGCCACGGCCACCGCCGCGCCGTCCTGCTCATGGCCGGCCTGTGGAGCCTGGCCACGCTGGGGTCCGCACTGGCCGCCGGGTACGGGCAGCTGCTCGGCGCCCGCGTGCTCGTCGGCGTCGGCGAGGCCGCCTACGGCAGCGTCGGCCTGGCCATGGTGCTGGCGGTCTTCCCCTCCCACCGGCGCGCCGGCCTGGCGGGGGCGTTCACCGCCGGTGGCTCGTTCGGCGCCGTCCTCGGGATCTTCCTCGGCGGGGTGCTGGCCGCACGCTTCGGCTGGCGCCCGGCCGTCGCGGCGATGGCCGCGATCGGCTTCGCGCTGCTCATCGCCTTCACGGTGCTGGTCACCGACGACCGGCTCGCCCGCCACGCCCGGCCCGACCCGGCCGACGGCCCGTCGGGCGGGCGCGTGCGGGCGCCGCTGACCGCGGTGCTGAACCCTCCGGCGGTGCTGTGGGTCTACCTGGGCAGCGGGCTGCAGCTGTTCCTCGCCGGATCCCTGGTCGCGTGGCTGCCGAGCTACCTCCAGCGGGCCTACGCGCTGCCGGCCGGCACCGCCGCCGGGCTCGCCGCCGCTCTGCTGCTGCTCATGGGCGTCGGCATGATCGCCTGCGGACTGCTCACCGACCGGCTCGGCCGCACCCGGTCGGCGCGCCGCTGGACGAGCACCATCTGCTACGCCACGACGTCGCTGGTCCTCCTCGGCGCCGGCTTCTCCCTGCCTGCCGGGCCGGCGCAGCTGGTCCTGATCGGCGCGGGGGCGTTCTTCACCGCCGGCACCGTCGGACCGGCCGGTGCCCTGGTGACGGAGATGACCCCCGCGTCGGTGCGCGCCAGCGCCCTCGGCGTGCTCGCGATGGCGAACAACCTGCTCGGTCTGGCCGCCGGCCCGGTGGTCACCGGCGCCCTCGCCGACCGGCTCGGCCTGCCCGCCGCGCTGCGGTGGGCGCCGGTGGTCTCGGTCCTGGCCGTCGGCGTCCTCGTCGTCGGGCGGCGCGCCCACGCCGCCGGCGGGCGCGGCGTCGCCCCCGCCACCTGACCCCCGCAGAACGGCAGAGGCCCTGGTCAGTCGCCTGACCAGGGCCTCTGCCGCATGGGGTGAGTGACGGGACTTGAACCCGCGACACCCAGGACCACAACCTGGTGCTCTACCAACTGAGCTACACCCACCACGTCCTCGCGCGGCCGGGGCCTGACGGGGATCCAGGGGCAAGGATACCGGAGGCACTCAGCCCTCCGACGCGGCCTCCCGGGCCTCGCCGGCGGCCAGCAGGCCGGCGTAGGAACCGACCACCTCCGCCGCCGCGCCCTGCGCCTGGTCGGTGGTGGGCCCCGGCAGCGGCACGAACAGCGTCCGGCGGTAGTAGGCCAGCTCGCGGACCGACTCGATGATGTCGGCCAGCGCCCGGTGGGCCAGGCCCTTGGGCGGCTGGGCGAAGTACACCCGCGGGAACCAGCGGCGGGCGAGCTCCTTGAACGAGGAGACGTCGACCATCCGGTAGTGCAGGTGGTCGTCGAGCTCGGGCATGTCGCGGGCGAGGAAGCCGCGGTCGGTGCCGATCGAGTTGCCGCACAGCGGCGCGCTGCGCCGCTCGGGCACGAACCGCTTGATGTAGGCGAGCAGCTGCTGCTCGGCCTCGGCGAGGGGGAGGGTCGAGGCGCGGACGGCGTCGGTGAGCCCCGACTTCGCGTGCATCGCGGCGACGACCTCGGTCATCCCGTCGAGGACGTCGTCGGGGGCGCTGATGACCAGGTCGAGACCGGGGTCGAGGGGGTGGAGCTCGGAGTCGGTGACCAGGACGGCGACCTCGATCAGCTTGTCCTTGCCGAGGTCCAGCCCGGTCATCTCGCAGTCGATCCAGACCAGGTGTCCCGCGCTGTCAGCCACGTGGAGCGAGACTACGCACCGCCGGAACCGCTCGCCCGCCTCTAGCGCACCACCTGCCACTGCGCCACTGGAGAGTGTCGGAATCCGGGCGCCGCGACGCTAGGGTCGGTCCACCGAGTCCACGAGCTCACGGGGAGTTCCGCGTGTCCGCACCATCCACCCCTGCCGCGACCGCGCGTGCGGTGCCGCCGGCCCCGGGGTCCCTGGGCAGGGCGCTGGCCCACCCGTTCGCCTCGTTCAAGTGGCTGTGGCTGGCCTACATGACCCCCGGGCGCCCCGGCCGGCCGGTGAGCCAGACCGAGCTGCGGTGGATGTACACCGGGTGGCTGTTCGCCTTCCTGCTCAAGATGCTCGGCTCGTCGTGGGACGTCTCCTGGCACTTCAAGTGGCTGCGCGACGACCTCGCCCCGCCGCACCTGCTCAACTCGGTGGGGACCGCGGTCGTCATCGGGCTCGTCGTCGCCCACAGCTACAGCGGCTACGCCGTCGACCGGCGGGCGCTGCGGCTCATGCAGTGGGGCATCGCGCTGTTCCTCTTCGCGATCCCGCTCGACATCGTCAACCACCGGCTCTACGGCCTGGACATCACCAGCTGGAGCCCCACGCACGCCGTCCTCTACCTCGGCACCGCCGTGATGCTGGCAGGCGCGATCCGCGGCTGGTGGCTCTACGCCGAGCCGGGGCGCACCAAGGACCTGATCTCGCTGGGGCTCTGGCTGTTCTTCGTGGAGAACGTGCTGTTCCCCAACCAGCACCAGGAGTACGGCGTCCTCTCGCTGCGCGACTACGCCGCCGGCCGGACCACCGCCGAGCCGCAGCTGCTGGACTTCGCCGCCTCGCAGGGCGACAGCCCCGCCGAGTTCATGCTGCCCGTGCCCGGCTGGGTGCACCCCACCTGGTTGGTCCTGGCCGGGCTGCTGTCCCTGCTGATCGCCCGCAAGGTGGTCGGCCTCCGGTGGACGGCGACGATCGTCGCCGGCGGCTACCTGGCCTACCGGTGCATCGCCTGGCTGGCCCTCGTCGGCGGCGACTTCCCGCCGTCGGTCGTCCCCTTCGTGCTGCTCGTCGGTGCGGTCGCGATCGACCTCGCCGTCACCTACGGCCTGCCGGGCTGGGTGGCCGGGCCGCTGGTCACCGCGGCGGTCTACGGGGCGGGCGCCGGCCAGTCGGCGCTGGACCTCCTGCCGCCGTGGAACTGGTGGTCGCTGACCTGGGTCGCGGTCGGCTTCGGCGTGCTGTGGACCGCCGTGGACCTGGTCGCCGGCAGCACCTGGTACGCCCGGTGGAAGCAGCCCGTGGAGCCGTACCGCGAGGCGCGGGACACCCCGGTCGCCGTCGGTACCGGCGGCGCGACCGGCGTGTAGCGAAGGGACCGCCCCGTCGCATGACGTAACGTCGAGGGGGCCACAGCTCGCCCGGCGAGGGGTGCACCCCGACGACCCGGGCGCGGCGGACCGGCGCCGGCGCGCGCCCCTCGCCCCCCCGAACCGACCCGCCGGAGGACGACGTGCTGCCCCTCACCCCGACGCCGTTGCAGACGGCCGGGGAGCGTGCGCTCTTCGCCGAACTGGCCCGCTGGGACACCGGCGGCGCCGTGCGGGCCGCGGTCGTGGCGTCCCTGCCGTTCGGCGACGGCGCGCTCGGCCGCCGGCTCTCCGACGCCGTCCTGCTGGTGCCCGAGGGCCTGGCCGTCGTGCGGATCGCCGAGGTGCCCAAGCAGAGCGGCGTGGTGACCGCCCGCCCCGACGGCGCCTGGACGATCGGCCCGGGCGCCGGCCCCGGCGACGTCCTGCACCTCGGCGGCGGCGGGTCGACGCCGCTCGACGGCCTCATGCGGGCCGGCATGGAGGCGGCCATGCGGCTGCGCCGGGCCGGCCTGGAGCCCGGGCGGATCGCCCGGCTCACCGTGCTGGTCGGCGAGCTCGGCGGCCTCGTCCCCGAGGACGGCGACCTGGGGGAGGGCGACCAGGTCGCGCTGCTGGAGCCCCGCTCGCTGCTGCTCGGCATCGCCCGGGCCAGCCGGTACTCCGGCGTCGACAACCCGCGGCTGTGGACCACCGCCGACGTCCGCGCCGCCCTGGAGGCGCTCGGCCTCGAGGGCCGCGGGCCCACGGTCGAGGAGCTCAACGGCGAGGGCTTCCCGTACTCGCCCTACGTGCTGCGCCGGCCGGAGCTGCTCGCCCCGGCCGCCATGACCGCGGGCTCGACCGCGCCGCCGCCGGTGCACCCGGCCGAGGCCGCCGAGGCGCCGCCGTCGCCGGTGGCCGCCGCGGTCGCCGCGCAGGCCGCCGCCCGCGCCGCCGTGGCGCCGGTGGCACCCCCGCCGGTCCAGCCGGCCCCGCCGCCCGTCGTGCCGCGGCCGGCGCCGGCCGCCGACCCCTTCGCCGGCGTGCCCGCCCGCGACACGATCGCCGTCGGCGCCCCGCCGGAGCCCCCGGTCGACGAGACCGGCGGCATCGGCGGCCTGTTCGCCGGCGCCGAGCCGGACGAGCCCCCGCCGCCGGCCCCCGCCCTGCCGCCCGTCCCGCCGCCGACAGCGGTGCAGCAGGTGCCGGCTCAGCCGCAGGTGCCCGCGGCCGTGCCGCCGCGGACCGCCGTCCACACCGCCCCGGTCCAGGCCCCGCCGCCCCCGGTGCCGCCGTCCTCCGCCGCGGCCGCCCGCTCCCGGCGCACCGCGCTGCTGATCGGCGCCGCCGTCCTCGTGGTCGCGCTGCTGGCCCTCGGCGGGGTGCTGCTGCTCGGCGGCGGCGGGGACGACCCCGGCGGCGGCCCGGCCGCCGCCGGGTCCTCCACCCCCGCGGCCCGGACCACCCCGGCCGGCCCGGAGCCGGGCGCCACGCAGCAGGTCGGCGGCGTGACGTTCACCCTCGAGGCCGTGCAGGTGACCGACACCTGCCTCGGGCACGGCTACGGCGACGTCGGCGACTCGTTCGCCACGACCGACTGCGTGGGCCTGTCCCGCGGGCTCTACTCGGCCTCGCTCGAGGGACGGCCGATCGTCGTCGCCGTGTCGCACGTGCGGATGCCCGACAGCGCGGCGGCGCGCGAGCTGCGCGCGCTCGCCGACACCACCGGCACCGGCAACGTCAGCGACCTGCTGCGCGACGGGGTCACCTACGACGGCGCCCCGGCCGAGCTCGCCGACGCCGAGTACGCCAGCGCGGTGAGCGGCGCGGTGGTCACCATCGTCGAGACGGCGTGGGCGGCCCCCGAGGCCGCCGACGACGCCGGCGGCCTCGACGCGGCGGCCAGCAGCGGCCTGGTCCTCGAGCTGCCCGACCCGCCCACCGCCTGAGCCCTAGGACGTCGCGGCCGCCCGGGCCATGCCGGCCAGCAGCGCGGCCATCGCCGGGCGGTCCAGCCGGCCGGCGCTGTGCGGCGTGGAGTTGATCAGGCCGAATACCGCGTGCGCCCGCGCCCGGCAGGTCGCGGCGTCGGCGGCCGGGTGCAGCCGGGCCAGCACGGTCACCCACACCTCGACGTAGCGGCGCTGCAGCCGGCGCACCGCGGCGGCGTCGGCGGGCGGCAGCGAGCCGAGGTCGCGGTCCTGCACGGTGATGAGCGCGGGGTTGTCCAGCGCGAAGTCGACCTGGAAGTCGATGAGCGCCCGCAGCTGCGCCGCCGGGTCGCCGCCCGCGGCGGCCACCACCTCGGTGCCGCCGGCCAGCAGCCGCTCGCTGATGCGCAGCAGCATCTCGGCGAGCATCGCGTCCTTGCCGGCGAAGTGCCGGTAGATCGCCGGTCCGGTGACCCCGACGGCGGCCCCGATGTCGTCGACGCCGACCGAGCGCGAGCCGCGCTCGGCGAAGAGCCGCGCGGCCGCGCGCAGGATCTGCTCGCGGCGGGACGGGTTGTCCGCGTCCGCGTGCAGGGCGGCGTCCACGACCCTCTCGGCCATGGCGGCATGCTAGCCCACCGTGAACCCCCGTTAACACACCGAGCCGCTGCACTGGACCCCGGTGTGAACGACGGTTAACCTCTGCGACGTGGATGCACCGGTGCTTCCCCGAGCGGTCCCCGCCGACGCCGAGGCGGCCGCGCGCAACGCCGCGGCCCACCGCGCGCTGGTCGCCGACCTCGTCGGCCAGCTGCAGGTCGTCGCCCAGGGCGGCGGCGAGCGGGCGCGGCAGCGGCACGTCGAGCGCGGCAAGCTGCTGCCCCGCGAGCGGGTCGACGCGCTGCTCGACCCCGGCAGCCGCTTCCTCGAGCTCTCCCCGCTGGCCGCGCACGGGCTCTACGGCGGCGAGGCGCCCGCGGCCGGGATCATCACCGGCATCGGCCGGGTCTCCGGGCGCGAGTGCGTCGTCGTCGCCAACGACGCGACGGTCAAGGGCGGCACCTACTACCCGATGACGGTGAAGAAGCACCTGCGGGCGCAGGAGGTGGCGCTGCACAACCGGCTGCCCTGCGTCTACCTCGTCGACTCCGGCGGGGCGTTCCTGCCGATGCAGGACGAGGTCTTCCCCGACCGCGAGCACTTCGGCCGGATCTTCTACAACCAGGCCACGATGTCCAAGGCCGGCATCCCGCAGATCGCCGCCGTCCTCGGGTCCTGCACCGCCGGCGGGGCCTACGTGCCGGCGATGAGCGACGAGGCGGTCATCGTCCGCGAGCAGGGCACGATCTTCCTCGGCGGGCCGCCGCTGGTGAGGGCGGCGACCGGCGAGGTGGTCACCGCCGAGGAGCTCGGCGGCGGCGACCTGCACAGCCGGGTCAGCGGGGTGACCGACCACCTGGCCGAGGACGACGCGCACGCGCTGCAGCTGGTCCGGCAGATCGTCGGCACGCTCGGCCCACGCGCACCGCGCCCGTGGGACGTCGAGCCGGTCGAGGAGCCCCTGCACGACCCGGAGTCGGTCTACGACGTCGTCCCGCCCGACCCGCGCACGCCCTACGACGTCCGCGAGGTGATCGCCCGGCTGGTCGACGGCAGCCGGTTCGCCGAGTTCAAGCCGCTGTACGGGGCCACCCTGGTCACCGGGTTCGCGCGGCTGCACGGCCACCCGGTCGGGATCGTCGCCAACAACGGCGTGCTGTTCGGCGAGTCGGCGCTCAAGGGCGCGCACTTCGTCGAGCTGTGCGACCGGCGCAGCATCCCGCTGCTGTTCCTGCAGAACATCTCCGGGTTCATGGTCGGCCGCGACTACGAGGCCGGCGGCATCGCCAAGCACGGCGCCAAGATGGTCACCGCCGTCGCCTGCGCCCGGGTGCCCAAGCTGACCGTGGTCATCGGCGGCTCGTTCGGCGCCGGCAACTACTCGATGTGCGGCCGGGCGTACTCGCCCCGGTTCCTCTTCACCTGGCCCAACGCCCGCATCTCGGTGATGGGCGGTGAGCAGGCGGCGTCGGTGCTGGCGACCGTGCGCCGCGACGGGCTCGAGGCCCGCGGCGAGGAGTGGCCGGCCGCGGACGAGGAGGCGTTCAAGGCGCCCATCCGCGAGCAGTACGAGCACCAGGGCCACCCCTACTACGCCACCGCCCGCCTGTGGGACGACGGCGTCATCGACCCCGCGCAGACCCGCACCGTGCTCGGTCTCGCCCTGTCGGCGTGCGCCAACGCGCCGCTGGGCGAGCTCGGCTACGGCGTCTTCCGGATGTGAGCCCGATGTTCGACACCGTCCTCGTCGCCAATCGGGGCGAGATCGCCGTCCGGGTGATCCGCACCCTGCGCACCATGGGCATCCGCTCGGTCGCCGTGTACAGCGAGGCCGATGCCGGCGCGCTGCACACCCGCCTGGCCGACGTCGCCGTC
Organism: Geodermatophilus sp. SYSU D00691; assembly: GCF_054050275.1. NCBI lineage: Bacteria > Bacillati > Actinomycetota > Actinomycetes > Geodermatophilales > Geodermatophilaceae > Geodermatophilus > Geodermatophilus sp. SYSU D00691. Next base: position 54,545 of record NZ_JBJGYZ010000010.1, read on the forward strand.
CCCATCGGGCCCGCGCCGGCCGCGCAGAGCTACCTGTCGATCGACCGCGTCCTCGACGCCGTCGCCCGCAGCGGCGCGCAGGCGGTGCACCCCGGCTACGGCTTCCTGTCGGAGAACGTCGAGTTCGCCCGCGCCTGCGAGAAGGCGGGCGTGGTCTTCATCGGCCCGCCGGTCGCCGCGATCGAGGCGATGGGCGACAAGATCCGCGCCAAGCAGACCGTGAGCGCCGCCGGCGTCCCGGTCGTCCCCGGCCGCACCGAGCCCGGCATGACCGACGACGAGGTGGCCGCCGCCGCGGTCGAGGCCGGGTTCCCCGTGCTGCTCAAGCCGTCGGCCGGGGGCGGCGGCAAGGGCATGCGGGTCGTGCGGTCCGAGGCCGAGCTGCCCGACGCCATCGCGGCCGCCCGCCGCGAGGCGCGCAGCTCCTTCGGCGACGACACGCTGCTGGTCGAGCGCTACGTCGGCAACTCCCGGCACATCGAGGTGCAGGTCCTCGGCGACACCCACGGCACGGTGGTCCACCTGGGCGAGCGCGAGTGCAGCCTGCAGCGGCGGCACCAGAAGGTGATCGAGGAGGCGCCGTCGCCGCTGCTCGACCCGACCATGCGCGCCCGCATGGGCACCGCCGCCGTCGAGGCGGCCCGGGCGGTGGGCTACACCGGCGCGGGCACGGTCGAGTTCATCGTCGACGCCGACCGGGCTGGGCGGGAAGAGGACATGGATTTCTTCTTCCTCGAGATGAACACCCGGCTGCAGGTCGAGCACCCGGTCACCGAGCTGGTCACCGGCGTCGACCTGGTCGAGCTGCAGCTGCGCGTCGCGGCCGGCGAGCGCCTGCCGATCGCCCAGGGCGACGTCGTCCTCGACGGGCACGCGATCGAGGCGCGGGTCTACGCCGAGGACCCGGCGCGCGGGTTCCTGCCGCAGGCCGGCACCGTGCTCGGGCTGGCCGAGCCCGAGGGCCCGGGCGTCCGCGTGGACAGCTCGCTCGCCGTCGGCAGCGTCGTCGGCACCGACTACGACCCGATGCTGGCCAAGGTGATCGCGTGGGGCCGCGACCGCGACACCGCCCGCGCGCGGCTGGTCGGCGCGCTCGGGCACACCGCCGTCCTCGGCGTCACCACCAACACCCCGTTCCTGCGGGCGCTGCTCACCGATCCCGACGTCGTCGCCGGCCGGCTCGACACCGGGCTGATCGACCGGCGCGGCGAGGCCCTCGCGGTGAGCCCGCCGCCGTCGGCGGCGGTGTTCGCGGCCGCGGCGCTGTTCGAGCTGCTCGAGGCCGAGCCGGCCGGCGCGGTCGTCGACCCCTGGGACCTGCCCGACGGCTGGCGGCTGGGCGAGCCGGCCTGGACCGTGCGGCGGCTGCAGGCCGCCGGCGGGGAGCCGGTGACGGTGCGGGTGCGCGGCCGGGCGGCCGACGCGCAGGTCCGGGTGGGCGACGGCGTGCCGCTGGCCGCATCGGCGTCCCGGGACGGCGACCGGATGACCGTGATCCTCGACGGCGTGGCGCACCGGTTCGCCGTCGTGCACGCCGGCGGCACCCTCTGGCTGGCCGCCGACGGGCGGGTGACGGCGCTGCGCGAGCACGAGCGGCTGCGCTCGGCGGCCGAGGGCGCCGCCGGGGGCGGCGTGGTGACCGCGCCGATGCCCGGCACGGTCACCGTGGTGCAGGTGTCCGTCGGCGACGAGGTGACCGCGGGGACCCCGCTGCTCGTCGTCGAGGCGATGAAGATGGAGCACGTGCTGACCGCCCCGGTCGACGGGACGGTCACCGCGCTCCCCGTGACGGCCGGCGCACCGGTCCGGCTGGACGAGCAGGTGGCCGTGGTGACCCCGCGGGCCACCGGGGGAGAGGACTGACACCGTGCTGGACTACCGGCTCGACGAGGAGACCGAGGCCCTGCGGAAGACCGTGCGCGAGTTCGCGCTGGAGGTCGTCGCCCCGCAGATCGGCGAGTTCTACGAGCGCGACGAGTTCCCGACCGCGATCGTGCGGCAGATGGGGGAGCTGGGCCTGTTCGGCCTGCCCTTCCCCGAGGAGTACGGCGGCTCGGGCGGCGACTACTTCACCCTCTGCGTCGCGCTCGAGGAGCTGGCGCGGGTGGACTCGTCGATCGCGATCACCCTGGAGGCCGGCGTCTCGCTCGGCGCGATGCCGATCTACCGGTTCGGCACCGAGGAGCAGAAGCAGCGGTGGCTGCCGCGGCTGTGCGCCGGGGAGGCGCTGGGCGCGTTCGGGCTCACCGAGCCGGGCGGCGGCTCCGACGCGGGGGCGACGCGGACGACGGCCCGGCTGGAGGACGGGCAGTGGGTGGTCAACGGCTCCAAGGCGTTCATCACCAACTCCGGCACCGACCTGACCGAGCTGGTCACCGTCACCGCCGTCACCGGCACCCGCCCCGACGGCGGCAAGGAGATCTCGGCGATCGCCATCCCCTCGGGCACCCCCGGGTTCACCGTCGGCCAGCGCTACTCGAAGGTCGGGTGGAACGCCTCCGACACCCGCGAGCTGTCGTTCAGCGACTGCCGCGTGCCGGAGGAGAACCTCGTCGGCGAGCGCGGCCGCGGCTACGCGCAGTTCCTCTCGATCCTCGACGAGGGCCGGATCGCCATCGCCGCTCTGGCCACCGGGCTGGCGCAGGGCTGCGTCGACGAGTCGGTGAAGTACGCCGGGCAGCGCGAGGCGTTCGGGCAGCCCATCGGCCGCAACCAGGCCATCCAGTTCATGATCGCCGACATGGAGGTCCGCACCGAGACCTCGCGGCTGGCCTACTACCGGGCCGCGGAGAAGATGCTGCGCGGCGAGCCCTTCAAGCGGGAGGCCGCCGTAGCCAAGCTGCACAGCAGCGAGGCGGCGATGGAGAACGCGCGCTGGGCCACGCAGGTGCACGGCGGCTACGGATTCATGAACGAGTTCCCGGTCGGCCGCTTCTACCGCGACGCCAAGATCCTCGAGATCGGGGAGGGCACCAGCGAGGTGCAGCGGATGCTCATCGCGCGCTCGCTCGGGGTCGGCTGACCTGCGGTTCCGGGACGGCGGGGTCCGCGCGGCCGCCATCGAGTCGACGCGGGGCTGGTGCTCACGCCGGCGGCGAGGCGCGGGCCCGGGTACGTCGACGTCCTGGCCCGTCCCGAGAACCTGGCGCGGGCGTCGTTCCGCACCGTGCTGGACGCCCTCCGCGAGGTCGTCTCGGAGCGCATCAGGCGGTGACGTCGACCAGCACCTTGCCGACCGCGCCGTCCTCGACCGCCCTGTGGGCCTCGTCGGTCCTCTCCAGGGGGAAGACGTGCAGCGGCAGCCCGGCCTCCTCGCCCACGCGGACGGCGCCGTCGAGCACCGCGGCGTTGACGTCCTCGACGCCGATCGCCTTGGCCCGCTCGGGCTCGGTGTAGACGAACACGAACTGCCAGCGGGCGTTCGGGGTCATCTGCGAGCGGATCGGCAGTGTGAGCGACTCGTCGCCGGTGGCGGCGTAGATCGCGACGGCGGCGTGCGGGGCGACCAGCTGGGCGTCGGTGGCGGCGTTCTGCGCGGCGTTGACCTCGACGACCGCGTCGACGCCGCGGGGCGCGATCTTGCGGACCTCGGCGACGACGTCCTGCTGGCGGTAGTCGACGACGTGGTCTGCCCCCGCGGCCGCGGCGAGCTGCGCCTTGCGCGGGCTGCTCACCGTGGCGATCACGGTGGCGTCGGCCCAGCGGGCGAGCTGGACGGCGGCGTTGCCGACCGCGCCGGCGCCGCCCTGCACCAGCACGGTGTGCCCGGTCAGCGAGCCCGGGCCGATCCGGTCGGGCAGCAGCTCGCCGACGGTGAGGGCGCGGTGCGCGGTGAGGAACGGGATGCCGAGGGCGGCGCCCAGCTCGAACGACGGGTCGGGGCCGAGCAGCACGACCTGCCGGGCGGGGACGACGGTGTGCTCGGCGGCGGTGCCCCACGGCCGCTGCCAGGCGGCCTCCCAGATCCACACCCGCTCGCCGACCAGCACGGGGTCGACGCCCTCGCCGACCGCCTCGACGGTGCCGGCGCCGTCCTGGTTCGGGATCTGGCCCTGCGGGCCGGGCTGCGTCCTGGCCCGCGACTTCCAGTCGGTCGGGTTGACGCCGGAGAAGGCGACGCGGACGCGCACCTCCCCGGGGCCGGGCTCGGGGAGCGGCCGCTCGACCAGCTCCAGGACGTCGGGACCGCCGGACCGGCTGTAGGAGATCGCGCGCATGCTGCGCCGAACCCGGCCGGACCTCGTCCGATTCCCCTACAGGCGGGCCAGCTCGTCGGTCAGCGGGCCGAGGCCGAGCGGGCCGAGGTCGAGGACGGCCCGGTGCCACGCCTTGAGGTCGAACGCGTCACCGTGCCGCGCCCGCGCCTCCTCGCGGCCGGTGAGGAAGACCCGCTCGCCGACCTTGTAGACCGGCGCCTGCCCCGGCCAGCCGAGGTAGCGGTGCAGCTCGTCGGTGCGCATCCGGTCCTCCATGGCGACGTGCCGGCGCAGGAACGCCGCCGCCACCTCGTAGGTCCAGCGCGGGCCGAGGCCGGCGGCGGGCGGGAGCGGCAGGTCCAGGTGCACGCCGATGTCGAGGACGACGCGGGCGGCGCGCAGCTCCTGGGCGTCGAGCATGCCGAGGCGGTCGCCGGGGTCCTCGAGGAAGCCGAGCTCGTCCATCAGCCGCTCGGCGTAGAGCGCCCAGCCCTCGGCGTGCGCGGAGCAGTCGCAGAGCAGCCGCTGCCAGCGGTTGAGCAGCGCCGCGTTGTAGACGGTCTGCCCGACCTGCAGGTGGTGGCCGGGCACGCCCTCGTGGTGGACCGTCGTCGTCTCCCGCCACGTCGTCATCTCCTCGACGCCCTCGGGCAGCGACCACCACATGCGGCCCGGGCGGCTGAAGTCCTCGGTCGGGCCGCTGTAGTACACGCCGAGGCCGGTCGAGCCGATCACCCGGCCCTCGAGCCGGCGGACCGGCTCGGGGATGTCGAAGTGGACGCCGTCGAGCGCGGCGATGGCCCGGTCGGCGGACTCCTGCAGCCACGCCTGGAGCGCGTCGCGGCCGCGGACCAGGCGGGCCGGGTCGGCGTCGAGCGCGGCCATCGCGCCGGCGATCCCCTCGCCGGGGGCGATCCGCTCGGCCACCGCCTCCTTCTCGGCGACGATGCGGGCCAGCTCCTCCCAGCCCCAGGCGTAGGTCTCGTCCAGGTCGAGGTCGACGCCGGTGTGGAAGCGGCTCTCCACGGCGTAGCGGTCGCGGCCGGCGGCGTCCCGCTCGGGGGCGCGGGGGAGCAGCTCGCGCTCGATCCGGTCGGCGAAGGCGTGCAGCCCCTCCGCGGCGGCGGTCGCCGACCGCTCGAGGTCGCCGCGCAGCGCGCCGTCGTCCGGGGCGCCGCCGACCAGCTCGGCGAAGAAGCCGGGCTCCGCGGCCGTCCCGGCCCACGACCGGGCGTGCCCGGCAGCCAGGCGCACCTGCCGCGCCGCGGAGACGTGGCCGCCGGCCGCGGCCGCGACGAGCCCGTCGGCGTAACCGTCGAGCGCGGCCGGCACGGCGGCGAGCCGCCGCCCGATGGTGGTCCACTGCTCGGGGGTGTCGGTGGGCATCAGGTCGAAGACCATCCGCACGTACTGCAGCGGGCTGGCCGAGCTGTTGAGGTCCGCCTGCGCCAGGCCCGCCTCGTAGCGCTCGAGCTCGGCGCCGACGCGCTCGAGCATCGCCGCGCGGGCGATCTCCTCCCGGCGGTCCACCGGCTCGGTGGCCGCGGCCTCCGCGCGGGTGCGGCGCAGCAGGCCGGCCAGCTCCTCGTGGCCGTCGGTGGTGAGGTCGGGCCAGCGGTCGTCGTGCCCCGGGACCCCGATGTAGGTCGCGATCACCGGCGAGGCCGCGGCGTACTCCTCGACGAAGCGGTCGGCCAGGCGGTCGAGGGCGGACGGCGGGCGGGAGGTGGCGTCCCCGGCGGTGGCATCGCTCACCCGCGCACGCTAACGCCTCGCCGCCCCGGGGGTCTCCGAAGTTTTCTCAACCGGACGGTTGACCACGGGCGCGAACGGGTCTACCGTCTTCCTCAACCGAATGGTTGAGAACGAAGGAGGCGGTCGTGGCGGCCGATCCCTTGTCCCGGGTCTTCTCGGCCCTGGCCGATCCGCTCCGGCGCGACATGGTCGCCCGGCTGGCCACGGGGGACGCGACCGTCAACGAGCTCGCCGCCCCGTACGACGTCACCCTCCAGGCGGTCTCCAAGCACCTCAAGGTGCTCGAGGAGGCCGGCCTGGTCACCCGCAGCCGGGAGGCGCAGCGCCGACCGGTCCACCTCGAGGCGGAGGTGTTCGACCTGATGACCAAGTGGATCGAGCGCTACCGGCGGGAGGCCGAGCAGCGCTACCGCCGCCTCGACGACGTCCTCCGGTCCATGGAGGACCAGCCACCCACCCACGGAACAGGAGAACGGTCATGACCACCGCCCACACCCGCGAGACGCAGATCGAGGTCGACGAGGACGTCCCGCTGGTCCGCATCACCCGTGAGTTCGACGCCCCGCCGGAGAAGGTCTACCGGGCGCACACCGACCCCGAGCTGCTGGCCCGCTGGCTCGGCCCGCGCGACCTGGAGATGACGGTCGAGACCTTCGACGCCCGCACCGGCGGCGAGTACCGCTACGTGCACCGGCGGGGCGACGAGGAGTACCGCTTCCGCGGCACCTTCCACGAGCTGCGGCCGAACGAGCTGATCGTGCAGACGTTCACCTTCGAGGGCATGCCCGACGGGGTGGCGCTGGAGAAGCTGCGGCTCGAGGCCCTGCCCGGCGGCCGCACCCGCCTGGTGGCCACGTCCCTGGTCGACTCGTTCGAGGACCGCGACGCCATGGTCGCCAGCGGCATGGAGACCGGCATCGTCGAGGGCTACGAGAAGCTCGACGAGGTGCTGGCCGGCTCCTGAGTCAGCGCCAGGTGACCGTCTCGGGGCGCCGGCCGAGGACCCGCCCGACCTCCCGGGCGGCGTCCTCGCCGGCGTTCACCAGCACCGGCCGGGACGTGCCGGCGAACAGCGGCAGGTCCGACGTGCTGTCGCTGTAGACCGCGCGCCACGGCGGCGGGTGGCCCCGCTCGGCGAGCATCCCCACCTTCGACCCGCCCATCGCGCGGCGCACCCGCGGGGGCCGGAACGAGCCGGTCGACCCGACGACGTCGAGGTCGCCCAGGCCGATCGCCCGCAGGAAGCCGCGCGCCAGCACCTCCTCGCAGCCGGTCGCCACCACCACGACGTCGCCCGCGGCCCGGTGCGCCCGCACGCAGGCGATGGCGTCGGCCACCGCCGCCTCGGGCTTGCGGGTCAGCGCCTCCGCGTAGGCGTCGGCGACCACCGCGACGTCGTCGCCGTCGGCCCCGCCGACCGCGATCCGGGTCATCAGCCGCGCGGCGAGGGGCCGCAGCTGCGGCACCGCCGCGCCCGGCAGGAGCGCCGGGGACGCCAGCAGGAGCGGCAGCGCGCGGGCCGGCCGCCGGCGCAGGCGGCCGTGCAGGAACAGCGTGGACGCGTCGCCGCCGAGCAGCACCTTGTCGAGGTCGAAGACGACGGTCGATGTCACGGCTCAGTGGTTACCGCGCCGGCGCGGCTCAACCACCGAGGCCGGCGGCGCGGGCGCGTTCCTCGACGGCCCGGACGGCGGCGCGCAGGTCCTCGAGGTGCAGCTGCACCATGCCGGTGAGGGACACGATCCGGCGCCGCCAGGTCAGGTTGATGCAGCCGACCACCCGGCCGCCCAGCCGGATCGGCATCGCGATCGACTCCCGCCCGTCGTCGGCCTCCGAGCGCGGGCGGTCGTGGTCGCCGCCGAAGTCGGGAGCCCGGACGGCGTACCCGCGCCGGCGGGTGGTGGCGACGAGCCGGCGCACGGCGGCGTCGTCGTGGGCCAGGCGGTACGCGCGGCCCTCGCGGTGCCGCAGCCGCGCCAGCACCGCCTCGAACTCCGGGTCGGGGCAGAACGACAGGTAGGCGCGGCCGGACGCCGAACCGAGCATGTTCACCCGGTAGCCGTGGGGCCGCGGCGGCAGCGCGTCGAAGTAGGTGCGGGAGCTGTTGGTCTCCAGCGTCTCCATGTGGTCCAGCCGCGGCACCGACAGCACCGACGGCCAGCGCACCCGCGAGGACAGCTCCTCCAGCACCGGCGAGCCGATCTCGACCAGCCAGGCCTCGTCGTCGGTCTCCGCCCGACGCTGCAGCGTGTGGCTGGGCAGGAAGGCGCCGTCGACCATCCGCTGCCAGACCAGCCCGTGGTCGTGGGCGGTCTTGAGGATCCGGATCAGCGTGGGCTTGGAGATGCCGGTCGTCACGTGCAGGTCGTGGAGGCTCGCGGCCCGCACCTCCTGCAGGACCTGCAGCACCTGGAGGCCGCGCGACAGGGAGTCGATCGACCTGACCCGGTAATCCCGCGTGCCACCCACCTCCTCGTTTTCGCAGCGCGAAAAGTTCCCACAAGAGTGTTGCCGATCACATCCCGGGCGCGCGAGGGTGTCCCGCCATGGGGACGACGGGGTTCCACCGCCCGGGTTCGGCGGTCCGCGAGGGCGACCTGCTCTGGACACCCTCGCCCGAGCGGGTCGAGAGCACGCGGCTCACCGCGTTCACCCGCTTCGCCGCCGAGCGCACCGGGCGGGACTTCCCCGACTACGCCGCCCTGTGGCGCTGGTCGACCACCGAGCTGGAGGAGTTCTGGTCGGCGGTCTGGGACTTCTTCGGCGTGCAGGCGTCGCGACCGCCGACCGCCGTCCTCGCCGAGCGGACGATGCCGGGCGCCCGGTGGTTCCCCGGGGCGCGGCTGAACTTCGCCGAGCACCTGCTGCGCCAGGAGCGGCCCGGCGAGCCGGCGCTGCTGGCGGTCAGCGAGACCGCGCCGGTGCGGGAGCTGCCGTGGGAGGAGTTCACCCGGCAGGTGCGGCGGGTCGCCACCCACCTGCGCGAGCGCGGGGTCCAGCCGGGGGACCGGGTCGTCGCCTACCTGCCGAACGTCCCCGAGGCGGTCGTGGCGATGGTGGCCGGTGCGAGCATCGGCGCGGTCTGGGCCGCCTGCTCACCCGACTTCGGCGCCCGCGGGACGCTCGACCGGCTGGGCCAGCTGGCGCCCACCGTCCTGTTCGCCGCCGACGGCTACCGCTACGGGGGCCGCGACTTCGACCGGCGCGCCGAGGTGGCCGAGATCGTCGCCGGGCTGCCAACCCTGCGCGAGGTCGTCCACCTCCCCGTGCTCGGCCTCGAGGCGCCCGGCACCCCGTGGACGGAGGTTCTCGCCGGCCCCGACGACTCCGACTTCGCCTGCGAGCAGGTCCCCTTCGACCACCCGCTGTGGGTGCTGTTCTCCTCGGGGACCACCGGGCCGCCCAAGGCGATCGTGCACGGGCACGGCGGGATCCTGCTGGAGCAGCTCAAGGCGCAGGCCTTCCACATGGACCTGCGCCGCGGCGACCGCGCGTTCTTCTACACGACCACCGGCTGGATGATGTGGAACTTCTGCGTCAGCCTGCTGCTGTCCGGGGTGGCGCCGGTCCTCTACGACGGCAACCCCGCGCACCCGGACGCCGACGCACTCTGGCGGGCCGCGCAGGACAGCCGCGCCCGCCTCTTCGGCGCCAGCCCGAGCTTCGTCGAGCTCATGCAGAAGGCGGGCGTCGTCCCGAAGGAGCGCTTCGACCTCTCGGCGCTGGAGGTCGTGATGCCGGCCGGTTCCCCGGTCTCCCCGGCCATCACCGCCTGGTTCTACGAGAACGTCGGGGACGACCTCTGGGTCGCCACCGGCAGTGGCGGCACCGACATCTGCACCGGCCTGGTCGGCGGCGTCCCGACGCTCCCGGTGCGGGCCGGCGTGATCCAGGGCCCCTCGCTCGGCGTGGCGGCCGAGGCCTGGGACGACGACGGGCAGCCGGTCGTGGGCCGGGTGGGGGAGCTGGTCGTCACCCAGCCGATGCCGTCGATGCCCCTGTTCCTCTGGGGCGACGACGACGGCGCCCGCTACCGGGCCAGCTACTTCGAGACCTTCCCGGGCGTGTGGCGGCACGGCGACTTCTTCGAGGTGGACGAGCGCGGCGGCTGCTACGTCCGCGGCCGCTCCGACGCCGTCCTCAACCGGCACGGGGTGCGGATCGGCACCGCGGAGATCTACCGCGTGGTCGAGGACGACCCCGCCGTCGTCACCTCGCTGGTCGTGAACCTCGACCTCCCCGGCGGCGGTTTCTGCATGCCGCTGTTCGTGGTGCTCGCGCCGGGGCACGAGCTGACCGCCGAGCTGGAGGAGCGGCTGCGGCGCAGCCTGCGCGAGGAGTACAGCCCCCGGCACGTGCCGGACCGGATCGTCGCTGTCCGCGCTGTCCCCGTGACCCGCAGCGGCAAGAAGATGGAGGTCCCGGTCCGCCGGCTCCTCCTCGGCGCCGACCCCGCGTCGGTCGCCGACCCCCACGCCATGGCCGACCCCGACGCCCTGGCCGAGTTCGTCGCCTACGCCCGCACCCATCGCGACCACACCCTCTAGAGGAGAGAGCCATGGCCGAGCGCTCGTTCCCGCTGCCGTCCCAGGTGCCCGACGTCCCGGGCGCCGAGGGGTGGGAGCAGATGTACCCGTACTTCTCGCGCTTCCAGCCGGAGGACGACCAGCGGTTCTGGTTCTACAACTCGATGCACTTCCCGGAGGTCGTGCCGGCGTTCGACGGCATCACCTCGGAGATCCCGTACACCGCGATCGGGGCCAACACGAGCCGGCTGTTCCCCCTGCCCACGTCGATGGGGATCGAGTACCGGATCGTCAACGGGCGGGTGTACATCACGGCCAACCCGGTGACCGACCCGGCGCAGGTCGAGGCGCGGCTACCCCACTTCCAGGAGCGGGCCGGCTTCTACTACGAGAACTGGCAGCGCCTCTACGACGGCTGGCAGCAGCGCATCGAGGCGCTGATCGCCGACATCGAGGCGGTCGAGGTGCCGCGGCTCGGAGACCTGGACGACGTGTCGGTGGTGATGGAGTCGCGCGGGTTCGCGAGCAACCACCTGCTGCGGGAGAACTTCCACCGCTGCATCGACCTGTACTCGAAGATGTGGCACCACCACACCGAGTTCCTGATGCTCGGCTACGGCGCCTACGTCGTCTTCTTCGAGTTCTGCAAGCAGGCCTTCCCGGAGATGGGCGACCAGATGGTGGCCCGCATGGTCGCCGGCATGGACGTCACCATGTACCGGCCGGACGACGAGCTGAAGAAGCTGGCCGCGCTGGCGGTGGAGCTCGATCTCGCCGACCTGTTCGTCGAGGGCGCGGAGCCGCACAAGGTGCTCGCCGCCCTGGAGGAGCGCGGCAACGCCGGTGCCCGGTGGCGGGCGGCGCTCGAGGAGGCCAAGGACCCGTGGTTCCACGTCTCGGTCGGTGACGGCTTCTACCACCACCACCTCTCCTGGGGCGACGACCTGACCGTGCCGTTCGCCGCGCTGCCGCGCTACGTGGAGCAGATCGCGGCCGGGGAGGACCTCACCCGGCCCACCGACCGGCTGGCCGAGGAGCGCGAGCGGATCGCCGACGAGCACCGGGCGCTGCTCGGCAGCGACGACGAGAGGGCCGCCTTCGACCAGATGCTCGGCCTGTGCCGGCTGGTGTTCCCCTACATCGAGTCGCACAAGTTCTACTGCGAGCACTGGTTCACCACCCGGTTCTTCCAGAAGATCCGGGCCTTCGGTCAGCTGCTGGCCGACCGGGGGGTGCTGCGCGCGGCCGACGACGTGTTCCACCTGCGGCACGTCGAGGTCGAGGACGCGCTCGCCGACGTGCAGCTGGCGTGGGCGTCGGGCGGCACGGAGCTGGGCGCGCGGTACTGGCAGCCGATCGTCGCCCGCCGCAAGGAGATCGTCGAGGCGCTCTCCGGGTGGTCGCCGCCACCGGCCCTGGGGCCGGTCCCCGAGGCGCTCAACGACCCCGCGGTGAAGATGCTCTGGGGCGTCACCGACGAGACCATCGAGGCCTGGCTCGGCGGCGAGGACGACGACGAGGACACCGTCCGCGGGTACGCCGCCTCGCCCGGCGTGGTCGAGGGCGTGGCCCGGGTGCTGATGAACGTCACCGACATCGGTTCCATCCGCGAGGGCGAGATCCTCGTCTGCCCGGTGACCGCGCCCAGCTGGGGCCCGGTCTTCGGCAAGATCGCCGCGGCGGTCTCCGACATCGGCGGCACGATGTCGCACGCCGCGATCGTGGCCCGCGAGTACGGCATGCCGGCCGTCGTCGGCACCGGTACCGCCACGGCCAAGATCCGCACCGGTGACCGCGTCCGCGTCGACGGCGACCGCGGCCTCGTGACGGTGCTCCGGTGACCGTGGTGACGCAGACGCAGGCGGTCCTGCACTTCTCGCAGGTCGGCAAGGACGACGTCCCGCTCGTCGGCGGCAAGGGGGCCAGCCTCGGCGAGCTGACCCGCGCCGGGATCCGGGTGCCGACCGGGTTCGCCGTGACGACGGCGGCCTTCCGTGCCTCGGTCGAGCACCTGGACCTGGGCAGCAGGGTCGCCGTCCTGGACCCCGGGGACGATCTGACCGCTCCGTGCGCCCGGCTGCGCGGCGTGGTCGAGTCGGCGCCGCTGCCGGCCGAGGTCGCCGAGGCGGTCCGCGGCGCCTACGCGGACCTGTGCACCGAGTGCGGCGACCCCGACCTGCCCGTCGCCGTCCGGTCGAGCGCCACCAGCGAGGACAGCGCGGAGGACAGCTTCGCCGGCCTGCAGGACACCTACCTGTGGGTGCGCGGCGGCGACGCCGTGGTCGAGCACGTCCGGCGCTGCTGGGCCAGCCTCTACAGCGTCGAGTCGGTGACCTACCGGCGCCGGCGCGGCATCCCGGAGGCTGACCTGGGCATGGCCGTCGTCGTCCAGCGGATGGTCGGCGCCCGCAGTTCCGGGGTGATGTTCACCCGGAGCCCGCTCACCGGTGACCGCTCGGTCGTCGCGATCGACGCCAGCTGGGGGCTGGGCTCGGCCGTGGTCAGCGGTGACGTCACCCCCGACTCCTTCGTCGTCAGCAAGGTGACCGGCGAGATCACCCGGCGGACCGTGGCCACCAAGACCCGCTGGCACCGCCCCGACCCGTCCGGGTACGGCGTCGTCGAGCTCGACGTCCCGGCCGAGCTGCGGGACCGCCCATCGGTCTCCGACGCCGAGATCGCCGAGCTGGCGGCGACCGCCCGGCGGGTCGAGGCGCACTACGGCTGCCCCCAGGACATCGAGTGGGCGGTCGCGGAGTCCGACGGATCGGTCCACCTGCTCCAGAGCCGGCCCGAGACGGTGTGGGCGGAGAAGGACGCCGCGGCTCCGAAGGTGGCCGCGCCCACCGCCCGCCCGTTCGACCACGTGTTCAACCTGCTCGGCGGCAGGAAGCCGGGGGCGTGACGTGCACCTGACGCCCGACGACGTCCGCGACGTCCTCCGCGTCCTGGACTCCAGCGGACTGGCCGAACTGCACCTGGAGACGGCGGACCTCGCCCTCACCCTGCGCCGCGAGGGCGCCTCCGGCTGGACGGCGGAGCAGCAGGTGCGGCGCGCCCCGGTGCTGGACCGGGCCGCCGACCCCGTGCCGGTCGCCGCCGGTGCGGCCCCTGCCGAGCTGGAGGAGGGGCTCGTGGCCGTCCACCCGCCGCTCCTGGGCACCTTCTACCGGGCGCCGCAGCCGGGATCGCCGCCGTTCGTCGACGCCGGCGACCCCGTCGAGGAGGACACCGTCGTCGGGATCGTCGAGACCATGAAGATGATGACGCCGGTGCACGCCGGCGTCCGCGGGACGGTCGTGGAGTTCCGCACCGGCGACGGCGAGTTCGCGGAGAAGGACGCCGTGCTGCTGGTGGTGGACCCGGCATGAGGCGGATCCACCGGCTGCTGATCGCGAACCGCGGCGAGATCGCCGCGCGGATCGTCCGCACCTGCACCCGGCTGGGCATCGAGTCGGTGCTGGCCGCCTCCGACGCCGACCTCGACGCGCTGCCGGCCCGGCTCGCGGACCGGGTCATCCGGCTGGGACCGGCGCCGGCCGCGCAGTCCTACCTCGACCCGGTGGCGGTGGTGCGCGCGGCCGTGGCGGTCGGCGCGGACGCCGTGCACCCCGGCTACGGCTTCCTCTCGGAGAACCCCGCGCTGGCGCTGGCCTGCGAGGAGGCGGGCCTGCTCTTCGTCGGGCCGACGGTCGCGTCGCTGCACGCGGTCGGCGACAAGCTGACGGCGCGCGAGCACGCGCTGGCCGCCGGGCTGCCCGTCGTGCCGGGCGGGGAGGCCGCCGATCTGGCCGCGGCGCAGGCCGTCGCGGCCGAGGTCGGCTACCCGCTGCTGGTCAAGGCGGTCGGCGGGGGCGGCGGGCGGGGCATGAAGCTGGTGCGCTCGGCCGCGGAGCTGCCGCGCACCCTGGACCTGGCGGTGAGCGAGGCGGCCGCGGCGTTCGGCGATCCGCGCGTCTACCTGGAGCGCTTCGTGGAGTCCGGCCGGCACGTCGAGGTCCAGGTGCTCGGCGACGGCACCCGCGCCGTGGCGCTCGGTGACCGGGACTGCTCCGTGCAACGGCGCTACCAGAAGTTGTTCGAGGAGGCCCCGGCGCCGCTGATCCCCGAGCCGGTGCGAGCCGGGATGCGGGAGGCCGCGCTCGCCCTGGCCGCGCACCTCGGGTACCGCGGCCTCGGCACCGTCGAGCTGCTCTACGACCGGGAGCGGCAGACCTTCTACTTCCTGGAGATGAACGCCCGCATCCAGGTCGAGCACCCGGTCACCGAGCTGGTGACCGGCCTGGACCTGGTGGCCGAGCAGCTGGCCGTCGCCGAGGGGCTGACCCTGCGGCTGCGCCAGGAGGACGTCGTCCTCACCGGGCACGCCGTCGAGTGCCGCATCAACGCCGAGGACCCGGCAGCCGGCTTCCGGCCGTCGCCGGGGCGGGTCGAGCGGGTGGTGCTGCCGGCCGGCGACGGCATCCGGGTCGACACCCACGTGCAGGGCGGCTCCGTCGTCCCGCCGTTCTACGACTCGCTGCTGGCCAAGCTGGTCGTGCACGGCACCGACCGCGCCGACGCGCTCGCCCGTACCCGGGCCGCGCTGGAGCTGCTCCGCATCGAGGGCGTGACGACGACGGTGCCGGTGCACCGGGCCCTGCTGGACGACGACGAGTTCCGTGCCGGCGGCGTCGACACCGCCTTCTTCGAGCGGTTCCTCCAGGGGGTCGGCCGATGACGGCCGTGGGGCTCGTCGACGTCTCGATCCGCGACGGCAACCAGAGCCTGTGGGGCGCCACCGGTCTCCGGACCGAGCACGTCCTGCAGGTCGCGCCGCTGCTCGAGCGGGTCGGCTTCCGGGCGCTGGACTTCACCTCCAGCACCGCCATGGGCGTCTCGGTGCGCAACCACCGCCAGGACCCGTGGGAGCGGATCCGGCTGACCCGCGCGCTGATGCCGACGACGAGGCTGCAGCTGATCGGCACCGGCTTCCGGTTCATCTCCTGGGAGAACTCGCACCCGGAGACGATGCAGCTGGTCTACGACCGGCTGGCCGCCAACGGCATCGACCGGGTCGTGGTGCTCGACCCGATGCACGACATGGACGCCGCCCGCGAGACCGCCCGGCGGCTGAAGAAGGCCGGCATCGACGAGGTGGTCGGCGCGCTGACGTTCACGATCAGCGAGGTCCACGACGACGCCTTCTACGCCGACCTGGCCCGGCAGATGCGCGAGTGCCCCGACATCGACCGGGTCTACGTCAAGGACCCGGCCGGCATCCTCTCCGCCGACCGGGCGCGCACCCTGCTGCCGGCGATCTGCGGGCAGCTGGCCGGCACCCCGCTGGAGCTGCACTCGCACGCCACGATCGGGCTCTCCCCGTTGACCTACTCGATCGCGCCGGACCTCGGGGTCGAGGTGGTGCAGGTCGGCTGCGGGGCGCTGGGCAACGGCTCGTCGTTGCCGGAGGCGCGGCGCACGGTCGCCAACCTGCGCGAGATGGGGCACACGGTCGACGTCGACGACCGCGCGCTCGAGCTCGCCTGCCGGTTCTTCGACCGGCACGCAGCGGCCGAGGAGCTGCCGGTGGGCGCGCCGCAGGACTTCGACGCGGCGTTCCTGCACCACCAGATCGCCGGCGGGGTGCTGACGACGACGCGGCGGCAGCTGCGGGAGATCGGCATGGAGGACCGGTTCGACGGCCTGGTCGAGGAGGTCGGCCGGGTCCGCGCCGAGCTCGGTCACCCGATCATGGTGACGCCGTTCCCGCAGATGGTGGTCTCCCAGGCGCTGTTCAACACGATCGGCGAGGAGCGGTACGCGAACGTGCCCGACCAGGTGATCCGCTACGCGCAGGGCACGTTCGGCCGGCCGACGGCGCCGATCGCACCGGACGTGCTGGACCGGATCCTCGACCGGCCGCGGGCGCGCGAGCTGGCCGCCGAGCCGCCGCCGCCCGACCCGGCCGAGCTGCGCCGGCGCTTCCCCGGTGTCCCCGACGAGGAGCTGCTCCTGCGGGCGCACATGCCGGCCGACCAGGTCGACGCGATGATCGCCGCCGGTCCGGCGCCGCGGCACGCCAACCCGTCGCTGGCGCCGGTGCTCGCGCTGCTGTCGGAGCTGGGCTCCCGGCCCTCGGTGCACGACCTGGCGGTGTCCAAGCCGGGCTTCTCGCTGGCGGTGCGCCGTGGCTGAGTCGCTGGCGCAGGTGCGCGGGTTCGTCCTGGACATGGACGGCACGCTGGTGCTCGGCGACCGGGACAACCGAGGGCTGGCCCCGCTGCCCGGTGCGCGGGAGCTCCTCGCGGCGCTGCACGAGCGCGGCCTGCCGTTCTGCGTGTTCACCAACGGTACGGTCAAGACCCCGGCGCAGTGCGCTGACGCGCTGCAGGCGACCGGACTGCCGGTGCCGGCCGACGGCGTCCTGACCCCGGCCTCGTCCGCGGTCGACGTGTTCCGGCGGCGGGGGCACCGCCGGGTGATGGTGCTCGGCGTCAAGGGGATCACCGAGGTCCTCGAGGCGGCCGGGATCGAGACGCTGCCGCCGCTGCGCGGCACGGCGTGCGACGCCGTCTTCGCCGGCTGGTACCGCAAGGAGCTCACGCTCGAGGCGCTGGAGGCGGCGGTCGAGGCGGTGGACGGCGGAGCGCCGTACTACAGCGCGTCGCAGTCGCCGTACTTCGCGACGGCGGAGGGGCGCACGCTGGGATCGTCGCGGGCGATCAGCGCGGTGGTCCACGACCTGACCGGGGCGCCGGTGACCGTCGTCGGCAAGCCGTCGCTGCAGGCGCTGCGAACGGCCGGACGGCACCTGGGCCTGCCGGTCGGCGACCTCGCCGTCGTCGGCGACGACCCGGAGCTCGAGGTGCCCATGGCGCACGCGGGAGGTGCCTTCGCCGTCGCCGTCCACACCGGCATCGGGCACGCGGGGTCGTTCGCGGACCTGCCCGGGGAGCTGCGCCCGCACCTCGACCTGCCCGACGTCGGCGCCCTCGCGGAGCTGCTGCGGGCGTGACATCTGCGCAGGCGGAAGGACACGCCACCGTTCTCGGGGGCTCGGGTGCGCGGGCGCAGGAGGGTGCGGAACGGCGGCGTCGGCGTTCCCGGGTTCCCTCCAGCATCTCGGACCCGACCCTCACGTGACGGAAGGGTCGTGGCATGTCCCTCACGCCCCGGGCGGCGGTAGTCTCCCGCGATGCTGCGTGCGCGAGGGCTCCTCGTGGCGGCCGCGACCGCCACGCTCACCCTGCTCGGGACGGCGCCGGCGGTGGCCCACGGCGGGGACGACGAGGCGACGGCGCAGCTGCAGGCCGCTCTCGAGGCGCTCGTCGCCGCGCCGGGAGGGCCGCCGGGCGTGGTGGTGACGCTCGGCTCCGACGGAGACCTCGCGGTGGTCACGGCCGGGGTGGCCGACCTGGAGACCGGCGAGCCGCCGCGGGCCGACGACGCCATGCGGGTGGCCAGCGTGGCCAAGGCGTTCAACGGCGCGACCGCGCTGAGCCTGGTGGCGCGCGGTGTCCTGTCGCTCGACGACACGGTGGGGGAGCTGCTGCGCCGCCAGCCGGCCGAGTGGCGGGACGTCACCTTGCGGCAGCTGCTCGGGCACACCAGCGGCATCCCCGACTTCAGCGGCAGCGAGCGCTTCGTCGAGGCGCTGCTGGACTCGCTCGACGACCCGCCGCGGCCCCGCAGGCTGCTGACCTACCTGGACGATCCCGACCTCGAGTTCGAGCCGGGGACCGAGTACCGGTACTCGAACAGCGACAACATCCTGGTCGCGCTGATGATCGAGGCGGTCACCCGCGACGACTACGCCGACGTGCTGCGGCGGCGGGTGCTGGACCGGGCCGGGCTGGACGACACCTCGCTGCCCGTCGGCGTCGAGCTGCCGGAGCCGTACCTGCACGGGTACGACGTCGCCGCCGCCCCGCCCGACGACGTCAGCACGCTCGTGGCGGCCGGCTGGAGCTGGGCGTCGGGCGGCGTCGTGTCGACGCCGGCCGACCTGGCGCGGTTCATCGGCGCCGACGTCCGGGGCCGGTTCACCGACCAGACCACCCGCGCGGAGCAGTTCGCGTTCCGGCCGGGCTCGTCGGAGCCGCCGGGGCCGGGTGAGAACTCCGCCGGCCTGGCGCTGTTCCGGTACGAGACGGCCTGCGGCACGGTCTTCGGGCACACCGGCAACACGCTGGGCTACACCCAGTTCGCGGCCGCGACGGAGGACGGACGGCGGACGGTGACGGTCTCCGTGACCGCGCAGATCACCCCGTCGACGGCGCCCGAGCGGTTCGCGGAGCTGCGGGCGGTCTTCGAGCTCGCCACCTGCGCGGCCCTCGCCGGGAACTGAGGAATTCCTCGTCCTCCCGCGGGTACGGATCGGTTCCGATCCGCCTCCGGGAGGTGCCCGTGACCGCTGCTCGAGAGCCCCAGGAGATGGCCCAGGTCGCCACGGAGCTGGGGGCCAAGAAGACCCACCGCTCGTGGGACCGGGTGCTGGTCAGCGCCTTCCTGGCCGGGGCGTACATCGCCTTCGGCGGGCTGGTCGCGATCGCCGTCTCCTCGGGCCTGGACGCCGACCAGTGGGGCACTCTGCCCACGCTGTTCACCGGCGCCGCGTTCACCCTCGGCCTGGTGCTGGTGCTCATCGCCGGCTCCGACCTCGCGACCGGCAACATGATGCTGGTCCCGCTCAGCGCGATGCGCGGGAAGATCTCCGGCTCCGACGTCGCCCGCAACCTCACCCTGGTGCTGCTGGGCAACCTGATCGGCGCGCTGTTCGTCGCCTACTTCCTCGCCGTCCAGTCCGACGTCATCGGGTCGGCCGGCAGCTCCGGCAACTCGCTGCTCACCTACGAGCGGCTGGAGGGCATCGCGCTCGGCAAGGCGACCGAGCACAGCGCGTGGGAGACCTTCCTGCGGGCGGTGGGCTGCAACTGGCTGGTCTGCCTCGCGGTCTGGATGTCGCTCGCGGCGACCACCGTCTCGGGCAAGATCCTGGCGATCTTCTTCCCGATCACGGCCTTCGTCGCGATGGGCTTCGACCACGTCGTGGCCAACATGTTCTTCCTGCCCGCGGCGATGTTCGCCGGCGTCCCGGACCTCGGCTGGGGCGACGTGGCGGTCAACTGGCTGCTCGCCGCGGTGGGCAACCTGGTCGGTGCGGTCGTGTTCGTGGCGACGTCGTACTGGTACCTGTTCCTGCGCGACCGGCCCGAGCGGGCGCCGGCCACCTCGGAGCCCGCCGAACGGGCCTGACGGCCGGGGCCGAAGGGGCCGGGCGGACGGGACCTCCGCCGACTGCCGGCCCGGCGCCGGGCGGACGAGCGTGTCGGCATGATCCCGACCAAGCAGGCAGTCTCGGATTTCCTGGCGCACAAGCGGATCGCCGTGACCGGGGTGTCGCGGACGCCGGCGGACCACGGTGCCAACGTCGTCTACAAGCGGCTGCGCGAGCGCGGCTACGACGTCGTCGCGATCAACCCCAACGCCGACGAGGTCGAGGGCGATCGCTGCTTCCACGACCTGAAGTCGGTGCCCGGTGGCGTCGAGGGCGTCGTCATCGCCACCAGCCCCGCCCACGCCGACGCGACCGTGCGCGAGTGCGTCGACCTCGGCATCCAGCGCGTGTGGATGCACCGCGGGCCCGGCCCGGGCAGCGTCTCGGACGACGCGACCCGCTACGGGCGCGAGCACGGGCTCACGGTCATCGACGGCGGCTGCCCGTGCATGTTCGACCCGACGGCCGACCCCGGTCACAAGGTCATGCGGTTCTTCGGCGTCGGCCACATGCCCAAGCAGGTCTGACCGGCGCCGTGGGCGCGGGTCACAGCGCGGCGGCGACGTCCTCGAGGTAGCCGTCGACGACCGCCGGGGCGTCGGGGGCGCCGTCGTCGGACTCGAGGACGACGAGCGGCACCAGGCCGTCCCGGTGCACGTAGCGGGTCGCGGTCACCGGGGTGCCGTCGCGGTCCAGGCCGATCGCGACGCCCGTCCAGCCGGCGTGCTCGAGGTCGGCGGCCGTGCCGGTGAACTCGGCGCCGGCGTCGATGTCGCCGTCCCCGTCGGTGTCGTGGTCGGCGAGCAGGGAGAACTCGCAGCCGTCCGCGGCGGCGGCCGCGTCGTCGATCGTCCGGGTGGCCACGGCCGGGGCGACCTGCCAGGCCCACACGCGGATGGTGGAGCCGTCGCCGCGGTGGGCGGCGGTGGCGGTGGGCTCGCCGAGAGCGGGGTCGACGGCGGGCCCGTCGGGCGGCGCTCCGCCGGCGTGCCCATGCCGGTCACGAACGAGGTGCAGCCGGTCAGCGAGGCGGCGGCGACCAGGAGCGCGGCGGCCCGCCGGACGGCGGTCACAGCGCCCCGGCCGCGGTCTCGAGGAAGGCCTCGGCGACGGCGGTGACGTCGCGGCCGCGGTCGTAGTCCGAGACCTGGACGAGCAGGACGACGTCGTCCATGGCCACGTAGCGGACCTCCTCGACGGCGGTGCCGTTCTGCTCCGTGCCGACCTCCAGGCCGCTCCAGCCGAACCCCTCGTAGGAGGAGGCGGAGGCGACGACGGAGGCGCCGTGGTCGATGTCCCCGTCGCCGTCCTCGTCGTAGTCGGCGAAGTAGTCGTACTCGCAGTCGTCCGCCTGCCCGACGGCGTCGTCGACGAACTCCCGGGCCCGCTCGGGCGAGCTGACCCGCCAGGCCCAGGCGCCGAGCTCGGCCTCGCCGTCCTGGTGCCGCGCACTGGCGATCGGGTCGCCGAGGGCGGGGTCGACCTCCGGCACGTCGTCGGTGCCGCCGCTGTCGCGGCAGACCTCGGCCGGCGGGAAGCCCGGCTCGGCCGCCTCGAAGCCCTCCACCGGGGCGGTCAGCGCGCCCGCCAACCCCGCCTCGGCCGGCGAGCCCATCCCCGTCACGAACGAGGTGCAGCCGGTCAGCGCGGTGGTGGCGAGCAGGAGGGCGGGGATCCGACGAAGGCGCACGAGGCCGGGAGGGTACGGGCGGACGACGGTCCGCGCAGCACTCCGCCGCGCGGTCAGACGCGGGGGTGAGCGGCAGCCCGGCCCAGCCACGCGCGGTGGCGGTCGGTGAGCTCGTCGTGGGCCAGCCGGTCGGCGGTGGCACCGGGCCGCACCGCGCCGGAGAGCAGGTCGCCCAGGTTCCCGACGACGTCGACGTCCAGGGTGGCGACGTCGGCCAGGACGGCGTCGAGCGCGCCGAGGTCGCCGTGGACGTCGGAGATCGCCGCGATGCGCACCGCGCGGGGCTACGGGCGGGTGCCGTCGGCCTGGATCAGCAGCCGCCCGTCCGGGGCGTGGACGGTGTAGTGGATCGTCTGCGCGCGGATCCGGCCGTCCTCCACGAGGTAGGAGTCGGCGCCGTCGCAGACGCGGTACGGGCCGGCGTCGACGGTCCACTCCAGCAGCGCCATCCGGCCGGCCACCCGCGTCGACCCGTAGGTCCACCGCCCGCTCGGGATCTCCTCGTACAGCTGCCGGGCCAGCTCGCGGACGCCGTCGTGGCCGGAGAAGACGCCGCGCGCGATCAGGACGACGACGTCCTCGGCCACGTTGCGGGCGATGTCCTCCTCCAGCGCGCCCTCGGCGGCGAGCCGCAGGTGGTCGTCGAGCACCTCGCGGGTGGTCCGCGTGCGCAGATCGGTCATGGCCGCCTCCCGGGTGAGCCCCGGGGACAGCTCAGACCGGTGTGATGGACAGCGTCAAGGCCCGGCGGCCCTCGTCGGTGCGGGCGGTGCGCAGCCGCTCCGCGGTGGGGGTGCCGTAGTCGGTGGTGCGCTGGCGGGCGGGGCGGCCGATGGCGGCGGCGATCGCCTCGAGCTCGGCGATGGTCTTCAGCGAGCCGTTCTCGCTGCCGGCCATCCGGCTGATCGTCTCCTCCATCAGCGTGCCGCCGAGGTCGTTGGCGCCGCCGGTCAGCACCGCGCGGGTGCCGGCCTCGCCGAGCTTGACCCAGGAGGTCTGGATGTTGCCGATCCGCCCGTGCAGCAGCAGCCGGGCCACCGCGTGCACCGCCCGGTTCTCCCGCACCGTGGGCCCGGGGCGGGCCACGCCGGCCAGGTAGATCGGCGCGTTGTGGTGCACGAACGGCAGCAGCACGAACTCGGTGAAGCCGCCGGTGGCGTCCTGCTGGCGGGCCAGGGTGCGCAGGTGCGCGACCCAGTGCGCCGGGGTGTCGACGTGGCCGTACATCATCGTCGACGTCGTCGGCAGGCCCACCCGGTGCGCGGTGCCGATGATCTCCAGCCAGGTCGCCGTGGGCAGCTTGCCCTTGGTCAGCACCCAGCGGACGTCGTCGTCGAGGATCTCCGCCGCCGTGCCCGGAACCGACCCGAGCCCGGCCTCCTTGAGCCCGGTGAGGAAGTCGGCGAACGACAGCCCGGTGCGGGCGGCGCCGTTGACGATCTCCATCGGGGAGAAGGCGTGCAGGTGGATGCCGGGCTGGCGGGCCTTCACCTCGCGGGCCAGGTCGAGGTAGGCGGTGCCGGGCAGGTCGGGGTGGATGCCGCCCTGCATGCAGATCTCGGTGGCGCCGGCCGCCCAGGCCTGGTCGACCCGGTCGCCGACCTGGGACATCGACAGGGTGTAGGCGTCGGCGTCGGTGCGCCGCTGGGCGAACGCGCAGAACCGGCAGCCGGTGTAGCAGACGTTGGTGAAGTTGATGTTCCGGTTGACCACGTAGGTGACGTCGTCGCCGGTGACCTCGGCCCGGACGGCGTCGGCGAGCGCGGCCAGCGCGGCCAGGTCGGCGCCGTCGGCGCCGAGCAGCGCCAGGTACTCGGCGTCACTCAATCCGGCCGGGTCGCGCTCGGCGTGCCGCAGCGCCGCCCGCACCGCGGGATCGCCCACCGCCCGCGCGGTGGAGCGGCCGTCCCGGGCGGACGCGGTGCGGTCGCGCAGGTCGGCCCAGTCGCCGTAGACGGCGTCGAAGTCGCTGCGCCGGTCGCCGGTGCGCCCGACGGTGTCGATCTCCACGTGCAGATCGGTCCGGCCCGTCCCGGCGGTGCCCCACTGCTCGTCGGGCTCCTGCCACGGCCGCCCGGCCGGGATCCGCTCCGCGACGGCGAGGCCGCCGGGGCCGGCCAGCGCGGCCACGTGCGGGCGCACCCGCGGGTCCAGCCACGGCTCGGGGGAGAGCACGTACGGCGGCTGGGCGGCCAGCCGCTCGCGCAGCGCGTACCCGGCCTCGGCGGTGAGCGCGGCCAGCTTGTCGATGTTCGGCCACGGCCGCTCGGGGTTGACGTGGTCCGGGGTGAGCGGGGAGACCCCGCCCCAGTCGTCGACGCCGGCGCGGACCAGCAGCCCCAGCTCGGTGGAGTCGCTCAGGTTCGGCGGCGCCTGCACCCGGGCCTTGGGGCCGAGCACCAGCCGCGCCACGGCGACGGAGGCGACGTACTCCTGCAGCTGCAGGTCGCCCGCGCCGGCCATCGCGGTGCGCGGCTTGGCGCGGAAGTTCTGGACGATGACCTCCTGCACGTGCCCGTGCCGGGAGTGCGCGGCCCGGATCTGCCGCAGCGCGTCGACCCGCTCGGCGTAGTTCTCGCCGATGCCCAGCAGCACGCCGGTGGTGAAGGGGACGGCGGAGCGCCCGGCGTCCTCCAGCACCCGCAGCCGCACCGCGGGCTCCTTGTCCGGCGAGCCGAAGTGCGGGCCGCCGGGCTCGGACCACAGCCGGGTCGCCGTCGTCTCCAGCATCATGCCCATCGACGCCGCGACCGGCTTGAGCCGCTGGATCTCCTCCCAGGACAGCACGCCGGGGTTGAGGTGCGGCAGCAGCCCGGTCTCCTCCAGCACCCGGATCGCCATGGCCCGCAGGTAGCCCAGCGTGGAGTCGAAGCCGTGCGCCTCCAGCCACTCGCGGGCGACCGGCCAGCGGTCCTCGGGCCGGTCGCCGAGGGTGAACAGCGCCTCCTTGCAGCCCAGCGCCGCGCCCGCGCGGGCGATGTCGAGCACCTCGTCGGGGGCCAGGTAGGGCGCCCGGCCGGCCCTGCGCAGCCGCCCGGGCGTGGTGACGAACGTGCAGTAGTGGCAGCGGTCCCGGCACAGCTGGGTCAGCGGGATGAACACCTTCCTGCTGTAGGTGACCACCCCGGGCCGCCCGGCCGAGGCCAGCCCGGCGTCGCGCACCCGCGACGCGGCGGTGAGCAGCCGGTCCAGCGGCTCGCCCTCGCCCAGCCCGCGGGCGTGCAGCAGCGTCTCCGCCTCGGTGCCATCGAGCGCGACACCGCGCTCGGCGCGGGCCAGCGCACGGCGCAGGGCGGAATCCGTCGGGGTCAGCGGCGCGTCCATCGGGCCTGACGCTAGCCGCACATGCCGACGGGACCTACGGTCCGGTCCGTCTCAGACGTCCCGGCGGGTGTACGACAGCGCCGCCAGGCCGCCGATGAGCAGCACCCACACCAGCACCCAGGCCAGGTAGGCACCGCTCAGCGGCGCGGTGCCGAAGAACGGCGATGTCCCGCCGGCGGGTCCGACCGCGGCCAGCAGCGAGGAGTCCTGGAAGGAGTACATCGCGCCCTGCCAGAGCCCGTCGGTGGGCAACAGCACCCGCGAGACGGTCCCGACCCGGGCGACGCCCTCGTTGCCGATCAGGTCGCCGACGCTGCCGACGACGCCGGCGATCCACGTCGCGCCGAACAGCCCGACGGCGACGATGCCCGACGCCATCGGGGAGACGAGGGTGGCCAGCAGCAGGGTGAGGGTGAGCAGCACGGCCGTCTGCGCCGCGAGGAAGAGCAGCCCGACGACCGGGTTCGGCGGCCAGTAGCCGATCGTCGCCTGGACGACGAGGAACTCGGCCACGCCGGCGACGGCGACGAACGCGCTGCCGAACGCCACCAGCCCCAGCCACTTGCCGGCCAGGACGGCGGAGCGCCGCACCGGCCGCGCGAGGATCGCCAGCGCCATGCCCGACTCCACCTCGCCGGACAGGCTCGGCCCGGCGAGGAAGGCGGTGCCCAGCGCCCCGATGAGGCTGAGCCCGAACATGACCAGGTTGAGCACCTGGGCCGCGATCAGCCCCGACTCGCCGCTGGTCAGCATCCCCAGCTCGGCGGCGAGCCGGGAGAAGCCCCACGCGGACAGGCCCAGCAGGGCGGCGGTGAGCACGGCGAGGGCGCGCAGCACCTTGCGGCGCGACGCCTCGCGCAGCGTCAGCCCGGCGACGGTGAGGACGACGCTCACCGGTCCTCCTCCTCGTGCCGCAGGATCCCCAGCAGCCGTTCCTCCAGGCTGATCCGCCCCGGCTCGACGGCGTGCACCCGCGCGCCGAGGCCGACCAGGTCGGCGATCAGCTCGGGGACGGTCGACCCGTCGTCCTCACCGGACAGGGCCACGGTGTACTCGTCGCCGCTGCGGGTGACCGCCCCGGTCGCGGCCAGCCGCTCCTGCGCGGCCGCGCCCACACCGGTCAGGCGCAGCCGCAGCTCGCGCTGGCCGAGCAGCTCGGCCAGCGTGCCCGAGGCGGCGACGCGGCCGCCGTCGAGGATGACGACGCGGTCGCAGACCCGCTCCACCTCGCCGATCAGGTGCGAGTTGAGCAGCACCGCCACCCCGCGCTCCTTGAGCGAGAGCACGATGTCGCGGACGTCGGCCCGCCCGAGCGGGTCGAGCGCGCTGGTCGGCTCGTCGAGGACGACGAGCTCCGGGCGGGCGACCAGCGCCACGGCCAGGCCGAGCCGCTGCTGCATGCCCTTGGAGAACCCGCCGACCCGGTCGCCGGCCCGGGCGGCCAGCCCCACCAGCTCCAGGGCCGCCCGCTGCTCCTCCCGGGGGATGCGCGCACCGGCGAGGCGGACGTGCAACTCCAGCACCTCGGTCGGGCTCAGCCACGGCTGGTACCGGAAGAGCTCGGGCAGGTAGCCGACCTTCTCGCGAGCCTTCGGGTCGCGTCCGGACCGGCCGAGGAGCAGCACCTCGCCGTCGTCGGGGCGCACCAGCCCGAGCAGCATCTTGATGACGCTGGTCTTGCCGGCGCCGTTGGGCCCGAGCAGGCCGACCACCTCGCCGCGGCCGACGGCGAAGGAGACGCCGTCGACCGCGGTCCGCCGTCCGTACCGCTTGCGCAGCCCCGAGCACCAGACCGCCGGGGACGGCGGCAGCTCGGCGAGCAGCTGCCCGGCGGAACGGACGGCGGTGGTGTCCACGGTCAGTTCAGGCCCTCGGCGACCCCGAGGACCTCTACCTCGCTGAGCGAGCCGCCCACGGCGGTGACGACGCCGTCCTCGACCCACACCACGGCGGTGAGGGTGCCGTCCCGCGTGGCCAGGACCGTGGCGGGCTGCCCTCCGACCTCGGCGGGGCCGGCCGTCGCGAACTCGGCCGGCACCGGCAGCGGCAGCGTCGTGCCGTCGCCGGTGAACGAGCGCAGCTGCGCGGCGATGTCCTCGGGCAGGCCGGGCAGCGAGAGCAGGTAGTCGCGCGCGGTCTCGAACGGGACGCCGGAGGAGAAGGCGGTCGGCGCGGTCACCCGGGCGACGACCAGCCCCGGTGCGCCGGAGCCGCTGTTCCAGACCGCGGCCACGCCGGGGCCGGCGACCATGCGGAACGTGCTGCCGTCGAGGCCCGCGGGCGGGGGTGGCAGCGTCTCGCCGGCCGCGGCGGCGGCCTGCGCGGCACGGTCGGCCGAGAAGGTGAACTCGGCGACGGCCTGGCCGCCGGCGGCGTACTCCGGCTCGCCGGTGACCCCGTCGGGCAGGTCGGCGACCTCGGGCACCTCGAGCCCGGTCGCCTCCTCGGCGGCCGCGGCGCCGGCGACGGTCTGCACGTCGGGCTCGGAGACCAGCCGGAGGTCGCCGTACGCGGACAGGTCGGGCAGCCCGACCAGGTCGCCGGCGCTGAACTCGACCGGCGCCACCGCCTCGGTGCGGAAGATCTGCAGCCAGTCGGCGGCGGCCGCGGCACCGGCGCCGCCGAGGATCACGGCCGCGCCCAAGGCGGCCACGACCGGGCTGCGCAGAAGCGAACGGCGGCGCCGCTCGGGAGCCGGCGCCGTCCGGGTCGCCGGGGCGGCGGAGGTGGCGGTGAACCGCCGCCAGGCGGCGTCGACGTCGACGGACGTGGAGGCCGTCAGCGCGCCGGCCGCGATCTCGGCGTCCTCGCGGGCGGCCGCGAGGCCGCGCAGGCACTCGGGGCAGCCGGCGACGTGCGCGCGGTCGGCATCGGCGACGCCGGCCGGCTCGGCGACGAGCCGGCGCAGGGTGCCGTCGGAGGGGTGGCGGTCAGTTCTGAGACGCATGGCTGTTCAGCTCCTTGCGCAGGGCGGACTCGGCGCGGCGGACGGTGGTGCCGACGCTGCCGGGGGAGAGGTCGAGGGCGGCCGCCACGTCGGCGTAGCTCAGGCCGCTGTGGCGCAGGACGAGGGCGACGGCCTGCGTGCGGGGCAGGCGGGCCAGCGCGGCGCGGACGCGGCCGTGCTCGTCGCGGGCGACGACGGTGTCGGCGACGTCCGGTGCCGGGGTGTCGCGGGGGGCGGCGGCCTCCTCGCGGGCCGCGCGGCGGCGGCCCGAGCGGAGGTGGTTGAGCGCGGTGTGCGCCGCGGCCACGGAGAGCCAGCCGGAGGCCTCGGCCGCGGGCACGGAGGTGCGGCCGAAGGAGAGGAACACCTCCTGGGCGACGTCCTCGGCCGCGTGCCGGTCGCCGAGGACGCGGGCGGCCACGGCGACCACCCGCGGGTAGTCGGTGCGGAAGACCTGCTCGAGATCGGCCCGCACGGTCCCGCGCGCAGCCGTCACGGGCCTGCTCCTGATGGCTGGGGTGCGCACCCCGGCGACGACGTCCACACCCCTACAGCACCGCCGCGGCCCGGAACGTGACACGCATCCTTCAGCGGCCCGCGAGATTCCCGCGGTCGTCCACGTAGCGGCCGCGCAGCCGCAGCAGCGGGCGGCCGGCGGGGTTGAGCACGGGCACGCCCACCACCTCCAGCAGCGCGAGCACGTGGTCGCCGGCCTCGACGACGCGGTCGAGGCGGCAGTCGAGGGCGGCCAGGCCGTCCCGCAGCACGATGGCGCCGCTCGCCCCGGCGCGGGTCCAGGTGACCGTCTCCAGCAGGTGGCGGGCGCTCGGGCGGCCGGCGGAGGAGAAGCGGCTGGCCACGATCGCGTGCTCGGCGGCCAGCACGGTCAGGGCGCAGCGGCCGACGTCGGCGAGCACCTCGGCGGGGTAGCCGTCGGCGGCCAGGCCCACCGCGACCATCGGGGGCACGGCGGACACGCTCATCACCGCGCTGACCGTCGTCCCGACGTCGTCCATGTCGTCCTGGACGGTCAGCAGGCAGACGCCGGTGGCGTGGTGGCGCAGGGCGGCGGCGAACTCCTCGGCGTCGACCGGCCCCGCACTGGAAGTCATGGCGGTCAGTCGACCACACGGCCAGGATGGGCCGGGTGAGCAGCGCAGAGCAGAACACCTACGACGTCATCGTCCTCGGCGGCGGGTCGACCGGGGAGAACGTCGCGGACATGGCCGTCAAGGGCGGGTTGTCCGCCGTGATCGTCGAGGCGGAGCTGGTCGGGGGCGACTGCTCCTACTGGGCCTGCATCCCGAGCAAGGCGCTGCTGCGCGGGCCGGAGGTGCTGGGCGAGGCGCGCGCCGTCCGCGGCGCCAAGGAGGCGGTCACCGGCGAGCTCGACGTCGAGGAGACCCTCGCCCGCCGCAGCTGGTTCACCGGGGACGGCGACGACTCCGGCCAGGTCAAGTGGGTGGAGGGCGCCGGGATCGGGCTGGTGCGCGGCACGGGGCGGCTCGACGGCGAGAAGACCGTCGTCGTCACCGGCGCGGACGGGACCGAGACGCGGCTGACCGCCCGGCACGCGGTGGCGCTGTGCACCGGCTCGGACGCCGCCGTCCCGCCGATCGACGGGCTGCGGGAGATCGAGCCGTGGACGCCGCGCGAGGCGACCAGCGCCAAGGAGGTGCCCGGGCGGCTGCTCGTCGTCGGCGGCGGCGTGGTCGGGTGCGAGATGGCCACCGCCTACCGGGCGCTCGGCGCGGAGGTGACCGTCGTCGAGCTGGGGGAGCGGCTGATGCCGGCGCTGGAGCCGGAGGCCGGCGAGGCGGTGGCCGCGTCGCTGCGGGACAAGGGCGTCGACGTGCGGCTGGGCGTCGGGGTGAGCCGGGCCCGCCGGGAGGGCGAGGTGGTGCTCACCGTCGGCGACGAGGAGGTCCGCGGCGACGAGGTGCTGGTGGCGGTCGGCCGCCGGCCGAAGACGGTCGGCATCGGCGTGGAGACCGTGGGGCTCGAGGCCGGCAGGTACGTGGACGTCGACGAGTCGCTGCAGGTGCCGGGGGTGCCGTGGCTGTACGCCGTCGGCGACGTCAACGGCCGGCGGCTGCTCACGCACATGGGCAAGTACCAGGCGCGCCAGGCCGGCCGGGCGATCGTCGCGCGGGCCCGGGGCGAGGAGGTGTCGCTCGAGCGCTTCTCGCCGTTCGTGGCGACGGCCGACGAGGTCGCGACGCCGTCGGTGGTGTTCACCGACCCGCAGGTGGCCAGCGTCGGCAGGACGGTCGCGGAGGCGGAGGAGGCCGGCCTGCCGTTCCGCCGGGTGGAGTACGAGATCGGGTGGACGGCGGGGGCGTCGCTGTTCGCCGACGGTTACCAGGGCAAGGCCATCGCCGTCGTCGACACCGAGCGCGAGGTGCTGCTCGGCGTGACGCTGATCGGCCCGGCGGTGGGCGAGATGATCCACGCCG
Source organism: Geodermatophilus sp. SYSU D00691 (assembly GCF_054050275.1). NCBI lineage: Bacteria > Bacillati > Actinomycetota > Actinomycetes > Geodermatophilales > Geodermatophilaceae > Geodermatophilus > Geodermatophilus sp. SYSU D00691. Next base: position 84,698 of record NZ_JBJGYZ010000010.1, read on the forward strand.
GCACGGTCGCCGTCGTCGGGGAGGTGCCGCTGTCGCGGCTGTGGCACGCCGTGCCGTCGTTCCCGACCATGAGCGAGATCTGGCTACGGCTGCTCGAGACCTACCGCGGCTGATCCGTGGGGTTCGGGGGCCGCATCGGGGTGGTGCTCCACCCGCGGCGCGACTGCGCGGCCGCGATCGGCCAGGTGGCCGCGTGGACCTCGACGCACGGCGTGGAGCTGCTCGCCTCGACCGATGACGTCGCACGGCTGGGGCTGGCCGGGGTCACGCCGGTGTCGCCGGAGGAGCTGGCGACGACGACCGACGGCCTGATCGCGCTGGGCGGCGACGGCACGCTGCTCGGGGCGATGCGGCTGGTGGCCGAGCGGCCGGTGCCGGTGCTCGGGGTGAACTTCGGGCGGCTGGGCTTCCTCGCGGAGGTGGAGGGGACCGAGCTCGCCGCGGCGCTGGAGGCGCTGACCGAGGGACGGGCGACCACCGAGAGCCGCGCCTGCCTGGTGGTGCGCAGCGGCGGGCGGGAGCATCTGGCGTTCAACGACGCCGTCCTGGCGCGGGTGCCGGGGGCGGGGCTGGTGCAGGCGACGCTGTCGGTGGGCGGGCAGCCGTACGGCCAGTACCGGTGCGACGCGCTGATCCTGGCGACGCCGATGGGGTCGACGGCGTACAACTACGCCGCCGGTGGGCCGGTGGTCAGCCCGGGCGCGGCCGGGGTGCTGGTGACGCCGTCCGCGCCGCTCAACGGGATCTCGCGGAGCCTGCTGCTCGGGCCGTCGGACGACCTCGTGCTGGAGCTGACCGACGGGTCGCCGGCGGTGGAGCTGGACGGGGTGCTCATGGAGCGGCTGGAGCCCGGGGCGGTGGTGGACGTGTCGCTGCGCCCGGACGCCGGGAAACTGGTGCGCATCCAGGGCTCGCGGGCGGCGGCGCGCAGCCGGGTGAAGCTGTCGCTGCTGGACCTGCCGCTGCTGCCGCAGGAGATGGCGGCGCTGCTGCCGCCGGAGCTGCGCGACCGGCTGACCGACGCCGACGACACCGCCTCCGCGGGGACCTAGCCGCCCAGCAGGTGGAGGGCGTAGGCGGCGAGCGAGGGGGCGTCGCTGAAGCGGCCGTCGCGGATGCGGGCGCGCAGCTCGTCCTCGGGCACGAACGAGGAGGTCATGTCGGCCTCGGTGGCCTCGCGGGCGGTGGGGCCGGGGGTGAGGTCGGTGGCGAGCCAGACGTCGAACTCCTGGGTGGAGAGGCCGGGCGCGAGGTGGAGGTGCCCGAGGTGGCGCAGGCTGCCGGCGCGGAAGCCGGTCTCCTCGGCGAGCTCGGCGCGGGCCAGGTCCTCGGCGCTGCCGGTCTTCCCGGCCGGCCAGGTGCCCTGCGGGAACCCCGGCACGCGCCGGCCCACGGGGTGGCGGAACTCCTCGACCAGCCAGAACCCGCTGTTCTCGTACGGGAGCACGAGCGTGAAGTGCGGCTTCTCGACGACGCCGTAGATGCCGGCCGACCCGTCCGCGTACTCGACGGCGTCCTCGCGCACCCGGAACCACGGGTTGGCGTAGACCTCCCGGCTGCTCGTCGTCCGCACGGCGGGCAGCCTCCCACGCGCAGACTGTCGGGGTGCTGGCGGCCGGGGTGCGGGAGCTCGTCGAGTCGCTCGTGGTTGCCGAGCTCGGGGACCGCGTGCTGCGGATCGAGCCGCTGCAGCGGTCGGAGCGCGGGCTGGTGCTGCGGGTGGAGGTCGCCGGCCGGCCCGCCGGGGTGGTGGTGACGCTGACCGGCCCGGGCGCCGATCACGAGCGCACGGCGGCGGCGACGGCGCTGGCGGCTGCGGCGGGGGTGCCGGTGCCTGCGGTGCTGGTGGTGGGGAACACGGGCGAGTTCGGCTACCTGGTGCGCGAGCACGTGCCCGGCACCGAGTGGTCGCGTGCGTCCCGGTCTGGACGCCGAGCGGGTGCGGGCGGTGCACCGGCAGCTGGCCGAGGTGCTGCTGGCGCTGCGCGGCGTGCCGCTGGACTCCTTCGGGTCGCTGGACGCGTCGGGGCGGCCGGTCGGTATGCCGCTGGTCGAGGCGCTGCACCGGCGGGCCGAGGAACGGGTGGCGGACGACGGGTCGCGGGCGCTGCTGCACGAGCTCCTCGACCGCGACGCGGGGTGCTTCGACGGCGTCCGGCCGGGTCTCGTGCACGACGATCTGCACCACGGGAACGTGGTGCTCGCCGAGTCCGGGGGGTCGTGGCGGATCACCGGCGTGCTCGACTGGGAGAAGGCGTGGGCCGGGTCGGCGGAGTCCGACGTCGCGCGCATGGCGTTCTGGGACGGCATGACCGGTCCCGGCTTCTGGGAGGTGTACCGGGCCGCCGTGCCGGAGGACGACGGGTTCGCCCACCGGGCGCTGCTGCACCAGCTGGCGTGGTGCTTCGAGTACCCGGTCAGCACCGCCCGGCACGACCGGGACACCGCGGCCGTCTGCGCCGCGCTCGGTGTCGCTCCGCCGTCCCGCTTCCGCGGCCGCTAGGCGACCTCGGGCCCGGGCCCCTACCGCTGCGAGTTCTGCGGTGACGGGGCTTTCGCTCGCCGGAAAGCCCCGAGACCGCAGAAGTCTTCTCGGCCACGCCTACCTCCGGTCGGGAGTCGCCGTCCGGGTACGGCCGGCTGGGACGGTGTGCGAAAGCTCCCTGAGCAGCGCACTCAGGTCCTGCCTTCCCGCCGCGCGTTCGCCTGGTGGTCCGACAGTGGCGAGAGCACGCTGTGACGGGATGCAGCGCTGATCCGGCGCGAGTGCCTGGAGCGCGACGAGCTGTTCTTCCTCTACGGCGAATGGCTCCATGAGCGCGCCGGGCACCCCGAGGGGGCGATCCGCATGCCCCCGTTGTCGCCCGAAACGAAGGTCCGGCTGCTGGAGCTCCTGCGCGAGCAGCATGGTGCGGATCCGCCATGAGGGACATGTGCGTGATGCCTCAGGGGGTGGGCGGTCGCCACGGCTCGTCCTCGTGCGCGAGCCACACCATCTCGGGGTCGAGCGCACGGATCAGCAGCTGGCCCTCATCGCTCGGCTCGTCGAGCTGGCCGGACCACACCGCCGCGTCTCCCGCGATCACGACCGGACGCCCGCCGTTCTCGACGACGACCACCTGCGTGCCGCGGGTGTGGCCCGGCGCCGGGACGAGCCGCACCCCGGGGAGCAGCTCGAGCTCGCCGTCGACCGGCACGTACTGCACGCCGGGCGCGTCGACCCACTCGCGGATGGTGTAGCCGTCCTTGCTCCGCGCGTCCTCGAGCTCCCGGCGCTGGACGTAGGTGGGCTTGCCGGCGAAGAGGTGGTTGCCGCCGCAGTGGTCGAAGTGCAGGTGGGTGTTGACGACGATGTCGATGCTGTCGAGGTCGAAGTCCTGCTCGCTCAGGGGCCGGAGGCGTGGATCGAGGTCGGCCCCGGCTGGGTGCAGCTCCGTCATGCCGGTGTCGACCAGCACGCGCGCCTCGGGATGGTGGATGACGTGCACGTTGACCGGCATCCGCTCGCCCTCGGCGAGCAGGTCGGCAACACGGACCGGCGTGATGGAGATGGGAGCGGGGGTGGAGATGTGCGTCATGAGCAGCTCCTTCACCGTTCGTTCGCTGGCACGCGGCCTGCTCGATCGGTCGCTGGCCGACCAGCAGATGGCTGATGGGCGAGGTCATTGCGTAGACGGTGCGAGTCGGCATGACTCATCGGTCCTTCCACCGCGGGCGGACGCCCGCGACGGCTGGGCCCTTCTCATCCCCGAGGTCGCCCGTGGAGCGATGCCGGCACATCGCCCTGAGCGGCCCACGATGAGACATCCGACTTCGATGCACAGCCTCAGCAGTCTGTTGGCCTGGGGCCCTTGTGCCACGGTGGGGACTGCGTGGATGACTGCGATGTCAGGTGCCACTGTCCTCGGCACGCAGGACGGAGATAGGCGCCTGTCGGCGACCTCGCGTCCTTCTCCCGAGCTCGCTTCTGGAGTGCCCGGAGCGCCAGCAGCGCGGCACGCATGGATGGATATGGCTTCTTGGAGCAGCCCGACATGTCGGTCGATCTCTCGAAGAAGGGTGCTCGGCCGGCCCATACCCGACCCGGCACCGCGGTGCACGCCTGATGGCGGGCAGCCATGTCACTCCTGATGGAGCGCTTCCGCAGATGGTAGCCGTGTCCCTACATCCGCTCACGGACCGAGCGAGCGCCCTCAGCGGCCCACTATGAGACAGGCCCCGCAACGGCTGAGCCCCGTAGCGCGTCGCGACTCCGCGCCGCACCTAGGCCTGCTCGGCGCCCCAGCGTGCGAGCGCGACGATCGCCTCGCGTAAGGCAAGGCCGCGATCGGTCAGCGCGTAGGCCCGGGTGTTGTGCCGGAGCGGCAGACGGGTCAGTACGCCGGCCGCTTCGAGCTCGCGCAGGCGGGTAGCGAGCATGTTCGTCGGCGCTCCGAGGTCGCGCTGCAGATCGCCGTAGCGCTGCGGCCCGTCGAGAAGCCGCTCCACGATCAGTAGGGCCCACCGGGCTCCGACGATGTCGAGGGCCGCGGCGAGGTCGCTCATGCGGTCGGATCGGCGGCCGGCTTCATCCAGAACGGCGAGTAGTGATAGCCGTCGAGGTCGTCGAACTGACGCTGGTACATGAAGGGGTAGTCGTCGGTGTCACCGATCCGCCCGCCGGCGGTGCCGGCGCGCTGGATGAGCTCGTCGACCGCCTCGCGGCTGCCCAGGTCGAACGAGACCGTGACCTTCGAGGGCGTGTGGGGTCCGCCGACCAGCTCCTCGACGCCGCCGACGCTCGCGTACATCTCGCGGCTGCCGAGCATGACGTACTGCTCGGGCGCGATCGCGAAGCACGACACGTTGTGATCGGACATCTCGGTGTTGAGGGTCCAGCCGAGGGCGGTGTAGAAGGCGGTTGCGCGCTCGACGTTCTCGACCGGGCAGGTGATGAAGAGACTCATGCGGGCGACACTTGCAAAACGCAAGTGCAACGTCAAGTCCCGGCCGCACGCTCCAGTTGGGTCGTGCTCATAAGGGCTATCAGTCTGGTCACCCCGGCAGGTGCGCCCGGAGCCAGTCGATGACGTCGGCGGTGACCTCGTTGCGGTTGGTCTCGTTGACCAGCTCGTGCCGGGCGTGGGGGTAGAGGGTGGCCGTGACGTCGGTGAGGCCGGCGGAGCGGTAGCGGTCGGCCAGTGCGATGACATTGCGCCCGCCCGGGCCGCCCACCGGGTCCCGATCGCCAGAGATCAACAAGAGCGGCAGGTCCGGCCGGATCTGCGACGGCTCGGCGGTGCGCTCGGCCTGCTCCAGGACGCCGCCGATGATCGCGTCCTCGGTGGGAAACCCGCAGAGCGGGTCGGCCACGTACGCGTCGACCTCCGCGGGGTCGCGGCTGAGCCATTCGAAGCCGGTGCGCGGCTCGAAGCCGGCGTTGAACGCGGCCAGCCCCGGCTGGTCGGCGGGCAGGCCGGCGAGGACGCCGCCGAGGCCGTCGAGGGTCGTCGAGCCGCTGAGCACCACGCCGCCGTAGCGGACCGGCTCGGCCAGCAGCGCGATCTGCATGCCCATCGATCCGAGGGAGTGGGCGAAGGCGAACAGCGGCAGATCCGGATGCTGCGAGGTGAGCAGGCGCGCGTGCGCGCGGATGTCGGCCACGAAGCCTTCGACTCCGGCCGCGCCGAAGCTGCCCAGCGGGACTTCCTCGGACACCGACGCGCCATGGCCCCGAGTGTCGGCGGCCGACACCACGAACCCGGCCGCGTTCAGGGCCCGGGCGAAGCGGTCGTAGCGGGGCCCGTGCTCGGCCAACCCGTGCACCAACTGGACGATCCCGACGGGCTCGCCCGTGACGTCGTCCCATGTGTACGTGGCGATAGCGAGCCGGTCGGCCGGGGACGGGAAGGTGGCGGTGGTCGGCATGCTGGCATCATCCGAGGGGTGGGCGCTGCTCGCATCCGTCGTGTCACAGATCCTCCGCTCGCCTCGCGAGCCACCCCTCCACCACTGCGACCGCTGGCTCGTCTCGGCCTACGAGGAGGACTGGGACCTCCGCCTGCCGCAGTAACCGGGGCGTCCTCGAGCGGCCCACCACCTAGGGACAGTCAGTCCTGCATGTACTGGCCATTCCAGTCCGCTGGCGGCAGTCCCATGACGCCGGCCCCAAAGGCGACGAAGGGCGCTCGATGTGGCCGCGCAGGCAGGCCGAGTCGCATCTCTTCCTCGGTCGGCCGCCCCTCGAGAGTCACGTAGGCGGCCTGCAGGGTCGGATGCCGTCAGGCCGTCGACCTCGGCCAACGAGCAGCGCCTGCCCGCGACGCTGACCTGGAGCAGGTTCGGTGCGGCAGCCAGTCCGGCCAGTCCTCCGCGAAGTGGGCAGTCGGCGATGAGAACGTGCTGAAGCGCAACAGCGGAAGCGAAGTTGGGCAGCTCGACCTTGCTCAAGTTCTCCAGCCGGAGAACTTCGAGGGTCGGCAGCTTGAGGCCGTGCAGCACCAGATGCTCCAGGCCGGCCGCCGCCGCTAGTGCCTCCGGAGCACCCTTCGCCGCCCCGAGCCCGTCTTGCGCAGGTACAGCCGCCGCAGGTGCGGCAATGCGGCGAGGGGATCAAGCGTGACGGTGCCTCGCCCCAGCTCCAGGTGGAGCTCCTCCAGAGTGTCAGCGTGCTCGCTCAGCACCTGCAGGTCCGAGGCCTCAGTGCGCAAGACCTTGAGTGCCCGCAGCGCCGGTAGGCCGGCCAAGAAGTCGAGGTTCTGACCGGCTGGGGTTCTGAGTAGGCACCGGTGGTGTCTCGGTATCGGCGCATCGGCAACTGGCTGACCTCACTTCCCGCCCTGGCGCGCCTTGTCCAGTGGCGGACTCTCGCACGGTCGGTCACGGCCCGCAGAGCCCGAGGCCGTAGCGCGGTCCCTGCGTGTCCCATGGGCCGCTCTGGACGCCACTGCCAGGCAACGCGTCGCCCTGAGCGGCCCATTCAGGGACAGCCTCGTCGGGAGGCGGAGGGGCGCATGGGACTCGAGAACCGGGAGGGAATGAGTGCCGTCGTCGAGGTGGGTCTGGCAGCGGGTCGCCCACGGTCGGGGGTGGCTGGCCAGGGTGCGCAAGGCCGCCAGGACGATCCCAGGAAGTCCGTCGACCCTATTGACTTCCTGATAGCATCAGGAGAACAGTTCCGCCCATGGCCGGGGCCGTCCCCCTCGATCGTCGGCACCGCCGGCGGCAAGAGACGATCGAGCAGGTGCTCGCTGTCGCCGCCGAGGTCATGGCCGAGCAGGGCGTGGCCGGGCTGAGCCTCGGCGAGGTGGCCCGCCGGATGGGCATCCGCCCGCAGTCGCTCTACGTCTACTTCGACGGCAAGCACGCCCTCTACGACGCGCTGTTCGAGCGCGGCTGGTGGCTGCTGCTCGAGCACATGCGCGCCGTCGTGGCGACCACCGACGGGCGCGATCTCGCCGCCGACCTGCTCACGTTTGTGTCGGCGTTCGCGCGCTGGTTGGTCGAGCACCCGGCGTACGCCCCGCTGATGGTGTGGCGACCGGTCCCCGGCTTTCGGCCCTCGGCCGCGGCCTACGCGCCCGCCGTCGAGCTGGACCGCATGGGCTGGGACGTCCTCGCCGCCCTGGGCGAGCGCGGCGTGCTGCCGCCGGGGACCGATCTCGACCTCGCCGACCGGACGCTGAACGTCGTCATCGGCGGCGTCATCAGCCAGCAGTTGGCCAACGCGCCGGGAGAGCCGTTCGAGACCGGCAGGTACACCAGCACCCTGCCCGACGTGGTGGCCATGTGGTTGGCCCACCGCGGGGTGCGGCCGGCTTCCGGCGCCGACCGAGGAGAGCCCGAGCAGCCGGGGAACGGAGGAGCCCTCCGATGAGCACGACCACCACTGCCCGCACGGCGGCGCGGACCGCCGCGCTCGACCGCCGCACGGCGTTACAGCTGGCCGCCGGTGAGTACCACCGGTTCCTGGCCCTCCTGCGAAGCCTCACCTCGGAGGAGTGGGCCCGCCCGACCGACTGTCCCGGCTGGGACGTCCGGGCCGTGGCCGGTCACGTCCTCGGCCAGGCCGAGATGGTCGCCTCGGTGCGCCAGCTGGCCCGGCAGTCTCGGGTCGCCGCCCGCGCCGGTGGGGACGTCGACGCGGTCACCGCGCACCAGGTGCAGGCCTTCGCCGGGCTCTCCCGGGACGAACTGGTCGGGCGGTTCGCCGCGGTCGCTCCCCGCGCCGTCCGCGGGCGCCGTCTCCTCGCCACGCTCCTGGGGCGGGTGCCCGCACCGGGAGAGGAGCTTGTCGGTGAACGGCCCGAGCGGTGGACCTTCGGGTACATGGCCGAGGTCGTCCTGACCCGGGACACCTGGATGCACCGCGTGGACGTTGCCCGCGCCACCGGCCGCACGCTCGAGCTCTCGCCCGGCCACGACGGCGTGCTCGTCGCCGACATCGTCGCCGAGTGGGCCGACCGCCACGGACAGCCCTATCGGCTGCGGCTGACCGGCCCCGCTGGAGGCACGTGGTCGTCGGGCACCGACGGGGCGGAGCTAGAGCTGGATGCGGTCGACTTCTGCCGGCTCCTGTCCGGCCGAGGCGAGGCCCCCGCCGGACTGCTCAGCCAGCAGGTTCCGTTCTGACCGCACCACCGGTTCCGGCTGCAGGCCGCCGAGCCGGTCCTCGTCGATACGGGGCAGACCCCGGCCCACCGGCCGACCTACCCGGCCGCGACCGAACGGCGAACCGTACGACCCGCCTCAACGACGCCATGGCCCGAGCTGACCAGGAACGTTCCGAGCCCTGGGCATCCTGTCCCTGAAGCCGCCCTTGAGGACACAGTCGGGCGCGTGGTCGAAGGGACGACATGTCGGCTCGCCGGCATGAGGACGAGCCGACATGTCGATTCCTCGAGCCGAGGTTCGAGTGGATCTAGAACGGTGGTGGGTCGTCGTCTGGTTCGGCTGTCGTCGGCGGCTCGGGGTCCGGCGGCGGTCGTCGCAGGCCGGGCGGATGGGTCGTACGGGTGATGCCCGACGGGGTGGTGACGTGGAACGTGCCGTCGGGCTCCATCACGAACCGCCAGCCCCTGAAATGGGTCTTCAGCCGGTGGTGGGTGCGGCACAGGCAGCAGAGGTTGGTGCAGTCGGTCGCTCCGCCCTCGCCGTGCGGGACCACGTGGTCGTGGTCGGCCCAGCCGGCACGGCCCGGGCAGAACGGGTAGCGGCAGCCCCGGTCCCGGGTGGTGACGAAGCGGCGCTGCGCGGGGGTGGGGTCGTGGCGGTCGACGGCCGCCGGCGGGTCCAGCCCCTCGCCGCGCCGCACCCGCCGGGCCAGCTCGTCGTAGGTCAGGGTGGCCAGCAGCCGGCCGTGGGCGTCGGTGAGCGCGAACTCCAGCTCGCCGCCCTCGGGTGTGGTCAGCCCCAGGGCGCCGACCCGGCGCAGCAGCTCGGCCAGCTGCATCGGCGTGATCGCGAAGCCGTTCACCTCACCCGGCGCGGTGGACGCGCCTTCGAGCGCGGCAAGAGCCGCGGTGATGGTGAGCCGCGCACGCACCCCGCCGGCGCCGGGCAGCGCGGCACCGCGCACCAACAGGGAGTAGATCTCGTGCCGGATCTGCCCGATCGGCCGGGAGTCGCCGTCGGCCTTGGCCATCCGGGCGAGCGTGTCGAGGAAGTCGTAGGCCTCGGCGGCCTCCTCGGCGCGCAACGTGGCCCCGAGGGTGGCCATGGCGTCGCCGGCGGGCTGGACGAACACGTCGGCGTTCTTCTCCGCCACTTGCCGGTTCTCGTCGGCGGAACCGGGGTCGAGCTCGAGCAGCACCGCCAGGATGCGCTTCTTCAGCGGCCCGAACCCCAGTCCGGCCGCCTCGGGCAGAACGATCTCCTCGACCCGCCCGGCCAGCACCGGGTCGGTGTGCGCCAGGGTGTCGGCGAAGATCTGCCCGCGCCGCTCGTCCAGCTCCCCGGCCCGCAGCGCCGCCCAGGTCAGCGGCAGGTCCTGCCGCCACGTCCACGCCCGCCGCGCCCGGTGCGCGGCGGTGAGCCGGCCGACCCCGAGCACCATGCCCAGCTCGTCGGGGAAGGACTCCGAGACGCCGGGGAACTCCGGGTCGGTCTGCCGCCAGTCCGTGCTGCGCGCCCCCGGGCTGCCGGCCGGCGGGTCCTCGACGTCCGGGGTGAGCTCGGCCAGCCGCAGGATCAGCTCGGCGTCGTAGGCCGCGTCCATCGCCTGCTGCTGGACCCGTCTCTGCAAGGCCGCGGCGACCTGTTCCCGCGACAGCAACGCCACCGGCACCCGCGCGGGCGTGGCCGGCTGGTCGACGAACCAGTCGATCAGCACACCCTCGAACGTCGAGGAACCGGAGATCCGCGGCACGACCTCAAGCTACGGAGGGGGTGTGACAGTTTCCGCAGCTCAGGGCAGTGCAAGGGGGGTGTCGTCCGGCGCGGGCAGGTCGCCGGCCGCCGTCGCCGTCACGGTCATCCCGCCGAGGGTGGCGACGCCGCCGAACAGGGTGAGGAACGCCGTGTCGGCCGCGTCGCGGCCGGAGCAGATCCGCACCAGCGACGACGTCGGGGCCAGCCGGGTCGCGTCGACCACGCACCAGGTGCCGTCGACGTCTGCCTCGACGGCGGCGTGGAAGTCCATCGGGTCCAGCCCCGGCGCGTAGACCGCGACCAGCCGGGCCGGCACCTCCAGCGCGCGCAGCAGCGTGACGGTCAGGTGCGCGTAGTCGCGGCACACGCCCTGCCCGGTCAGCAGCGTGTCGACGGCGGTGTCCACCGGCCGCGACGAGCCCGAGGTGTAGGTGAGCCGGCCGTGCACCCAGTCGGCGACGGACCGCACCAGCTCGGTCCGCGGCAGCGACCGGTCGAACTCCGCCGACGCGAAGCCCTCGAGCTGGTCCGACGGGCAGTACCGGCTCGGCCGCAGCGCCTCGGCCCACGCCGCGGGCGTCACCGCGCGGCCGGGACCCTCGGACGACGCCGCGGCGGTGTACGTGATGGTCGTCGTCCCCTCGGACAGGGCGAGGCGGTGCACGCGCGCGCCGTCCACCTCGAACTCCTCCGGCTCGACCGGTGACCCACCGGAGACGACCGTGAGCGTCTCCTCGACCGGCGACGCCACGGCGACCTGCAGCAGTCCCGTGACCGGGGCGGGGGACTCGACCGTGAGCGAGGCGGCGACGTCGATGCGCATGCGCGCATCGTTGCCCCGGTGGCGCACCGGGCGCGCTGTGTGCTCGGTCACCGTGGTGCCATGGTTGCTGTGCGAAACGGTTCGTGGCGGCGCTACATCGCCCTGGGCGACTCCTTCACCGAGGGGCTCTCCGACCCCGACCCCACCCGTCCCGGGGAGTACCGCGGGTGGGCCGACCGGCTGGCCGAGCACCTCGCGGCGGCCGCCGACACCAAGGTCGAGTACGCCAACCTGGCCATCCGCGGCCGGCTGGTGGGCCAGGTGCTGGACGAGCAGCTGCCGGTCGCGCTGGCGGCGCAGCCGGACCTGGTCAGCCTCGTCGCCGGCGGCAACGACCTGCTGCGGCCCGGCGGTGACCCCGACGCGCTCGCGGCCCGCATCGAGGACGCGGTCGTCCGACTGCGCGCCGCCGGCGCCGACGTGCTGCTCGCCACCGGCGTCGATCCGCGGCAGACGCCGATCATCCGGCGGATCCGGGGTCGCGTCGCCGTCTTCAACGCCTCCCTCTGGTCGATCGCGGCCCGGCACGGCGCCGCCGTCCTCGACCAGTGGGGCGCGACCTGGCTGCAGGACTTCCGGATGTGGGACACCGACCGCGTCCACCTCACCGCCGAGGGGCACCGGCGGATCGCCCTCGCGGCGGCCGAGGCGCTCGGCGTGCCGGTCGCCGAGGACGACGGGTGGCGCACCCCGCTGCCCCCGCAGCCGCCCCGCCCGCTGCGCACGGCCGTGAGCGAGGAGGCCGCGTGGGTCCGCGGCTTCGTCGCGCCGTGGGTCGGCCGGCGGCTGCGGGGGACGTCGTCCGGCGACGGGCGGACGGCGAAGCGCCCGGTGCCGCTCGTGCTGCCCCGGGCCGACTAGGGCTCAATCCTCGGTCGGCTCGTCCAGCTCGCCGGTCGGCGTCTCCACCAGCGGATGCTCCGGTGCCTGCGGCCGGCGCGGCGGCGGGAACGGCAGCACCGCGCCCGCCTGGGCCGGGTACGGCGAGGCGTCGTCCGCGTCGTCCTGCTCCTCGGTGAGCCCGCCGAGCGCGCCGCTGAGGTCGTCGGTCTCGTGCCGGCCCGGCGGCAGCGGCAGCCGTGCGGCGACCTCACCGGTGAGCGGCGCCGGGCTGTCGGCGACGGGCGTCGCCGGCGGGGCGTCGGTGACCTCGCCGATGAGCACCTCGGCCGGCGTCGGCAGGGGAGCGGGGCGGCCGAAGGCGAAGCCCTGGGCCATGGCGCAGCCGTGCCGCAGCAGCCAGTCGGCCTGCTCGAGGTCCTCGATGCCCTCGGCGATGACCTGCAGGCCCATGCCGCGGCCGAGCTGGAGCAGACCGTGCACGAGCGCCGCGGTCGACGGCTCGGTCACCACGTCGGCGACGAAGGAGCGGTCGATCTTCACCGTGTGGATCGGCAGCCGGTGCAGCGCGGTGATGGCCGAGTAGCCGGTGCCGAAGTCGTCGAGGGCGAGCGTGACGCCCTGCTCGGTGACGACGGCGACCGAGTGCAGCGTCGCCTCGGCGGCGAACAGCGCGGTGGACTCGGTGATCTCCAGCTCCAGCCGCTCCGGGGCGAGCCCCGACTCGGCCAGCGCCTCGGCGACCAGCTCGCTGAAGCCGTCCTCGGCGAGGTGGCGGGCGGAGATGTTGACGTGCACGCGCAGGTCCGACGGCCAGGTGGCGGCGTCGCGGCAGGCCTGCTTGAGCACCCAGGCGCCGAGCTTCGAGGTCAGCCGGTTGTTCTCCGCGGCGGGCAGGAAGACGCCCGGCGGCAGCAGCCCGCGGCTGGGGTGCTGCCAGCGGATCAGCGCCTCGTAGCCGAGCAGCGTCTCGTCGGCCAGGTGCACGATCGGCTGGTAGAAGAGCCGCAGCTCGTCGTTCTCGATCGCGTGCCGCAGGTCGGTCTCGAGCTGCAGCTGGTCGACCTCGCTGCGGGAGAGCGCGCCCTCGTGCACCTCGATGCGGGCGCGGCTGCCGTCGGTCTTGGCACGGGTCAGCGCGCTCTGGGCCTGCCGCAGCAGGTCGTCGGGGGTCAGGTCGTTGCCGAGGGTCAGGCCGACGCTGGCCGAGAGGGTGATCTCGCGGTCGTGGACGACGAACGGCTCGTCGAGCACCGACAGCAGCCGGTCGGCGAGCGCCCGCAGGCCGTCGAGGTCCTCGACGTCCTCGGCCACGACGAGGAACTCGTCGGCACCGAGCCGGACGGCGGTGTCCTCGACGCGGGTGCTCCACCGCAGCCGGTCGGCGACCTGGGAGAGCAGCAGGTCGCCGGCCTCGTGGCCGAGCGCCTCGTTGACCGCCTTGAACCGGTCGATGTTCAGGTGCACGAGGCCCACCTGCAGGCCCCGGCGGCGGGAGAGCGCCACGGCGTGGCGCAGCCGGTCGGTGAGCGCGCGCCGGTTGGGCAGCCCGGTGAGCGGGTCGGTGAACGCGCGGCGGACGAGGTCCTCCTCGGCACGGCGGCGGTCGGTCACGTCGACCAGCGACAGGACGACGAACTGCGGGGCGCCCGTGGTGTGCCGGACGACGTCGTGCGCCTGGACCACCCACAGCTCGGTGCCGTCGGAGCGGCGCAACCGGCGCTCGCCGTCGAGCAGCAGGTTCGGGTCGAGGTCCTCCTCGCCCGGGCCGGGGAGCACCTTGAGCTCGGTCACGGGCGGGTCGTCGGGGTGGGCGAGCAGGTCGACGTGCCGGCCGGTGAGTTCCTCGACGGTGCGGCCGGTCAGCCCGCACATCACCGGGTTCGCCACGAGGATGTGCCCGTCGACGGTGACGAGCGCCTTGGCGATCGGGGCGCCGAGGAAGAGCGCCTGGAACATCTGGCCGCGGTCGGCGAGCAGCGTGTCGATGGCCCGCAGTCGGTGCGGGGCCGTGCCGCGTGCGGGGAGGTTCACCTGGACAGGGTCGGGCATCCGGACGCCGAAGTGGCGGAACCTGCCGACGGAGAGTCGTGTTCGCGTCGCTACACAACGTGATGAGTCGGTGGAACGTCGGCGTCGTCTCGGCAAGGTGCGACAAGCGTCGCCCTCGCTGACCGCAGACCTGGCCAGGCGGGAATCTCCGGGCCCGGCTGGAGCGCTCGCACTCCTCGTGGACAAGAAGATCGGGTTCCTGTCGTTCGGGCACTGGCAGCCCATCCCCGGCTCGCAGGTGCGGACGGCGCGGGACGCCCTCGTGCAGAGCGTCGAGCTCGCCGTCGCGGCCGAGGAGCTGGGGGTGGACGGCGCGTTCGTGCGCGTGCACCACTTCGCCCGCCAGCTGGCCTCGCCCTTCCCTCTCCTGACGGCGATCGCGATGCGCACCCGGCGCATCGAGATCGGGACCGGCGTGATCGACATGCGCTACGAGAACCCGCTCTACATGGCCGAGGAGGCCGCGGCGGCCGACCTGCTCAGCGACGGACGGCTGCAGCTCGGCGTCAGCCGCGGGTCACCCGAGACGGCGCTGCGCGGCTCCGAGGCGTTCGGCTACGTCCCGCCGGAGGGGTCCGGGGACGCCGAGCTGGCGCGGGAGAAGACGACGCTGTTCCGCGCCGCGATCGCCGGCGCCACCGTGGTGGACGCCGACCCGCGGATGACCGGTGGGGTCGCCGGCCGGCTGGCCGTGCAGCCGCAGGCGCCGGGGCTGGCCGACCGGATCTGGTGGGGTTCGGGGACCCGGGCGACCGCCGTCTGGACGGCCGAGCAGGGCATGAACCTGATGAGCTCCACGCTGCTCAGCGAGGACACCGGCGTGCCGTTCGACGAGCTGCAGGCCGAGCAGATCGCGCTGTTCCGGTCGGCGTGGTCCGACGCGGGCTGGGAGCGCGAGCCGCGCGTCTCGGTGAGCCGCAGCGTCATGCCGCTGGTCACCGACACCGACCGCGCGTACTTCGGCGACCGGTCGGAGAGCAGCGACCAGGTGGGCCTGCTCGAGGGGGTGCGCGCCCGGTTCGGCAAGAGCTACGTCGGCGAGCCCGACGAGCTGGCCGAGGACCTGGCCAAGGACGCCGCCGTCCGCGAGGCCGACACCCTGCTGCTCACCGTCCCGAACATGCTGGGCGTCGACTACAACGCCCACCTGCTCGAGACGATCACCGAGCACGTCGCCCCGGCGATCGGCTGGGTGCACCCCGACCGCCGGACCAGCTGACCACCCGCACGTGCGAGGGCGGTGGCACCGGCTCCCCGGTGCCACCGCCCTGGCGGCTGCGGCTCACGCGTCCTGGACCTCGTAGCTGACGCTGCTGTCCTCGGCGACCGTGGCGGTCACCTGGATGCTGCGGGACGTGTCCTCGAGGTTGGTCACGGTGCAGTCCAGCGTCGTCCCGGCCGGGTCGACCAGCAGGGTGCGGTCGCCGGTGTCGCAGTCGGTCGCCAGCTGGACGTCCACACCGGTCTCGGACTCGATGTCGGCCGCGATCTGAGCGCTGACCTCCTCCTCGACGGCGGCCACCGGCACGACGGTGTTGTCGACGGTGAACTCGGCGTTGCCCTCGTCGTCGGTCTGGGTGACGGTGTAGGTGATCGGCTGGCCCTCGAGCGAGGCGCTGCAGCTGAAGGTGGCGCCGGCCTCGAGCTCGACGTCCGTCGGGCAGCTGACGTCGGTCGGCGCCACGCCGGCCTGCTCCTCGGTGAACGCCGTGAGCTGCCGTTCGACGTCGGCGGCGTCCAGGTACGACGTGCCGAACAGCAGGATGCCGCCGACGACGAGCCCCCCGATCAGGATCAGCGCGCTCAGCACCGAGCCGATGATCAGCCCTGTCTTCTTCTTGGGCGGCTGGTAGCCGTAGGGCGAGGCCGGCTGGCCGAACGGCGCGGGGGACGGGGCGAACCCCGGCTGGCCGTAGGGCTGCTGTCCGTACTGCTGGCCGTAGGGCTGCTGCCCGACGGGGGGATAGGTCGACTGGGTCATGGTGTCCTCCTCCTGGTGTGGCACACGGTGGAGGACGGCTCTTCGGGCGGACTTGACCAGCGCTGGTGCCGGACTTGCACCGCTGCTTGCGACGCCATGGGAGTGCCCGGCAGCCGGTGGTCACGGACCCTGGTCGATCCGGTGGCGGGCCGCCGACGGCCACGGCAGCCCGCCCGGCAGGTCGGCGCGCCAGGGGTACACGGCCTCCACCCACCAGGTGGCACCGGCTCGCGCGTGGTCGGCGTGGACGTCGTGGCGGGCGGGATCCGCGCCGTCGCTCTCGCCCGGGACGGCGAGGTCGAACGGCGCCGGATCGGCGCGCAGGGTGCGCATCCGCTCGGCCACGGCGGCGGTGTCCGCGACCTCCCACCGGCCGTCGAGACGCATCGGGACGACGCCGTCCCACCGGGCCGCCCGGACGAAGGGGCGGGTGCCCGGCCAGGTGCCGCCGACCCATACCGGGATGCGGGGCCGCTGCAGCGGCGGCGGGTGGCAGACCGCCGACCAGTCCGGTCCCGCCGCCCGGTAGAAGCGGCCCTCGTGGTGGACCGGCTCCCCGCTCCAGAGCCGGTCGAGCAGGTCCAGGTGCTCGTCGAGCATCTGCCCCCGGGTCCGGGGGTCGGCCTCCTCGCCGACGTACTCCCACTCGAACGGGAACGCGCCGGTGCCCACCCCGAGGGTGAGCCGGCCGCCGCTCAACCGGTCGAGCGTCACCGTCTGGCGGGCGACGACCACGGGGCGGCGGCGGGGGAGCGGCGTCACCAGGGTGCCGAGCCGGATCGCCGTGGTCGCGCAGGCCGCCGCGGTGAGCGCGATCCACGGGTCGACGACCGGGATCGGGCCCGGGCCGAAGGCGAACAGGTGGTCCCAGAGGAAGAAGCCGTCCCAACCCGCCTGCTCCGCGGCGACCGCCCACTCCGCGACGACCGCCGCGTCGACACCGTCGCCGAAGCAGGCGAGGGAGAGCCCGAACCGCATCCGCCGACCATGCCCGGGGCGGCGGCCGCTCAGTCGTTCCGCGGCCGGACGGGTTCGCGACGCGGGTCGCCGCCTGCGGGTCGACCGCCCGAGCGCGCCCGGCAGGGATCGAACCTGCGACCAAGTGCTTAGAAGGCACCTGCTCTATCCGCTGAGCTACGGGCGCTCGGCGACAGATCATCGCACTTCTCCCGGCCCGCTCCGCGTTGCGCCGAGCGGCCCGTTGACCGGGCGCCCCCGGAGCACCACCATGCGCCGGACGGGAGGTGCGCCGTGGGCAAGCCGACGGTGCCGGGGTCCTGGGCCGGCGCGGAGCGGTACGAGGCCTACGTGGGCCGGTGGAGCCGGCCGGTGGCGCGGCGGTTCCTGGACCTCCTCGCCGTGCCGGCGGGCCGCCGCTGGCTCGACGTCGGCTGCGGCACCGGTGCCCTCACGACGGCGGTCCTCTCCGCCGCGGCGCCCGCCTCCGTCGCGGGCGTGGACCCCTCGGCCGACTTCGTCGCGCACGCCAGGGCCACCATGACCGATCCGCGGGTCGTCATCGAGCAGGGGAGCGCGCAGTCGCTCCCCTTGGCGGACGGCTCGGTGGACGTCGTCGTCTCGGGACTGGTGCTCAACTTCGTGCCGGACGCCGCGGCCGCGCTGGCCGAGATGCGCCGGGTCGCCGCGCCGGGCGGGCTGATCGCGGCCTACGTCTGGGACTACGCGGGCGGCATGGAGCTCATGCGGCACTTCTGGGCCGCGGCCGCCGAGCGGGACCCGGTGGCCGGCGAGCTCGACGAGGGGCTCCGCTTCGCGCTGTGCCGCCCCGGGCCGCTGCGCCGGCTGTTCGACGACGCGGGCCTGGACGGCGTGGCGGTCGGGGAGATCGTCGTGCCGACCGTCTTCGCCGACTTCGACGACTACTGGACGCCCTTCCTGGGCGGTACCGGGCCGGCCCCGGCCTACGCGGCGGCGCTGGGCGAACCCGACCGCGCCGCCCTGCGGGAGCTGCTCCGCCGCCGGCTGCCGGTCGCCGAGGACGGGTCGATCCACCTCACCGCGCGGGCGTGGGCGGTGCAGGGCCGGTCCGGGTCGTCGCACGGCACGAGCTGAGCACGGCGGGGGGACCGCCGGCGGCCCGGCGTCCACAGGCGCGGGCGTCGTCCACAGATGCCGGCGGCGCCCACCGCTCGGTGCCGACCGGAGCCACGGTGGTCCCCACGCCGGCACCGCGCCGGCCGCGCCCGGCAGGGCGTTCGCACACCGCGAGGAGCACCGTGAAGGAAACCGGGGTCACCGTCATCGGCAACGTGGTGGCGTCGCCGCAGAAGAACCGCACCGCCAACGGCAGCGTCACGAACTTCCGCCTCGCCTCGACGTCGCGCCGCTTCGACAAGGGCGTGCAGGGGTGGGTGGACAGCAAGCGCCTGTACGTCGACGTCGAGTGCTGGGGTGAGCTGGGCGGCAACGTCTCGCACACGCTCAGCAAGGGCGACCCGGTGATCGTCTTCGGGTGGCTGTACACCGACGAGTGGGAGTCCGAGCAGGGCCGGCGCAGCAAGGTGAAGCTCCGCGCCGAGGCCGTGGGGCCCGACCTGAACAAGGGGACCGCCGAGTTCCGCCGGACCGCCCGCCCGCAGGTCCCGTCCGCCGACGCGGTGCCCGAGGACGGCGCGGCGACCCCGGAGACCCCGCCGGACGAGGAGCCGGACGCGTCCTTCGGGTCGTTCGACGGCTACCCGTACGAGGTCGAGGACGCGGGGGAGGAGGCGCGCACCCCGGTCCCGGTCGGCTGAGGCGGTGGTGCCGGGGATCCCGCACGGGATCCCCGGCTCCTCCGGGCGGGTGCGGCGGACTACACGCGGGGGTGCCGGTGTTGCACCTCGTGGACTCCGACAGCACCGTCCCGGGACCGGCACTCCACCACGCCGCCGGGAACTGGGAGGATCGGAGCGAGGACGCAGGGGGCCGGCCGGCCCCGCCCCCGTTCGCGACACAACGGAAGGCCCGAGAAGCCCAGTGGCTCAGTACATCTACTCGATGGTCCGTGCGCGCAAGGCGCACGGCGACAAGGTGATCCTCGACGACGTCACCCTGGCGTTCCTGCCCGGCGCCAAGATCGGCGTGGTCGGCCCCAACGGCGCCGGCAAGTCGACGGTCCTCAAGATCATGGCGGGCCTCGAGCACCCGTCCAACGGCGACGCCACCCTGGCGCCCGAGGCGACGGTGGGCATCCTGCTGCAGGAGCCGCCGCTCAACGAGGAGCTCGACGTCCGCGGCAACGTCGAGGAGGCGGTCAAGCCGCTCCGCGACGCGCTGACCCGCTTCGAGGAGGTCAGCGCGGCGATGGGGGAGCCCGACGCCGACTTCGACACGCTGCTGGCCGAGCAGGGCGAGCTCATGGAGGTCATCGAGAACGCCGACGGCTGGGAGCTCGACGCCCGCATCGAGCAGGCCATGGACGCGCTGCGCTGCCCGCCCGGCGACGCCGACGTCACGGTCCTCTCCGGCGGTGAGCGCCGCCGGGTCGCGCTGTGCAAGCTGCTGCTCGAGGCGCCCGACCTGCTGCTGCTCGACGAGCCCACCAACCACCTCGACGCCGAGAGCGTCGCGTGGCTGGAGCAGCACCTGGAGAAGTACGCCGGCACCGTCGTCGCCGTCACCCACGACCGGTACTTCCTCGACAACGTCGCCCAGTGGATCCTCGAGCTCGACCGCGGTCGCGCCTACCCCTACGAGGGCAACTACTCCACCTACCTGGAGACCAAGGCCGCCCGGCTCAAGGTCGAGGGCGCCAAGGACGCCAAGCGGCAGAAGCGCCTCAAGGAAGAGCTCGAGTGGGTGCGCTCCGGCGCCAAGGCCCGTCAGGCCAAGAGCAAGGCCCGCCTTGCCCGCTACGAGGAGATGGCCGCCGAGGCCGAGAAGTACCGCAAGCTCGACTTCGAGGAGATCCAGATCCCGCCGGGCCCGCGGCTGGGCAACGTCGTCGTCGAGACCAAGGAGCTGACCAAGGGCTTCGGCGACCGGCTGCTGATCGACGACCTGTCGTTCACCCTCCCGCGCAACGGCATCGTCGGCGTCGTCGGCCCCAACGGCGCGGGCAAGACGACGCTGTTCAAGATGCTCGTCGGCGAGGAGAAGCCCGACGACGGCGACATCAAGGTCGGCGAGACGGTCAAGATCTCCTACGTCGAGCAGAGCCGCGGCGGCATCGACCCGAAGAAGACGCTGTGGGAGGTCGTCTCCGACGGCCTGGACCACATCAAGGTGGGCAACGTCGAGATGCCCTCGCGCGCCTACGTCGCCGCGTTCGGGTTCAAGGGCCCGGACCAGCAGAAGCCGGCCGGCGTGCTGTCCGGTGGCGAGCGCAACCGGCTGAACCTCGCCCTGACCCTCAAGCAGGGCGGCAACCTGCTGCTGCTCGACGAGCCGACCAACGACCTCGACGTCGAGACGCTCTCCAGCCTGGAGGCCGCGCTCGAGGAGTTCCCCGGCTGCGCCGTCGTGGTCAGCCACGACCGGTGGTTCCTCGACCGCGTGGCCACCCACATCCTCGCCTACGAGGGTGAGTCGAAGTGGTTCTGGTACGAGGGCAACTTCGCCGACTACGAGAAGAACAAGATCGAGCGGCTCGGCGCCGAGGCGGCCCGCCCGCACCGCGCGACCTACCGCAAGCTCGCCCGCGACTGAGCAGGGACCTCGCTGCCCCCGCGCTTCGCAGGCTCGGCACGGGGCCCCGCAGCAGGGCCGTGCCAGCACGTCACCGGCCGGCCGGAGCACGCGCTCCGGCCGGCCGTCGGCGTTCCGGGGTCAGGAGCGGACGAGCACGTTCGCCCGGCGGGCGATCCGCCACCCGCCGTCGCGGCGCACGAACACGTACAGCGCCCGCATCTCCGGCGGCCGCCCGGCATCCGCGTCGGCCGCGGTCGACCACGCCTCCTTCGTCGCCACGGCGACCCCCTCGGCCGGCATGGTCACGTCGGTGAGGCGGTAGTGCGCCGTGGCGTCGCGCAGCACCGGCTGCGCCAGCCCGGCCACCGCGGCGGCCACGGCCTCCTCCCGGCCGCGCAGCACCCGTCCGGTCGCGTCGACCAGGACGGCGTCGTCGGCCACGTCGGCGGTCAGCAGCGCGGGGTCGTTGCGGTTGAAGCCGTCCTCCACGCGCCGGACCACCTCGCGCAGCGCCGCCAGGTCGGCGGCGTCGTCGCCCCCGTTGTCCTCCGCGACGCCGGTGTTCTGCCCGGCGACGATCCGCCAGTCCCCGCCCTCCCGCCGCCAGGTGTACGTCGGCCGCCCCAGCGAGCGGGGCGACAGCGGCCGGCCGTCGGCGTCGAGGTACTCCTGGTCCACCCAGGTGATCGCGACGTCCGGGGTGGGGAAGCGGACCTCCGCGACGGTGTAGCTCGCCGACGCACCGCTCATCGCCCCCGGCAGGACGCGGCGGGTGAACGCGGCGATCTCGTCGAGGCCGACGAGCCGGCGGCCACCGCCGGTCACCCAGACGGCGTCGGGGGAGAACAGGGCGAGGAAGCCGTCGACGTCCTCGGTGCGCTGCGTGTCCTCCACGACGGCGACCAGGTCGACGAGGCGGTCGACGTCGGCATTCGAGCGGTCGGGGGCGGGTGTCGGGTCCACGTGCAGCAGTGCACTTGCTCAAGTGCGCTGGAGGTCAAGCCCGCTCGTGGTCACGACCGGCGGTAGGGCAGGGTGTCCCCGTGCGGTACACGGTGCAGGTCCCGATGCGCTGGTCGGACATGGACGCCTACGGCCACGTCAACAACGTGGTGTTCCTGCAGTACTTCGAGATGGCCCGCGTCGACCTGTTCTTCGAGCGGGCCTCCCTGGAGGAGCGCACCGGCCTGCGCCGGGGCACCGTGGTCGCCGCCCACGACATCCAGTACAAGCGGCCGGTCGTCTACTCCCCGCGGCCGCTGGACGTGCAGATCTGGGTGTCCGGCATCCGCGCGGCGGCCTTCACCTGCCACTACGAGGTCGTCGACCACGGCACGCTCGCCGTCACCGGCAGCACCCTGCTCGTCCCGTTCGACTTCTCGATCAACCGCCCGCGGCGGCTGACCCCCGACGAGAAGGAGTTCCTCGCCCGCTGGACCGACGAGCCGGCGGGCGGGGCACCCGAGAGCTAGCGCCGGCGGCGGTTCACGACCGCCCAGGCGCTGCCGAGCACGGTGGCGGCGATCGCGGCCTTCACCAGCCCGCCCAGGATGAACGGGTAGAAGCCCGCGTCCAGCGCCTGCGCGGCGGTCATGCCGGTGCTGAGCGCCAGCCACGGCACGCCGACGGCGAAGATCACGGCCTGGCCGGCGATGAACAGCGGGACCGACTTCCACGGCGTGCGGTCGGCACCGCGCCGGGCCGCCAGGCCCATCAGGTACGCGGCCGGGATGAAGCCCAGCACGTAGCCGCCCGTGGCGCCCAGGACGACGTCGACGCCGCCGCTGGCCTCGGAGTAGAAGGGCAGGCCCACCGCCGCGGCGAGGATGTAGGCCACCTGCACGGCGACCCCGCGGACCGGCCCGAGCGAGGCCGCGACGAGGACGACGGCCAGCGTCTGCCCGGTGATCGGGACCGGCGAACCCGGCACGGGGACGGCCACCTGCGCCAGCAGAGCGGTGAACAGCACGCCGAGCGCGACCAGGCCGGCGTCCCGCGCCTTGACGGCGGGGACGAGGTCGGCGAGCACGAGCGGCCGCGAGGGCAGCGCCGGCGAAGAAGCGGTGGCCACGAATCCTCCAACAGTGGTCGGCGGCAGATCACCGGCAGTCTGCCGCATCGCCGCAAGGTCCCCGGCACGAGGCCGGTCGGGCGGGCGCGGACGGCTGGCCTGCGGACACGCCGACCGGTTTGCGGCCCCACCCGGAACCGTGTTGGCTCGGATCCGTCCGGAGCCCTCGGCGAAGGCGAGCACGGCGTGGCAACACGGTGGTGGGAGTCCCTGGTCTCGTGGGGACTCCCCCCGAGGACGCCGCCACCCGAGCCGCCGACCGCCGACGAGGCAGCGCACCGGGAACCGCCCGGTGCACCGCACGACGACGCGGCATCGCCGCCGCGCACCCCGGCCGTGCACCCCGAGACGCCCGGCTCGTCCGGTCGACCCGGGTCGCCCGCCGACCCGGACCGCAGCACCCCGCTGCGCCCCCACCGAGAAACGACAGGAGTTCCACCCGTGGCACAGCTCGACAACGTCATCGCCGACCTGCTCTCGATCGAGGGCGCCAGCGGCGCCGCCATCGTCGACGTCGACAGCGGCATGGCCCTCGCGGCCGGCGGCGCACCCGGTTTCGACCTCAACGTCGCCGCCGCGGGCAACTCGAACGTCGTCCGCGCCAAGCTGCGCACCATCAACGACCTGGAGCTCAAGGACGAGATCGAGGACGTCCTGATCACCCTCGAGCACCAGTACCACCTGATCAACGTGCTCAAGGGCCAGGGCAACGCCGGCCTGTTCATCTACCTCGTCCTCGACCGGATGACCGGCAACCTCGCGCTGGCCCGGCACAAGCTGCGGGCGGTCGCGCAGAAGGTCAGCGTCTGAGACGGTGCCGACGCCCGGCCCGGACGGGGCCGGGCGGGCGTCGGCGGCGGGGACGGGACCGACCGGGGCGGGGTGACCCGGTCGAGGCCTCAGGAGGCGGCGCCGGCCGCTTCCAGGATCCGCTCCCGCACCGCGGCGAGCTCCAGCTCGCCGGTGTCGATCCAGCGGGTGACGCGGCCGTCGGCCACCACCCCGACCCGGTCGCAGCACTCGGCCAGCTCGTCGGGGTCCACCGACACCACGACGACGGAGGTGCCCGCGGCGGTCGCCTCGTCGAGCAGTTGCCGCACCTGCGCGCGGGCCCGGACGTCGAGGCCGCGGGTGGGCTCGTGGACGACGAGGACGTCGCGGTCGGTCGCGGCCATCCAGCGGGCCAGCGCGAGCTTGTGCTGGTCGCCGCCGGACAGCGCGCCGACCGACGTCCGGATGCTCATCGTCTTCACGTCGAGCTGGTGGACGGTGTTGACGACCCCGCGCAGCGAGGCGATCTCGGCGTGCAGGGTGGTCATCGCCCCCCACGGCTCCTGGATGAGCGTGCGCGCGATGGTCTCGCGCGGGTCGACCCCGTAGGCGTCGTCGTCGGGGCGGTAGGCGGGCAGCCGCAGCGTCCCGTCGTCGGCCGCGGGCGGCTCGCCGTGCAGCAGCAGCTCGTCGGTGATCGCGGGCAGCTCACCGGTCAGCGCGCCGGCGATCTCGCGGACGCCGGACGACCGGTGGCCGGTCAGCCCGACCACCTCGCCGCGGCGCAGCAGCAGGTCCACGCCCGCCACCCGCCCGGGCACCCGCAGGTTGCGCACCTGCAGTGCCACCTGGTCCGAGTCGGAGGGGGACGGGGCGGACGGCGGCGGCTCGGGAGCAGCGACGACGGCGGGGCGGGGCGGCACCGCCACCGGCTCACCGACCGTCGCCGCGATCAGCCGCACCGGGTCCAGCGCCGCGCTGGGGCTGTCCAGGGCGATCCGGCCGTCGCGCAGGACCAGCACCCGGTCGACCACCTCGAGCATCTCCGGCAGCCGGTGGCTGATGTAGAGCACGCCCCGCCCCTGGCGCCGCAGCCGGTCGGCGACGGCGTGCACCCCGTTCACCTCCGACGGCAGCAGCGAGGCCGACACCTCGTCGAGCACCACCAGCCGGGTGTCCTCGGCCAGCACGCGGGCGATCTCGACCAGACCGTGCACGTAGTGCGGCAGCTCCCCGACGCGGGTGTCCGGGTCGACGTCCAGGGCGACCTCGGCGAGCAGGACCTGGGCCTGCCGGCGCAGGGCCTCCTGCGGGCGCCCGGCCTGCGGCGTGCCGCGGAAGACCGCCTGGGCGACGGTGAGCCCGGGATCGATCCGGACCAGCTGCTCGACCACCCCGACGCCGAGCCGGCGCGCGTCCTCGCCCGACAGCGGGGCGAAGGGCCGGCCGCACAGGTTCATCCGGCCGGAGTCGGCCACGGCGATCCCGGCGACGATGTCGCCGAGGGTGGACTTGCCGGCGCCGTTGGTGCCGACCAGCCCGACGATCTCGCCCTCGGCGATCGAGAAGGAGACGTCCCGCAGGACGCGCCGGGCCCCGAACGACTTCGTCAGTCCGTCGACCTGCAGCAACGTCATGGGCGGGCGCGCCTCCGGGAGAAGGGGTCCCCCGACCACCGGGTCGGTCGACCGGTTGTGCACGTGCCCCCCGTGGCGCTGTGTTACGGAACTGATCCTACCCGGGTGCGGTGGCGGCGCCCGCCGGGAGCGCGGACCTCCGGGCACTGCCCCGTCACGCGTGCAGCCACACCGCCGAGTCGGCCGGCAGGGTGCCGCCGCCCACGTCGCCGCTGGCCAGCAGCACCCGTCCCTCCGGCAGCGGCACCGGCCCGGACGAGGCGTTGAGCAGGCACACCAGCCCGCCCGGACGGCGGAACGCGAGGCAACCGTCGGGTGCCGGTACCCACTGCAGCCCCTCGCCGGCGAAGGCCGGGGACGACGAGCGCAGCGCCAGCGCCGCTCGGTACAGCGACAGCATCGAACCGGGATCGGCCTGCTGCGCGGCCACGGTCAGCCCCGCCCACCCCGGCGGCATCGGCAGCCAGGTCGTCGGCGCCGTCGTGAAGCCGTACGGCGGCTCCGAGCCCGACCAGGGCATGGGGATCCGGCAGGCGTCTCGGCCCCGCACGGTGTGCCCGGACCGCTCCCACACCGGGTCCTGCAGCGCCTCGTCGGGCACCGGGACGTTGGGCATGCCGAGCTCGTCGCCGTTGTAGACGTAGGCCGCACCGGGCAGGGCCAGCTGCAGCAACGCGGCCGCCCGCGCCCGCGCCGTCCCCACCTCGCCGCCGCCGTAGCGCGTGACGTGCCGCGGGCGGTCGTGGTTGGACAGCACCCAGCAGGCCGGGGCCGGCGTGCCGGCCACGGTGGCCAGCGAGTGGTGCACGGCCGACCGGAACTCCTCGGCGCCCCAGTCGGCCATGAGCAGCCGGAAGTTGAACGCCAGCTGCAGCTCGTCGGGGCGCAGGTAGAGCGCCAGCCGGTCGTCGTCGTGCACCCAGACCTCGCCGACGGCCATCGTGCCGGGGTGCTCGTCAAGCACCCGCCGGATGCGCCGGTGCACCTCGTGCACGCCGTCCTGGTCGAAGCGCAGGTCACCGGGGCCGTGGTCGTCGAGCAGCCCGGTGTCCTCGGCCGGCACCATGTCCGGCAGGTCGGCCGGCTTGGCCATGCCGTGGGCGACGTCGATCCGGAAGCCGTCGACCCCGCGGTCCAGCCAGAACCGCATCGTCTCCTCGAGGTCGGCCAGCACCTCGGGGTTGTCGAAGTCGAGGTCGGGCTGCTCGGGGGCGAACAGGTGCAGGTACCACTGCCCGTCGGGCACCCGCGTCCAGGCCGGCCCGCCGAACACCGACGGCCAGTTGTTGGGCGGCTCGGCGCCGTCCGGCCCTCGCCCGTCGCGGAAGACGTACCGCGCCCGCGCGGCGGACCCGGGCGGCGCGGCCAGCGCCTCCCGGAACCACTCCCGCTGGTGCGAGCTGTGGTTGGGCACCAGGTCGACGGTCACCCTGATGCCCAGCCGGTGCGCCTCGGCCAGCACGGCGTCGAACTCGGCGAGGTCGCCGAAGGCCGGCTCGACGTCGCGCGGATCGGCGACGTCGTAGCCGTGGTCGGCCATCGGCGACGGGTAGAACGGCGTGATCCACAGCGCGTCCACGCCCAGCTCGCGCAGGTACGGCAGCCGGGCCCGGATGCCCGGGAGGTCACCGACGCCGTCGCCGTTCCCGTCGGCGAAGCTGCGGATGTAGACCTGGTAGAAGACGGCGGACCGCCACCAGTCGGGGGACGGGTTCACCCGTGCTCCTCAGGGGTCGTTCAGGAGATGGAAAGGCCGCCGGGCGCGTCGTCGGGCCAGCGGTTCTGCATGCTGCGGGCGGCCATCTCCAGATAACCCCACAACGTCGCGTCCTGCTCGTCGGTGAGCCCGAGGGAGTCGACGGCGTCGCGCATGTGCCGCAGCCACGCGTCGCGCTCGGCCGGGCCGATGGCGAAGGGCGCGTGCCGCATCCGCAGCCGCGGGTGGCCGCGCTCCTGCGAGTAGGTGGTGGGGCCGCCCCAGTACTGCTCCAGGAAGCCGCGCAGCCGGACCTCGGCGCCGTCCCAGTCGTCCTGCGGGTACAGCGGCGCGATCACCGGGTCGTGCCGGACGCCCTCGTAGAACCGGGCCACGAGGCGCACGAACGTCGGGTGCCCGCCGATCTCCTCGTAGAAGGTCCGGGCCGAGGGCAGCGTGCGGCTCGACTCGCTCATGACACCGATGGTCCCGCGCCCCGGCAGTCGCCTGCCATGTGACCTCCGGTACGCACGTACGCCAGCAGCGGCAGGACGACGGCGGCGAGCCCCAGCGCCCCGCACAGGGCGACGACGCCGCTGGCGGGCAGCCCCTCCGCGGCCAGGCCGGCGCCCAGCGCGCCGAGCCCCTGCACGCCGTAGAGGCCGCTGACCGCCACGCCGAAGGCCCGCCCGCGGTGCGACGCCGGCACCGCCTGCACGAAGGTGGCGTTCAGCGGGATCAGCCAGCAGGCGCCGAGCCCCGAGACGAACAGCAGGACCACGACGACGCCGAACGGCGCGGCGCCCGGGCCCGCGACGAGGCCCACCAGCCCGGCGAGCAGCAGCGGCGCGAGCGACAGCACCACCAGCCCGGGCACGAGCTTCTCGCGGCGCCGGGGCGCGACCAGCCGGGCCAGCAGCAGCCCGCCCAGCGTGACGCCCAGCGGGTTGGCGGCCAGCAGCACGCCGACGCCGGTCGCCCCGTGGCCGAGCTCGTCGACCAGCGGCGCGGCGATGCCCTCCGGCGCGTACACGAACGCGGTGCCGATCCACAGCACGGCGAGGATGGCCAGCAGCCGCGGCGACCGGCGGATGAACGCCAGACCCTCGGCGGCGTCGCGCAGCAGCGACTGCGCCGGCTCGCCCGCGGTCGCGGCCGGCCGCCGCTGCAGCCCGGTCGCGAGCCAGACCGCCGACACCGCGAAGATCGCCGCGTCGACCAGCAGCGCCCCCGACGGGCTGAGCACGGTGACCAGCGCGCCGGCGGCGACGAAGCCGACCACCTGGGCCAGCTGCAGCCCGACGTTGGACAGCGAGTTGGCGACGGCGTACCGGTCGCCCTCGAGGACGTCGGCCACCAGCGCCGAGCGCGCCGACTCGAACGGCGGCGCGCACAGCGCCAGCACGAGAAGCAGCGCGAGCAGCACCGGCAGCGGCGTCCCGGGGATCGCCATGGCGGCGACCAGCAGGGCGCGGGCGGCGTCGGCCGAGACGAGCACCCGGTGCCGCGGCAGCCGGTCGGCCAGCACCGCCAGCACCGGTCCGCCGAGCAGCCAGGGCAGGTAGCTGATCGCGAAGGTGAGCGCCGACAGCAGCGCCGAGGTGGTCCGCTGGTAGACGAGGACGGTCAGCGCGACCCGCGCGAGCTCGTCGCCGGCCGTGGACAGCAGGAACGTGCCGAACAGCGGCCGGAACTCGCGGACGGCGAAGACCTGCCGGAACGTCGCCGGCCGCTCGTCGGCCGGGACGCCGTCCTCGGCCACGGCGTCCTCGCTGGCCGGCCGGCTCAGGGGACACCTCCAGGCGTCCCGGCGCCGGCCAGCACCGGCGCGGGTGCCTTGAAGCCCTCGGCGACGAACCGCTCGGTCAGCCGCTGGCGCAGCTCGCGGGCGACCCGCCACTGGTCGGCGTTGGTGGTGCGCACCTGCACGCGCATCGTGACGCCGGCGGCGGTGATCGACTCGACGCCGAGCGACTCGGGCTCGGCGAGCAGGACCTCCGCCCACTCCTCCTCGCCGTACATCTCGTCGGCGACCTCCTGCATCACCGTGCGGCAGCGCTCGAGGTCGGTGTCGTGGGTGACCGGCATGTCGATGACGACCTGGGCGAAGCCCTGGCTCTTGTTGCCCACGCGCAGGATCTCGCCGTTGCGGGCGTACCAGACCACGCCGTGGGCGTCGCGCAGTCGCGTGATGCGCAGGCCGACGGCCTCCACGGTGCCGCTGGCCTCGCCGAGGTCGACGACGTCCCCGACGCCGTACTGGTCCTCGAGGATGATCCCGATCCCGGCGATGAAGTCCTTGACCAGGTTCTGCGCGCCGAAGCCCAGCGCCACGCCGATCACGCCGGCGCTGGCGATGATCGGGGCGAGGTTGACCCCCAGCTCGCCGAGCACGAGGACGACGGCGATGCCCAGGATCACGAACGAGGCGAAGCTGCGCAGCACCGAGCCGATCGCCTCGGCGCGCTGCGAGCGGCGGGCGGTGATCGTCTCGACGCCGACCGGGTCGGCCGGGCGCCCGCGCCGGCGCCACGGCCGCAGGACGCTCGGGACCGCCCCGCTGGCCGTCCGCGCCGTCAGCCGGCGGATGCCCCGGTTGACCATCAGCCGGACCAGGGCGGCCAGGACGACGATCAGCAGGATCCGCAGCGGCTTGGTGATGAACGTCTCGGCGTGCTCCTGCCACCACTCCTGGGTGAACAGCCCCGCCGCCGCGGCGGACAGGTCGTCGGCGGCAGCGGAGAACACGGACGGTGAAGCAGTCATCACCCTCGATACTCCCAGGCAGGTCCCGGTCTGTCAGCGACCGGCTGCGTTCCGTTCCGGCACCAGGGACGAAAGTCCCGTCGCGGCGGCCAGGAAGGCGAGCTGGTCGGCGGCCAGCCCGACGGTGCGGCTCACCGCGCGGGCGCCGTGGCCCACCGAGGTCTCCCGGCGGAGCACGACCGGCGCCTCGCCGCTCGTCGCGTGCTGGAGGGCCGCGGCCAGCTTGCGGGCGTGCAGCGGGTCGACCCGGGTGTCGGACTCGAACGTCGTGAACAGCACCGCCGGGTACGCCGTCCCCTCCCGGACCGCGTGGTACGGCGAGTAGCCCAGCAGCCAGCCCAGCTCCGTCGGGTCCTCGGCGGTGCCGTACTCGTCGTTCCAGGTGCGGCCGAGCCCGAACCGCTCGTAGCGGACCATGTCGAGCAGCGGCGCGCTGCAGACCACGCCCGCCGCCAGGTCGGGTCGCTGGGTGAGCGTCGCGCCGACCAGCAGCCCGCCGTTCGACCCGCCCATGACCGCCAGCCGGCCGTGCGTCGTCCAGCCCTCGGCGACGAGGTGCTCGCCGGCCGCGGCGAAGTCGTCGAACACGTTCTGCTTGCGCTCGCGCATGCCGGCCCGGTGCCACTCCTCGCCGTGCTCGGAGCCGCCGCGCAGGTTGGCCACGGCCCACACACCGCCCGCCGCCACCCAGGACAGCGCCTGCGCCGAGTAGGCGGGGGTGAGCGAGACGTTGAAGCCGCCGTAGCCGTACAGCACGGTGGGGCGCGGCCGGTCCGGCGTCCCGTCGGCGGAGATCACGAAGAGGTGGACCGGCGTCCCGTCCGGCGACGTCGCGTGCGTCTCGACGACCCGCACGTCCGGCACGTCGCCGGCGACGGGCGCCTTCTCCTCCTCGACCGGCGCGCCGCCGGCGCTGTCCCAGCGGTAGACCGACGGCGGGGTGGCGTAGTCGGTGTACCCGAGCCAGGCGGTCGTGCCGCCCTCCGGCGGGGCGGACACGCCGGCGATGCTGCCGACGCCGGGCGCCGGGACGTCGGCCAGCCGGCCGGCGCCGTCGGCGTCCCAGACCGAGAGCCGGTCGGTGGCGTCGACCGCGTGCACGGCGAGCACCCGCAGCCCGCCGTCCGGGCCGTCGACCAGCGCCAGGTCGGTGAGGACGGCGTCCTCGGCCTGCGGGATCACCTCGCGCCAGGCCTCCGGCGCCCAGGTGGCGGGGTCCTCGGGGTCGGCGACGGCCAGCCGCCCGCGCGGGGCGTCGCGGTCGCTCGACAGCCACAGCCGCCCGTCGCGGGCGACCCACGCCGAGGTCTGCGCGTCGACCCCCACCTGCAGCGGGCGCAGCTCGCCGCTCCCGGCCAGGTCGGCGAGCCAGACGTCGTCGCGGGGCGCGGTGCCGATCGACGCGGAGACGACCAGCCACCGGCCGTCACGGCTGGTGCGGGCGCCGAAGTAGGTGGACGGGTCGCTGCCCTCGCCGTGCACCAGCTGGTCGCCGTCCGGGTCGGCGCCGACGCGGTGCCGCCAGACGCGGCGGTGGAACTGCTCCTCGCCGGCCGGCACCTGGTCGGGGGCCAGGCGCCTGACGTAGAACAGCTCCTCTCCGCCGGGCAGCCAGGCGACGGGGGAGTAGCGGCAGCGGTCGACCGGCCCGTCGAGCAGCTCCCCGGTGGCGACGTCGAGCACGTACAGCCGCGACTCCTCGTCGCCGCCGGTCGAGAGCTGGTAGGCCAGCCGGTCGCCCTCCCAGGACGGCGACCACGCGTCGAGGGTGGTGGTGCCGGCGGGGTCCAGCGCCATGGGGTCGACGAGCACCCGCTGCGTGCCGTCGGGCTCGCGGACGCGCAGGACGGCGTGCTCCTGGCCGGGGTCGCGGCGGGTGGAGAAGGCGCGGCCGGCGCGCCAGACCGGGATGCCGACGGCGCCGGCGTGCACCAGCTCCTCGAGCCGGCCGGCGAAGGCGCTGCGCAGCGGCAGGCCGGCCAGGTGCTCGGCGGCGAGGGCGTCCTGGGCCTCGGTCCACGCCCGCGTGCGGGGGTCCTCGGGGTCCTCGAGCCAGCGGTAGGGATCGGCGATCCGGTGTCCGTGCAGGTCCTCGACGAGGTCGAGCCGGGGGGCCTCGGGATAGCGCATCGCCGCCACGCTAGCCGACGGCGCGGGGGCGCCGACCGCCCTCGCCGGGCTGCGCCGCACGATTGCAGGAGCGCGGAGACGCTTCCGCAGGTCAGAATGGGGCCGACCCCCGGGTCCTCGAGCCACGAGGATCGCCGGGGCGACCGGAGGTGCCCCGTGCCGCGTGCCGCGTCCTCGTCGCCGTCGGAGAGCCACCCAGGCTCCCGCCGCGACCACTCCACCCGACCGCTGACGCCTGCCCCGCCGCGGTCCACGACGGCAGCGACCCTGCTGCTCAACGCCACCTACGAACCGCTCTGCGTCGTCTCCAGCCGGCGCGCGATCGTGCTCGTGCTGGCCGAGAAGGCCGAGGCCGTCGACATCGCCGGCGACGTCGTTCACGCCGAGTCGATCAGCCTGCCGGTACCCGTCGTCGTGCGGCTCACCCGCTACGTGCGGGTGCCCTACCCGGCGCAGGTGCCGCTCTCCCGGCGCGCGGTCTTCACGCGCGACGGGCAGACCTGCGTCTACTGCGGCAGCAGCGCGACGAGCATCGACCACGTCGTCCCGCGCAGCCGCGGGGGCACGCACACCTGGGACAACGTCGTCGCCGCGTGCCGCCGGTGCAACCACACCAAGGCCGACCGGTCGCTGGCCGAGCTCGGGTGGAAGCTGCCGCACCCGCCGCGGACGCCGAGCGGCGCGGCGTGGCGGCTGCTGGGTGCCCGCACGGTCGACCCGCGGTGGCGGGAGTGGCTCGGGGTGCCGGAGAGCGTCTCCGCATGACGTCGCCGGCGACGGCCCGGCGGCTGTGGGCGCTGGGCGAGCCGTACCACGCGCTCACGTACTTCGCGGACGAGTCGCGCACCGCCGCGGAGGCGGCCGGGTTGACCGGCTTCTGGAACGGCTACTTCGCCATGCGGGCGGCCCCGCTGGGCGCGGCGCCGGCCGCGGTGGTGACCGCGACGTTCTACAACTTCGCGCCGGACTTCGTGCGCCGCCGGGTGCCTGCCGTGTGGGACGCGGCGACGCCGGCGGCGGCGCTGGCAGCCCGCCTGGCCGGGGTGGACGCCGCCGTCCGCCGGGTGCACGGCGCGGAGTGGACCGCCTCGGCCGAGGCGGCCGAGGCGGCGGAGCTGGTGCGGATCGCGGTCGAGGCGGTCGACCTGCCCGGTCGCCCGCTCGCCGCGGCCAACGCCGGCCTGCCGGAGCCGGACGCGCCGCACCTCCTGCTGTGGCAGGGGCTGACGACGCTGCGGGAGCACCGCGGCGACGGGCACAACGCCGCCCTGCTGGAGCGGGAGGTCGACGGCGCCGGCGCGCACGTGCTGGCGGCCGCGGCCGGGCGCTCGGACCGCGAGTGGCTGATGCGGGCCCGCGGGTGGGACGAGGAGGCGTGGGCCGCGGCGAGCGATCGGCTCGCCGAGCGCGGCTGGCTGGACGGCGAGGAGCTCACCGCCGAGGGCGCCGCCATGGTCGCGGTGGTCGAGGCCGACACCGACCGGCTGGCGCTGAGGCCGTGGCGGGCGCTGGGCGACGCGCGCTGCGACCGGCTGGCCGAGCTGCTCGTACCGATCCGGCGGACCATCCTCACCGCCCACGCGTGGGAGCCCGGCAACCCGATCGGCGTCCCCGACCCGGACTAGGTGACCCGGGCGAGCTCGGCCGGGTAGCGCTCGTAGGACCCGTCGGCCAGCAGGCCGCGGAAGCGGTCCATCGCGTCCCACACGTCGACGAACCGGGTGTACAGCGGCGCGGGGCCGAGCCGCACGCGGTCCGGCGTCCGGTAGTCGGGGACGACGCCGCGGTCGATCAGCGCCTGGGTGAGCTGCCAGGCCGCCGGGTGGGCCACGGTGACGTGCGAGCCCCGGCGGGCGGCGTCGCGCGGCGAGGCGAGCGCGGCGCCGAGCGGCACCAGCCACTCGTCGGTGAGCGCGACGAGCAGGTCGGTGAGCGCCCGCCCCTTCGCGGCCAGCCGCGCGATGCCGGCCTCGGCGACCAGCCCGACGCCGACCTCGACGGCGGCCATCCCGAGGATGGGCGGCGTCCCGACGCCGAAGCGCTCGATGCCCGGCGTCGGGTCGTACTCCGGGCCCATGGCGAACTGGTCGCGCTGGCCGAACCAGCCCCAGATCGGCTGGCGCAGCTGCTCCTGCAGGTCGCGGCGCACGTAGAGGAAGGCGGGCGCGCCGGGGCCGCCGTTGAGGTACTTGTACGTGCAGCCCACGGCGAGGTCGGCGCCCGAGGCGGTCAGGTCGGTCTCCACCGAGCCGGCCGCGTGCGACAGGTCCCACAGGACCAGCGCGCCGGCGTCGTGCACCGTCCGGGTCACCGCCGGGACGTCGAGCAGCGCGCCGGAGCGGTAGGCCACCGACGACAGGACGACGACGGCGACCCGCTCGTCCAGCGCCGCGGCCAGCACCGCCGGGTCCACGCCCTCGTCGATGTCGGCCGGGATCTCGCGCACCGTGAGGCCGCGGGCCCGGGCCACGCCGGCGACGATGTAGCGGTCGGTGGGGAAGTCGTCGGCGCAGCTGACGATCACGTCGCGGCCGGGCCGGCCGTCCACCGCCGCGGAGACGAGCTTGAAGAGGTTCACCGACGTGGAGTCGGCGACCAGCACCTCGCCCGGCTCGGCGCCGAGCACGCCGGCGGCGAGGGCGTCGCCGATCGTCGTCGACCGCCGGATCCAGGTCGACCAGGAGCCGACCAGCCCGCCGGCCCACTCGGTCTCGACGACGCGGGCCAGCGCCTCGGGGGTGGCCTTCGGCATCCGGCCGAGGGAGTTGCCGTCGAGGTAGAGCAGCCGCTCCGGGCCCTCGTCGTCGGCCCCGGCGAACCGGGCGCGGAAACCGGCGAGCGGGTCCGCGGCGTCCAGCTGCTCGGCGGCGGTGCGGCTGAGGTCCATGACCCCAGTGTGTACAGGGCTAGCGTTCGCAGCCGTGACGGAGCTGCACGACCTGACCGCGCTGGAGCAGGCCGCCGCCGTGCGGGCCGGCGAGACGAGCCCCACCGAGCTCGTCGAGCACGCGCTGCGCCGCATCGCGGCGCTCGACCCGGGCCTCGGCGCGTTCGTCACGGTCACGCCCGAGCGGGCGCTGGCCGCCGCGGCCGCCGCCGAGCGGCTGATGTCCCGCGGCGGCGACCTGCCCCCGCTGCTCGGCGTCCCCACCGCGATCAAGGACCTGAACAACACCGCCGGGGTGCGCACCACCTTCGGCTCGACCGTGATGACCGACTTCGTGCCCGACGTGGACGACGCCGTGGTCACCCGGCTGGCCGCCGCCGGCACGATCAGCGTGGGCAAGACGAACACCCCCGAGTTCGGCTTCCCCTGCTACACCGACAACGAGCTGGTCGGGCCGGCGCGCTGCCCGTGGGACCCCACCCGGCTGGCCGGCGGCTCCAGCGGCGGCGCGGCGGTCGCCGTCGCCGCGGGCATGCTGCCGTTCGCGCAGGGCAGCGACGGCGGCGGCTCGATCCGCATCCCCGCGAACGCGACCGGCCTGTTCGGCATCAAGCCCAGCCGCGGCCGGGTCAGCAACGCCCCCTACGGCAGCGAGGTGACCGGCCTGGGCACCAACGGGCCGCTGGCCCGCACGGTCCGGGATGCCGCCGCGATGCTCGACGCCATGGCCGGGCCGGAGCCCGGCGACCCGGTGTGGGCGCCCCCGCTGGCGGACGGCGAGACCTTCCTGGCCGCCGCCGACCACGCGCCCGGCCGGCTGCGGATCGGCCGGGTCCTCGAGTCACCGATGGCCGACACCACGCTGGAGCCGGAGGTCGCCGAGGCGCTCGAGGACGCCACCGCGCTGCTCGGCTCGCTCGGCCACGAGGTCGAGGACGTCACCACCGGGCTGCTGACCGGAGACGTGCTCGACGCCTTCGAGCGCACCTGGTGCCTCTCCGGCACGCTGCTGCCGGTCCCGCCCGCCCGCGTGGGGGAGCTGCGGCCGCTCACCCGCGAGCTGCGGGCACGCGGCCTGGCGCTGTCGGCGCAGGCCGCGATGGAGGCGCTCACCGCGCTGCGGCTGTTCTCGCGCCGGTTCGTGCGGGCGACCGCCGCCTTCGACGTGCTGCTGGCGCCGGTCTGCACCATGACGCCGCGGCCGGTCGGCTGGTTCGACGCCGACGGCGACGGCGCCGCGGACTTCGAGCGGCAGAAGCGCTACGCCGCCTTCACCGCGCTCTACAACGTCACCGGTCAGCCGGCCGTCAGCGTGCCCCTGCACTGGACCGCCGGAGGCCTCCCGGTGGGGACCATGCTGGTCGGGCGGCCGGCCGACGAGGTGACGCTGATCTCGCTGTCGGCCCAGCTGGAGCAGGCACGGCCGTGGGCGCAGCGCCGTCCCGCCATGTGGTGACGTGAATCGGCAGGTGCCCCGGTAGATTCCACCCCGTGACCGTCGTCGAGACCATCCTCGT
This sequence comes from Geodermatophilus sp. SYSU D00691, assembly GCF_054050275.1. Taxonomy (NCBI): domain Bacteria; kingdom Bacillati; phylum Actinomycetota; class Actinomycetes; order Geodermatophilales; family Geodermatophilaceae; genus Geodermatophilus; species Geodermatophilus sp. SYSU D00691. Next base: position 120,848 of record NZ_JBJGYZ010000010.1, read on the forward strand.
CTACGTCGTCGCACCGCTCGCCGTGATCGCGGTGCTCGCGGTGCTGACGCTCGTGCCGGGCCGGCGCAAGCGCCCCCGGTACAAGCCCGGGCAGTCGTGGGAGCACACGCCCGTCTGGTACGAGCCGCACCCCGAGGCCACCGGCATCGGCGGCGGGCACGGTGACGGCCACGGCGTCCCCGCCTTCGGCGCGGCGGTCTCCGGCGGTGAGACCAAGGCCATCGGCTCGTCGCTGTACGGGGAGCCCGCTTCCGGCGCCGGCCACTCCGCCGGTGCCTCCGCCGCCGCGGCTCCCGCCCCCGCGAACGTCGGCGGCCCGCGCGGCGGCGCCCGCGGGACCTGGTGAGCCCGGCGTGACCCCCTTCGACCTCCCGGCTGGAGCCCCACGATGACCCGCGCCCTCGAGGTGGAGTCCCACGACACGGCCACCGAGGCCACCGCGGCCGCGCGGACCGACGAGGGCGAGCCGCTCGACGCGATCTTCACCTGGCAGGAGCTCGCCCGCCTCGACGAGGCGCTGACGATGTCCTCCCGCGAGACCGGCCTGCGCTTCACCCTCTACATCGGCGACCTGGGCCGGCGCACCCGCGTCCGCGCCGAGGAGCTGCACGCGCAGTCCGGCGTCGACCCGTCGCACTCGGTGCTCGTGGCGGTCTCGCCCGGCCAGCGGGTCATCGAGGTGGTCACCGGCGCCGCGGCCGCCCGCCGGCTGCCCGACCGGGCGTGCGCGCTCGCCGTCCTGTCGATGACGACGTCCTTCGCCGGGGGGGACCTCGTCGGCGGCATCGTCAACGGGCTGCGCCAGATGTCCGACCAGGCCGGCCGCCTGCGCCACAAGGCCCACTGACCCCTGCACGACGAAGGGCCCGGTCCGCTCGGACCGGGCCCTTCGGGCGTGCTCAGCCGTCGGCCGCGTCGCACTCCCGGCAGCGCAGCGCGCGGGCGATGCCGTCGCGGCCCTCGGCCACCAGCCGGCGCAGGGAGCTGGGGTGGTCGGGCGCCGACAGCCAGGCGTCGGCGGCGTCGATGGTCCGCTGCTCGACGACCGGCGGGAACAGGTACTGCACGGCGTTCTTGGCGATCTCCCCGGGCCGGCGGTCCCACAGCGGGCGGATGTCGGCGAAGTACCGCTCCACGTAGCCGCCGGTGAGGTCGCGCTGGGCGGGGTGCCAGAAGCCGGCCAGCAGCGCCTCGTGGACGGCGTTCGGGATCTCGTCGTCGTGGAACGCGCGCTGCCAGGCCAGCTCCTTGGCCTCCGCCGTGGGCAGCAGCGCCCGGGCGGTCGCCGCGCGGCGGATGCCGGTGGCGGTGGCGTCCCGCTCCGACTCGGCGTCGATCTCCGGCGCCCCGGCGGCACCGATCGCGACCAGCCCGTGCAGGAACGCCCAGCGGGCGTCGGCGTCAACCTCGAGCCCCTCGAAGGCCACCGACCCGTCGAGCAGACCGCGCAGCACCTCGGCGTGCGCCTCGGTGCGGGCGGCCGCGGCGAAGGTCCGCGACCACTGCAGCTGCTGGTCGCTGCCCGGCACGGCCGTGCGCAGCGCCGCCAGCGACCGGTCGGCGAGCGCCGCCCAGCCCTCCGGCGCCCACGCCGGGTCGGCGTAGGACGACAGCGCGGCCTGCACCCGGGCCAGCAGCGCCTGGACGACGCTGATCTCGGTCTCGGCGTCGACGCCGTTCAGGACCAGCTGCACCCACTCCCGGGCCGGCAGCTCGGCGTCGCGGGTCATGTCCCACGCCGCCGACCAGCACAGCGCCCGCGCCAGCGGGTCGGGCATCGTGCCGATCCGCTCGCGCAGGGTGGCCAGCGACCGGTCGTCGAGCCGCAGCTTGGCGTAGGTGAGGTCGTCGTCGTTGACCAGCACCAGGTCGGCCGCCGGGTGCCCGACCAGCTGGGGGACCTCGGTGCGGGCGCCGGTGACGTCGAGCTCGACGCGGTTGCTGCGGGTCAGCCCGTCGGGCCCGGAGTCGTAGAGCCCCACGGCCAGCCGGTGGTTGCGCAGCACGGGGTGGTCGGCGACGGCGGTCTGCTCGATGGCGAAGCTCGCGTAGCGGCCGTCGTGGGTGAGCTCGTAGACCGGCCGCAGCGTGTTGACCTGGCTGGTGCGCAGCCACTGGTCGGCCCACTCCGACAGGTCGCGGCCGGTGCTCTCCGACAGCGGCCCGAGCAGGTCGGCCAGCGTGGTGTTGCCGTACTCGTGCGTGCGGAAGTACCGCCGGATGCCGGAGAGGAACTCCTCGCGGCCGACGTAGGCGACGAACTGCTTGAGCACCGAGGCGCCCTTGGCGTAGGTGATGCCGTCGAAGTTCACCTCGACCGCGGCCACGTCGACCATGTCGGCGGCGATCGGGTGGGTCGAGGGCAGCTGGTCCTGGGCGTAGGCCCACGCCTTCTCGGTGTTGGCGAACGTCGTCCAGGCGGTCGTGTACTCGGTCGCCTCGGCCTGGCACAGCGTGCTGATGTAGGTGGCGAACGACTCGTTGAGCCACAGGTCGTCCCACCAGCGCATGGTCACCAGGTCGCCGAACCACATGTGCGCCAGCTCGTGGAGCACCGTCTCGGCCCGCCGCTCGTAGCGGGCGCGGCTGACCTTGGACCGGAAGACGTAGTCCTCGAGGAAGGTCACCGCCCCGGCGTTCTCCATGGCGCCGGCGTTGAACTCGGGGACGAACAGCTGGTCGTACTTGTCGAACGGGTACGGGTAGTCGAAGACCCGGTGGTAGAAGTCGAAGCCCTGCTTGGTGACCCGGAACAGCTCCTCGGGGTCGAGGTGCTTGGCCAGCGAGGCCCGGCAGTACAGGCCGAGCGGGATGCCGTCGTGCGAGTCGGTGACCCGGGCGTAGGGACCGGCGACGAGCGCGACCAGGTAGGTGGAGATCCGCTTGGTCGGCGCGAAGTGCACCAGCTGCGAGCCGCCGGGGCCGGCCTCGATGGTGCGGTCGCCGGTGTTGGAGACGACCTGCCAGTCGAACGGCGCGGTCACGTGCACCGCGAAGGCGCCCTTGAGGTCGGGCTGGTCGAAGCAGGCGAACATGCGCTTGGCCTCGGCCGGCTCGAAGTGGCTGTAGAGGTAGACGTGGCCGTCCTCGGGGTCCTCGAACCGGTGCAGGCCCTCGCCGCTGTTGGAGTAGCGGCAGTCGGCGTCGACCGTGAGCGTGTTGCGCTCGGCGAGGCCGGGCAGCGGCAGGCCGCCCTCCTCAGTGTAGGTGCCCACGTCGAGCGCGACCCCGTTGAGCGTCGCCGAGCGGACCTGTTCGGCGACCAGGTCGATGAAGGTGTCCGCGCCCGGCCGGGAGCAGGTGAACTCCACCGTCGTCGTCGAGCGGAAGGTCTTGTCGCCCGGGCGGCCGGCGCCGTCGGTCACGTCGAGGGACAGGTCGTAGGACTGCACGGCCAGCAGCTCGGCGCGGGCGGCGGCGTCGTCGCGGGTCAGGTTGGGTACGGCCACGACGGGCAGCTTCCCATGCGCGGACGACGGACTTCGCCGCCGTGGCGGAGTTGAGGGAACAACCACCGTTCGCGGGGCCTTGGGCCCGGCAGGACCACCCCGACCTCTCGAGGAGCACCCGAACGATGACCGAGGCAGTGCAGAGCGCCCCCACCTCCGCCCGCGTGGACTTCTGGTTCGACCCCCTGTGCCCGTGGGCCTGGCTGACCAGCCGGTGGGTGCTCGAGGCGGCCAAGGTGCGCGACCTGGACATCCACTGGCACGTCATGTCGCTGTCGGTGCTCAACCGGGGCCGCGACCTGCCCGAGGAGTACCAGGCGATGATGGAGCAGGCGATCGGCCCGGTCCGCGTGCTCATCGCCGCCGCGCAGAAGTTCGGCGACGAGGTGCTCGGCGACCTCTACACCGCCATGGGCACGCTGCGGCACCACGAGAAGCTGGAGCTGGAGGACATCGTCGTGCCGGCGCTGGAGCGCGTGGGCCTGCCGGTCGAGCTCGCCGACGCCGCCGGCTCCACCGAGTACGACGAGGCCCTGGAGAAGAGCCACCACGAGGGCATGGACCCGGTCGGCGAGGACGTCGGCACCCCGGTTATGCACATCGACGGCGTCGCCTTCTTCGGCCCCGTGATCAGCACGGTGCCCACCGGTGAGGACGCCGGCAAGGCCTTCGACGGCGCGGTGCTGCTGGCCAACCTGCCCTCGTTCTGGGAGCTCAAGCGCACCCGCACCGAGGGCCCCGACATGGAGTCGGTGCCCGCCGACGTCCTGGAGATCACCCGGCGCTGACGTCCGGGGGTCCCACGGCTGCCCGGTCCGCGCCGTGGGACCCGTTCGGCCGGTTGGGCCGTCCGCGGACGGGTAGCCACACGCCGTGCGCGCAACGGGTCGCGCCGGCTCCGTCCGGGGCCGCGGTCCACGGGGCCATGTGTGCTGCCCGTACGCCGACGCGGCGGCGTTCCGGCGCCGGGAGGCGGCCTTCGGCGCGGCCGCCCGGGCCGACGGCATGCGGGTGGTGCACGCCGGCGCCGACGGGGTCCCGGACCCCGAGCAGCTCCTCGCCGCGCTCGCCACGGCCACGGAGGCGGCGCTGGCCGACGGCCGGCGCGGCCTGGCCGTCAGCGCCGACGCCACCGCGCTGGTCCGTGTCCCGCAGCACCGGCAGGCCTGGGCCCGAGTCGAGTTCCTGCTGGACCGGTACGCCGCCGACCACCCGGTGGCGGTCCTGTGCGGCTACCGGCTCGATCTGGGCGAGGAGCTCCTGGCCGAGTTCGCGGCCCTCCACGCGGGCGGGCCCAGGAGTGCCACGGCCGTCCGCGTCTTCGGCTGCGCCGACGGCGCGCTCGGCCTCGCCGGGCGGTTCGACCCGGCGGGGCTCGCGACGCTCGGCCGGGTGCTCGGGCGCCTGGGGCCGGTCGGGGACGACGGGGCGCTCGTCGTCGACCTGGCCCGCGTGGTGGACGTGGACCACCGGGTGCTGCTGGCCCTGGCCGGCCACGCCGCCGCGGCCGGCCGGGTGCTGTCGCTGAGAGCGGCCCCGCCGCTGGCGACGCGGCTGCTGGAGCTGCTGCCGGCGTCCCGCGGGGGACCGGCACGGGTGGGGGTGCGGACATGAGGACGGGCGCGGCACGGGGCCACACCGGGAACTTCCACGAGGCCGGGTTCTACGGTTCGGACGCGGAGTTCCTCTCCCTGATCGTGCCGTTCGTGCGGGAGGGGACCGCCGCCGGTGAGCCGGTCGTCCTCGGGTACGACACCCGCAAGAGCCACCTGCTGCGGCACGCGCTGCCCGGGACGGACGGCGTCACGTTCCTGGGGGACGCCCGCCTCTACGCCCGCCCGGCCGGCGCCATCGAGGCGTACCGGCGGGCGTTCGAGGAGCACGTGTCGGCCGGCGCCGGGCAGATCCGGATCGCGGGCGACGTCCCGCACGAGGGCAACGGTGGGCGCTTCGCGGGGTGGGACCGCTACGAGTCCGCCGTCAACGTCGTGTGGCAGGACCACCCGGTCTGGAGCCGCTGCCTCTACGACGCCACCACCGTGCCGGACGTCGTCCGGGACGTCGTGGAGCGCACCCACCGCCGGCTCGTCAGCCCCGACGGGGCCGCCGCGGCCAGTCCCCGCTACGAGGAGGTGGGGGAGTACCGGGCGCTCCCGCCGGAACCGGATCCGCTGGAGGGGACGCCGCCCGACGTCGAGCTGGTCGACTCCTCGCTGAAGAGGACCCGGGCCACCGTCACCGACGTCGCCCGGCCGCTGCTCGACGCCGATGCGTGCGACGAGCTGGTGTTCGGGGCGTCCGAGGCCGTCATCAACGCCCAGCTCTACGGACGACCGCCCACCGCCGTCCGCGTCTGGACGACGCAGGACCGGGTGGTCGTGCGGGTGCACGACCGCGGCCCCGGTCCCGCGGACCCGCTGACCGGCCTCGTCCCGACGCCCGAGGGGACGTCGGGTGCCGGGCTGGGCCTCTGGCTCTGCTCCCAGCTCGCCTCCGTGGACGTGGCCTTGGTGACCGGGGACGACGGGTTCGCGGTCCGGCTGCGCGCCGGCCGGCTGCCGGACGCGGCGGAGGCCGGGCTCGACGTGATCGCCCTCCCGGCCGGCACCGCGGGTGGGACGCCGCCGCAACCCGGGGCGGTGCACGCGGTCGACGGGGACGGCTCGTCGCTGTGCGACCGCGTCGGCGCGGGGGAGCTCGTCCCCGTGGACGACGCCCTGTGGTGGGACGTCGCCACGGACCAGCGGTGCCCGGCGTGCCAGCTGCTGATCCCCGTGGACGACGCGCACGGCCGGTGCTGAGCGCCTGCGGCATGCTGGGGCGGTGCCGCACCCTCTCCGCCAGCGCATCCTGATCACCGGCGCCAGCTCCGGCCTCGGCGAGGGCATGGCCCGCCGCTTCGCCGGCATGGGCCGCGACCTCGCCCTCGCCGCCCGGCGCACCGACCGGCTCGAACTGCTGAAGAAGGAGCTGCTGGCCGCCCACCCGGGCATCCGGGTGGAGGTGGCCGCGCTCGACGTGGACGACGCCGACGCCGTGGCCACCGTCGTCCCCGAGCTGGCCGACCGGCTCGGCGGCGTCGACCGCGTGATCGCCAACGCCGGCATCGGCGCGGGCGCCTCGATCGGTACGGGGAAGGCGGCGCGCAACCGCGCCGTCCTCGTCACCAACGTGCTGGGCACCCACGCCACCTGCGAGGCGGCGATGGAGCTCTTCCGCGCGCAGGGCGCCGGCCACCTCGTCGTCATCTCCTCGGTGGCGTCGATCCGCGGCATGAAGGGTTCCCGCAACGCGTACGGGGCGAGCAAGGCGGCGCTCAACGCGCTGGCCGAGGGGATCCGCTCCGACGTCCTGGGCAGCCGGGTCGTGGTGTCGACGATCCTGCCGGGCTACATCGAGACCGACATCAACACCGGACGCCGCGGGCCGTTCACCGTGGGCCTGGACAAGGGCGTGGACGCGCTGGTCGCCGCGATCGAGCGCGAGCCGGCCAAGGCGTACGTGCCGGAGCTCCCGTGGCGGCCGGTCTCGGCACTGCTGCGGGTGCTCCCGCTCCCCGCCGTCCGGCGGGTCACCGGCGCCTAGGAGCCTCTTCGGGACGAAGCTCCTACCAGGAGATGCGCATGGGGCGGCCGCGCACGTCGAGGTCGTCCCCGCCCACGGACGACGCCGTGCCCTCGGTGATGCGCCGCGCCGACCACGCCGCCGCGCACGCGTCGAGGCAGTCGATGGCCGGCACCCCGTCCGGTGCCTCGGCCAGGGCGTCGAGCACGTCCATGACCGGCTGCAGCGCACGGATGCGCTGCGCCAGCCCGCGCGCGGTGGCCTTCGGCGCGACGACGCCACCGAGGCCGTCGCGGAAGGCCAGCTCGGGGTGGACCTCGTGCACCCGCCGGTCGGGCTCGTCCCCCAGTGCGTCGTCCAGGGAGCGGATCGCCGGCACGAGGTTCCAGGCCTGGATCGACAACGCCTTGCCCGAGGCGTTGCGCGACACCACGCAGGCCTCCGAGTAGGACGTGCAGCCGAGCACCGGTCGCAGCGGTGCGGGGAAGACCGAGCTGCCGGCGCGGCCGAGCAGCCTGCGCGCGGCGACGTCGCAGGCGCGTGACCCGTCACCGGACAGGCCGATCGGCATGTCGATGCCGACCACCCCGACGTCGGGCACGGCCAGGACGGCGGCGGCGTCCTCCAGCACGGCCAGCGTCACGCGGCGGCCGTCGAGCCGGGCGCCGACCCACTTCCCGCGCCAGCCGTCCACTCCCAGCACCGCCACGTGCGGAGCCTGACAGACTGCGGGGCATGCGCGTCTTCCTCGGCAGCGACCACGCCGCCTACGAGCTGAAGGAGCACCTCGTCAAGGTGCTCGCCGAGGCCGGTCACGAGCCGGTCGACTGCGGCGCCCACGTGTACGACGCCGAGGACGACTACCCGCCGTTCTGCTTCGACGTGGGGGAGCGGGTGGTGGCCGAGCCGGGCACGCTCGGGGTCGTCCTCGGGGGCTCGGGCAACGGCGAGCAGATCGCCGCCAACAAGGTGCCGGGCATCCGCGCCGCCCTGGCGTGGAACCGCGACACCGCCACCCTGGCGCGGCAGCACAACGACGCCAACGTCGTCGCCGTCGGCGCCCGGCAGCACTCCCTCGACGAGGCGGCCGAGCTGGTGAAGCTGTTCCTCGACACCCCCTTCAGCGGCGACCCGCGGCACCAGCGCCGGATCGGCCTGGTGCGCGGCTACGAGCTCGACCGGCACCGCCCCGCCGGCGGGGTGCCCACCCACACGTCCGAGGCGTGACGGGGGAGCACCTCCGGCGGGCGGCCGCGGCCGCGCGGCAGGTCTTCGCCGGTGCCGACCCGGCGGCGCCGGTGCCGGTCATGGCCGACGACGTCGCCGCCGTCGCCGGGCACCTGGTGACCGTGCTGGTCTGGTACTCGCAGGACCTCGCCGCCGGGCCGGTGCGCACCGACGCCATCGAGCTCGGGACGCGGGCCGGCGCCGGCCTGGAGGAACGGCTGCGCCAGCTCGACGCGGCCGCCACCGTGCTCGCCCGCACCGTCGACGGCGCCGGGCCCGACGAGCGCGGCTGGCACGACTGGGGGATCGCCGACGCCTCCGGCTTCGCCGGCATGGGCTGCGCCGAGCTGCTGGTGCACGCCGGCGACGTCGCCGAGGCCCGCGGCCTGCCGTGGTCGCCGCCGGCCGACCTCGCCGACGCCGTCCTGGCCCGGCTGTTCCCGTGGGTGCCGGACGACGGCGACCCGGCCGCCGCGCTGCGCTGGGCGACCGGGCGCACGGCGCTGCCGGGCCGCGAGCGGGTGCACTCGTGGCGCTGGCACTGCGCCCCGCTCGCCGAGTGGGACGGTGCTCTGCCGGGGTGACGTGCTGGAACGGCCCCGTCCAGGGACCCGACCTGAGCGTGCGAAGGGCGGGGAGGACGGGGTCCTTTCAGAACTCTTCCGGGCACCAGGGGGCGATCGGCCAGCCGAACGCCGTCGACGCCTGCGTGACCGCGCCCGGGCTGACCTCGGTGACCCGGCCGGCGGCCTGCATCGCCGCCAGCGACGTGCCGCCGAGGTAGGCCGCCGCCAGCGCCTCGACGTCGACGACCAGGTCGGGGTCGGTGTCGGTGGGCGCGCAGAAGGCGCCGGCCGGGGTGCCGCGCAGGTGGAACCGGCCGTCGTTCCACGGGCAGAACCGGTCGCGGACCTCGAGCACGAGGTTGACCGGCGCCGGGTAGCGGCGGGCGGCCAGCGCGCGGTCGACGTCGACCAGGCGGACCCACAGCCCGTCGATGCCCTGCGTGTGCAGCGCCCGGCCGTCGGCGACCAGGTGCCGGATCGGGTCGTCGGGCGAGCCCATGGGGTAGCTCACGTGGCGGACCAGGTCGACCGAGAGCAGGAACTGCCACAGCGCCGCGTACGCCGGCGTGCTCAGCGCCCGGACCTCGGCGACGGTGAGGGTGCTGTCGGGCTCCCCGGTGTCGGTCCAGTGGTTCTTGATCCGGAAGGCCGCGTACCCGGTGACCGTGCCGTCGGGCTCGGTGTGCAGCAGGTGCCGCAGCGCGGTCTGCCCCTCCCGGTTCTCGGGGGCGTCGCGCAGCGTGCGGTCCCACCAGCGGTCGTCGCGGGCCATGTTGCCGGGGACCTGCCGGCGCAGCGCGTCGAACAGGGGCATCGCCGCGGCGCGGTACTCCTCGACGGTCACCCGCTCGACGCGGCCCTTGCCCAGGTCGACGTCGCGCCGCAGCGACAGCCGCTCGGTGCGGCCGCTCAGCGACCCGCGGGTGCTCGCCGGCGCGTACCCGTAGCGGCCGTAGATCGGGTACTCCGCGGCCCACAGCGCGGCGACCGGCTCGCGCTGCTGCTCATGCAGGTCGGTGAGCTGCCGCCGCATGATCGAGGTGAGCACGCCCTGCCGGCGGTGGGTGGGGGAGACGGTCACCCAGGTGATGCCGGCGGTGGGGACGACGGCGCCCGGGACGGTCATCTCCAGGCTGTAGATGCCCGACGTCGCCACCACGCGGTCGCCGTCCCACAGGCCCAGCGAGCGGTCGAGCTCGGCGATGGGCGACGGCGTCTCCAGCCACGGCCCGGACGGCTCCTCGGCGAACACGTCGAACATCGCCCGCCAGAAGGCCGGGTAGTCGTCGAGGGTCGCCGGGCGCAGCTGGGCGGTGAAGTCGGGCACGCCGACGTGTCTACCGGGCGGGTGCGACACCGCGCCAACGAGTTCTTCAGCTGCGCAGGTAGGCGAGGGTGGCCATCACGCGGCGGTGCTGGTCCTCGTCGGGCGCCAGCCCGAGCTTGGCGAAGATGTGCTGGGTGTGCTTCTCCACCGCCCCCGGCGTCACGACCAGGATCCGGGCGATCGCGGTGTTGGAGTGCCCCTCCGCGATGAGGCCCAGCACCTCCCGCTCCCGCGGCGTCAGCCGGCGCACCGGGTCGTCGGCCCGCCGGCGGGCGAACAGCTGGGCGACCACCTGGGGGTCGAGCACCGTCCCGCCGCCGACGACGTCCTGCAGCGCGGCGAGGAACGTGTCGACGTCGGCCACCCGGTCCTTGAGCAGGTAGCCCACCCCGCCGGCGCCGTCGGCGAGCAGCTCGTCGGCGTAGGCCACCTCGACGTACTGCGACAGCACCAGGACGGCGGTGCCGGGCACGGTCTGCCGCGCCTCGACGGCGGCCCGCAGCCCCTCGTCGGTGTGCGTGGGCGGCATCCGGACGTCGACGACGGCGACGTCGGGCCGGTGCTCGACCACGGCCTTGAGCAGCGAGGGACCGTCGGCCACCGCGGCGACGACCTCCGCGGCGGCCTCGGCCAGCAGCCGCACGAGTCCTTCGCGGAGGAGCACCGAGTCCTCGGCGAGCACTACCCGCACGGGACCTCCGCGACCAGCCGGGTCGGCCCGCCGCGCGGGCTGTCCACGGCCAGGGTGCCGTCCACCGCACGCAGCCGGTCGGCCAGGCCGGCGAGGCCGTGCCCCGGCGCGAGCACCGCGCCGCCGCTGCCGTCGTCCTCGACCTCGACCCGCAGCAGGCCGCCGAAGCGGGCCACCGTCACCCGCACCTTGGCGGCGCCGCTGTGCTTGGCCACGTTGGCCAGCGCCTCGCTGACCACGAAGTACGCGGTGTTCTCGGCGATCGGGGACAGCCGGCCCTCGGGCAGGTCGACGGAGAGCTCGATCGGCACGGGGGACCGGGCGGCGACCGCGGCCAGCGCGGCGGCCAGTCCGCGGTCGGCGAGCACCGGCGGGGCGATGCCGCGGGAGAGCGCGCGCAGCTCCTCCAGCGTCTCGCGGGCGAGCCCGGCGGCGTCGCCGAGCGTGGTGCGGGCGGCCTCGGGGTCGCGGTCCATCTGCCGCTGCGCGCGGGCGAGGTCCATCTGCAGCCGCACCAGCCGCTGCTGCGGCCCGTCGTGGATGTCCCGCTCCAGCCGCCGCAGCTGCTCCGCCTCGGCGGCCACCGCGGCGTCGCGGCCCCCGGCCAGCCGGCCGATCTCGGCCTGGGTGGCCGCGCGGGAGGTGAGCAGCGCGCGGGAGAGCTGCGCCTGCAGCAGCGCGGTCGCCCGGACGACGAACGGCAGGATCAGCGCGAACACGATGCCGATCGCGGTGTAGAAGGCGATCCGGGAACCGGCCGAGCTCTCGAAGCCGAGCAGCTCGAGCAGGTCCTGGTTGTCGGCCGACGTAGTCGGGTCGGGCAGCGCCCAGTCCCAGGCGCCGTAGGTGATCCCGCCGAGCGCCACCGACCAGAAGGTCACGGTGACGACGAAGCCGAGGATCGCGAACGGGAACGCGATCACGCCGTGCAGCGCGTCGAGCCACGTCTGCGGGTCGCGCAGCGGCGTGGTCAGCCGGCGCACCCGGCTGCCGTCGGGCCGCAGGTACCGCGGGCGCGGCACGTCGTACCCGAGCACCGGGGTGATCATCGCCCGCTCGACCCCCGCGAAGCCGCGGGCGACCAGCAGGGCGACGGCGAGGACGGCGACGCCGACCCAGATGACGAGCAGCCCGACGCCCACCGACAGGCCGGTCACGACGGCGACGAAGGCGGCGATCCCGAGCGGGAAGCGCAGCAGGTTGTACGCAGAGTCGGCGCCCAGCTGGCCCAGGCGGCTGCGCGGCTGCAGCGTCGCGGCCGGCGGCGAGGGGAGCACGGCGGTGTCGGTGGTCATGGCATCGAGCCTGGGGCCGGCCGGGGCGCGGACCCACCCCGCTGGCTGGCCGATCGGGGTTCGGGCTGGCCCGACTGCGGGTTGCTGGTCATCTCGGCCGCCGATCGTCCCCGGGCCGCCCGGCCGGTGTCCAGCGGCCTCACTACTGTCGGGGAGACGGGGGGAAACGGAGGGGAGCGTGCGACTCCATCGCGGCGCGGCCGTGCTCGCGGCGACGGTCCTGCTGGCCGGCTGCACCTCGTTCGCCGACGACGAGGGGGACGGCGGCGGGTCCGGTGAGGCCCGGGCGACCACGACGGCGCCGGCCGAGGAGCTCACCGTGGTGGCCGACGACGACCCGGTGGCCGCGGCGGTCAGCACCAGCCGCGCGCTGTACGGGTCCGCCGACGTCGTCGTGATCGCCCGGGAGGGGGACGACGCCGGCACGCTGCTGGGCGCCTCGGCCGCCGTGGGCCTCGGCGTGCCGCTGCTGCTGGAGCGCGCCGGGGGCGCGGTGGACGACGGCCTGGCCGCCGAGGTCGACCGGCTCGGGGCGGCCACCGTGCTCGCCGTCGGGGAGGCCGAGGGCTCCGCGCTGGGCAGCGCCACCGAGGAGGACGGCGCAGAGGTCACCCGTGAGACGATCGCCGTCCCCGCCGACCCGGAGGCCGTGGCCGCCGCCGGCGTGCCGCTCGGCGGGACCGAGGAGGTGGCCCTCGACGACGCGGTCGCCGCCGTCGCCGCGATGGACCCCGAGCAGCCGGCCGCGCTGCTCCCCGAGGGCGCCGGGACGGCGGGGACCGACGACGCCCCGGCGGAGCTGCCCGAGGTGGCGCGCGCCGATCCGCTGGAGGACGTCGTCGTCCTGGCCGTCGGTGGCCCCGAGGACGTGGCCGGCGCGGCCACCGCCCGGGCGGCGGGCGCGCAGGTCGTGGTGACCGGGGGCAGCGCCGACCCGCGCGCGTCGGCCGACGTCGTCGACGCGGTGTCCGAGCACGACGGCGGCGTGCTGGCCCTCGGGGCTGGCTTCGCCGCGGAGGACGGGCTGGACTGGAAGCTCGCGACGGCGCGCAGCGGCGTGCAGCTGCCCGGCGGCGGGCAGACGCTGTTCCCCGGCCGGATGCTCGTGGCGCTCTACGGCAGCCCGGGCACCGGCGCGCTCGGGGTCCTCGGCGAGCAGGACGTCGACGCCAGCGTGGAGCGGGCCCGCGAGCACGCCGCCCCCTACGAGGACCTGGTCGACCGGCCCGTCGTCCCGGCGTTCGAGATCATCGTGACCGTCGCGTCGTCGGTGCCGGGCCCCGACGGCAACTACTCGACCGAGCTCGACCTGGAGACCATCCGGCCGTGGGTCGAGGCGGCGGGGGAGGCCGGGGTCTACGTCTTCCTCGACCTGCAGCCGGGCCGCACCGACTTCCTCACCCAGGCGCAGGCGTACCAGCCGCTGCTCGAGCTGCCGCACGTCGGGCTGGCCCTCGACCCCGAGTGGCGGCTGGGACCGGACGGCGTGCACCTGCAGACGATCGGCTCGGTGGGGGTGGACGAGGTGAACGCCGTCATCGCCTGGCTGGCCGACCTCACCCGCGAGCGGCAGCTGCCGCAGAAGCTGCTCGTCGTCCACCAGTTCCAGCTGCGGATGATCACCGACCGCCAGCGGCTGGACCTCTCCCGCGACGAGGTCGCGGTGACCATCCACGCCGACGGGCAGGGGGCGCAGGGCGACAAGCAGGCCACCTGGAACGCCCTCCACCAGGACCTGCCGCCGGGTCCGCTGTTCTGGGGCTGGAAGAACTTCTACGACGAGGACCTCCCGATGCTCACCCCCGAGCAGACGGTCGCCTCGGTCAGCCCGGTTCCCGATCTCGTCAGCTACCAGTAGTCCGGGGGCTCCCGGACTGTCGGTGCGCTGTGGTGTGCTGGGCGCCCTTCGACCAGAGGAGATGACCGCGGTGACCAGCGTGGCGATCGGCCCGACGGAGCAGCTCGACCCCCGGCTGCTCGAGCACCGGCGGGAGCTGACCGGTTACTGCTACCGCATGCTCGGGTCGTCGTTCGACGCCGAGGACGCGGTGCAGGAGACGATGGTCCGGGCCTGGCGCGGGCTGGGTGACTTCGAGGGCCGCTCGGCGCTGCGCTCCTGGCTGTACCGGATCGCCACCAACGTCTGCCTCGACCAGCTCTCCGGCCGGCAGCGCCGCGCGCTGCCGATGGACCTCTCCGGCGACCCGTGGCAGCCGGTCGAGTCCTCGCTGGCCGCCCGCCGCCCGGGGACGGCGTGGGTCGAGCCGGTGCTCGACCGCATGGTGCTCGCCGACGACGCCGACCCCGCCGAGCGCGCGGTCGAGCGGGAGTCGATCCGGCTGGCGTTCATCACCGCCTTGCAGCACCTGCCGCCGCGGCAGCGGGCGGTGCTGCTGCTGCGCGAGGTGCTGCGGTGGAAGGCCGAGGAGGTCGCCCAGCTGCTCGACACCACGGTCGCCTCGGTCAACAGCGCCCTGCAGCGGGCCCGCGCCACGCTCGCCCAGGTCGGCGGCCGGCCCGACCCGCAGCCGCTCGACGCGGAGCACCGCGAGCTGCTCGACAAGTACGTCGACGCCTTCGAGCGGTACGACATCGACGCGTTCGTGCGCCTGCTGCACGACGACGTCGCCCAGCACATGCCGCCGTTCGAGATGTGGCTGCGCGGCGCCGACGACATCGCCACCTGGATGCGCGGGCCGGGCGCCAAGTGCGAGGGCTCGCGGGTGTTCGCGGTGTGGGCCAACGGCCAGCCGGCCGTGGCCCAGTACCGGCTGCGCGACGACGGCGGCCACGAGCCGTGGGCGCTGCACGTGCTCGACATCGCCGACGGCAAGGTCGTCCGGATCAACAGCTTCCTCGACCTCGACCAGCGGCTGTTCACGACGGTCGGCCTGCCCGCGGCACTGGCCCCGGGCGAGGCGTTCGCCGTCGCCTGACCGGGGGCCACGGCCGGTTCCGCACGGTTCCGCAACCGGTTGACGGGCCGGTCGGGGTGCAGGAACCTTCGGCAATGACGGTCATCGCGCTCCCCACGCACGGACGCTGGACCTGGGACGCGCGCGGCGACGGCCGCGCGGTCCGCGTCTCCACGCACCCCGACGTCGGGCTGCTCAACGTGAGCATCTGGCGCGCCGACGTCTGCGTCGGCACCGTCCGCCTGACCGCCGCCGACGCGGCCGGCCTGGCGAGCAGCCTCACCGACGGCATCGCCCGCCTGGTGACGCGGCCGGAGCCGGCCGCCGAGCCGGACCGCCTGCACGAGCTCGAGGCCCGGATCATCCGCCTGGAGAGGCGCCGGCCCGCGCCGCTCTGGCGCCGCGTCCCCGCGGCTGTCGCCGCCTGGGCGGGGAGGACTCCCGGGCCCCGCCGGTGACCCGGGCCCTCGACGTCACCGTCGCGGTGCGTGGGTTCACCGACGACGCGTCGGGTGCGGTCGACCCGCGATCGGCGGCTACTCCGACGGGGTGGCCCTGCCCCGCCTCCGGGACAGCAGGTGGGCGACGAGGAGGACGACCGCCAGGCCGCCGATGACGGCCACCGTGGTCCCGGCGGACCACGACGGCGCCTCCGACTCCTCCTCTGCGGAACCGGCCGGTTCCGTGGGAGCGGCCGGTTCCGTGGGAGCGGCCAGGGACCGCAACCGCTCGGCCAGGGTGATCACCGCGGCGTCCCAGTCGGCGGCCTCGAGTGCGGGCACGACCTCGCCGGCCATCAGGTCCTCGACCTCGACCTCGGACAGCGGGAAGGACTCGGCGACCCACCACCCGTACTCGTAGGCCTCGTCCCCCACCGCCACGGCGACGAGCATGTCCGAGCCCCGGAGGCCGGAGAGCCGGGCCGTCTCCTCGACCCAGTCGGTGTCGGCCTCGGTGTCGAAGGAGGACACGAAGACGGCATGGAGATCGATGGCGCTGTCCGCCGCCAGGTCGGTCAGGGCGGCCTGGACCGCCGGCTCGTCGCTACCGAGCACCTGGACCTCGTCGGTGATCTGCTCGGTCAGGACCAGAGCGGGTTCGGCCGACGCGGACCCGGGGGCCAGCAGGACGAGCGCCAGTGCCACGAGCACCACGAGCGGTCCGCGCACACGCACCTCACCGAGTCCGAACCGGCGGGACACCGGGTGCCCGACTGTACGCAGGCCGGGAGAACCGCCACGGCGGCCGGTCCGCGTGCCGGGCGCCCCTACCCGGGGGAGGCGTCGTCCGCCGAGGTCCGGCCGCCGGCGAAGGAGCCGACCACGGGGAGGGCGGCCCCGGCGGCAGCGACCACCGCGTCCAGCGTCCCGTCGAACCAGTCCACCAGGTGCAGCTGCCCGTGCCGGGTGCGGGTTCGCCCGTCCGGTCCCACCCGCATGGTCCGCGGGTCGATCTCGATGTCGCGCGCCGAGTCCAGCGTGGCGACGCCGACCTTCACCAGGCACTCCTTGAGCACCCAGTGGCGCAGGAACTCCCTCGCGGGGTCCGGTGCGGACCGCACGCGGATGACCTCGGCCTCGGTCAGCGCGAGGGGCAGCCCCGCTGCTTCCAGGCCGTCACGGGGTCGCACCGCCTCGATGTCCACCCCGACGGGCTGCCGGCCCGCTCCCGTGACCACCGCACCCCGGGTGTGCGCCAGGCTGACGTGGACGGCGGGCAGACCGGACAGCGAGGGGCGGCCATGGTCGGCCGACCCGCAGTCGGGGCAGCGTTGCGTGACCTCGAAGGTCTCGATCGGCAGGCCGGTGAGCTGCGCTGCGTTCCACCGGACCAGCAGGTGGGCTGCGGCCCGGGCGTCCCGATCGTCGGGGTGGCGGAGTGCGGCGCAGCGGCGCAGCTCGACGGCGGTCAGGAGCCGGTGGTCGAGCGTCCGCAGCACCTCCTGGGTCCGGGCGGCGAGGACCAGGGGCCCGCCCGTAGCAGTTCCACGTCCTCGCGACACCCTGCCTCCTCGATGGCTCGCCGGCCGTCCCCACGGCCCCTTGGGCGTGCCCCCATGCCGTCCCGTCGCACGCGGGAGCGCCGCTATCGCGTCGCCGCCGGAAACAATCCAAGAAATACCGGATCTCGTGAGCGAGTCGTGACCCTGTGCAACTCGCCGCGCGTCGCGGGGCCAGTCCTGACAGGCGTGAGGCACTCGTTGACGGGCAGTCATCAACGATCACGCTGCCAGGGCCGGCCCGGCTCCTGCCCGCACGACGGAACACCTCGGCGGGGAGCGCTGCCAGACATACGCACCTAGCGTGCACAACATGAAGTCGCAACACCGGAACTCGGCTGGATGACCGCGCCGCGGGACCAGTTCGGTTCGTTCCCCTCTCTCTCCGACGACGCCTCGTGGGCGTCTCGCCCCCCGACCGCCCCGCCCTACCAGGGCCGCACGCGCACCGCATCCCGCTACCGCCTGCACGAGAACCTCGTCGAGGAACTCTCCGGCTCCGCCGCCGCCTGCACCCGCCTGAGCCGGTACTTCGAGCGCACGTGCGACGACCGCCCTTCGGCCACCGCCCTCGAGTGCGAGGGCGAGCACATCTCCTACGCCGACCTCGATGCGCGCGCGAACCGCCTGGCGAACCTCCTGATGGCCCGTGGCATGGGCAGCGGTACCCGCGTGGGGATCCTGCTGGACCGCTCGGTGGACACCTACGTCGCGCTGCTGGCGATCACCAAGACCGAGGCGACGTTCGTGCCGATCGATCCTGCGGCACCCGCCGACCGGCTGCAGTACGTCGCCGAGGACTCCGACGTCGAGCTCGTGGTGACCACCACGGCGTTCGCCGCCTCGTGCGCCGGCCTCCCCTGTCCGACGCTCGCGCTCGACGAGGTCGGACCGGAGCTGGCCCTGCAGCCGAGCACCCGCCCGGGCATCGAGACCGCCGGGGACCCGGTCTGCTACGTCATCTACACGTCGGGGTCCAGCGGTCGCCCCAAGGGTGTGGAGATCACCCAGTCCAGCATCTGCAACTTCATCGGGATCGTTCCGCCGTTGTACGGGGTGGAGCCCTCCGACCGGGTCTACCAGGGCATGACGATCGCCTTCGACTTCTCCATCGAGGAGATCTGGCCGACCTGGGCGGTCGGGGCGACGCTCGTCGCCGGCCCGACGGACGGCCGACGGGTGGGGCCCGGGCTCGCGGATTTCCTGGAAGAGCAGCGGATCACGATGATCTACTGCGTCCCCACGGTGCTGGCCACGCTCGACCGCACCCTCCCGCTGATCCGCACGGTGAACGTCGGCGGCGAGGCGTGCCCGCGGGAGCTCGTCGACCGGTGGGGCCCCGGCCGCCGGATCCTGAACACCTACGGACCGACCGAGACCACGGTCACCTGCACGATGGCCGAGCTGCAGCCGGGCAAGGCGGTCACCATCGGCCGCCCGCTGCCCACGTACCGGATCGTGCTGCTCGACGACGACCTGCAGCCTGTCCGCGCCGGTGAGGTCGGCGAGATCTGCGTCGGCGGCCCCGGCGTCGCCCGCGGTTACGTGAAGCGGCCCGACGTCACGGCCGAGCGCTTCATCGCCGACCCGCGCGGCATCCCCGGGGAGCGGATCTACCGCACCGGCGACCTGGGGCGGTTCCTCCCCGACGGCGAGCTCGAGTACCTGGGCCGCGCGGACAGCGAGGTGAAGGTGCGAGGGCACCGGGTCGACCTCCAGGAGGTCGAGAGCCTGCTGCTCGAGCACCCGCAGGTGACGGCCGCCGTGGTCACGCTGCTGTCCTCTCCGGGCAGCGGCGGGGAGCTCGCCGGGTACGTCATCCTCCGGGACGACCACGGCCGCGCCGCGACGCCGGGCGAGGACGGGCCCGGCGGGCGGGACGACGCGGTGATCGCCGAGCTGCACGACCTGCTGTCCCAGCAACTGCCGCCGTACATGGTGCCCGCGTACATGGACGTGGTCTCCGCCATCCCCATGCTGCCCAGCGGCAAGGCCGACCGCGGGCGGCTCCCCGAGCCGACCCGCTCGCGCCTCATCCGCACCCAGCAGGACCACGAGCCACCCGAGACCCCGGCAGAGGCGTGGATCGCAGGTCTGTGGGAGGCGGCCCTCCGGCTGCCCTCCGGATCGGTGTCGGCGTCGGCGAACTTCTTCGACGCGCTGGGCGGCCACTCCCTGGTCGCGGCGAACGTGGTCTCGGCCATGCGGGAGAGCGACCTGGGCGCGGGCCTGTCGATCTCGGACTTCTACCGGCACCCCACGGTGCGCGACCTCGCCGCCTTCCTCGAGGACGGCGCGAGCGCCCGACCCGACACCCTGGACCTGGAACCCCGGGCGCCCCGGCCGGCTCCACCGACGGCAGGTCGCGTGACCGCGTTCGGGTCGGCGCAGGTGGCCGGCCTGTACGGCGTCCTCCTGCTGTTCCTCCTGCCGATCGCCGTGCTGTACGGGATCCACGACGGCCGGCCGTCGGTGGCTCTCGTCGTCCAACTCGCGATCGCCCTGCCGTCGTTCTACCTGCTCGCACGCTGGGTCCTGCCGATCGTCGGCTCCCGGCTGCTGGCGCGCGGCCTGCAGGCCGGTGACCACCCCCTGTGGGGTCACGTGCACCTGCGGGTCTGGATGCTGCAGAAGCTGATGATCATCTCCCCGCTCACCGTTCTCAGCGGTTCTCCCTGGGCGGCGACCTATCTACGGCTGGCCGGCGCCGAGGTCGACGACGACTGCCACATCGGGACGGCGGACATCTCGCTGCCCTCGTTCCTGCGGGTGCACCGCGGCGCGACGGTCGGCTACGGCACCCAGTTGCACGCCCACCGCGTCACCGAGGGCGTCCTGACCATCGGCCCCGTCACGGTCGGACCTGGAGCGGTCGTCGGGTCCGAGTGCGTGCTCGAGTGCGACTCGGTGGTCGGCGAAGGGGCGATCCTGCGGGATGCGTCGCTGCTGCAGTCGCACCGGGAGATCCCGGACGGCCAGACGTGGGCCGGCTCCCCGGCCGGCCCGTCGCCCGAGGCGGCCGACCCGGCGATGGAGCTCATGGTCAGCTGCCCGTCCGCACCCCGCACCTGGTCGCGCGCCCTCCTGGCCGGGTTCGGCGGGGGAGTGCTCCTGCTCGAGCTGATGCCGTTCCTGATCATGCTGCCGACGGTGGCGCTGGTGTGGTGGACCCTGCTCACCTTCGGGGTGGCCGCCGCGCTGCTCGCCACGGCGCTGTCCGGCCCGCTGTTCGTGGCCACCTCGTGCGCCCTCGTCCTCGGCACCCGTCGGCTGATCCTGCCGGCGACGCGGGAGGGGGTGCACCACCTGCGGTCGCAGCTGGGCCTGGAGAAGTGGCTCGGCGACAAGCTGCTCGAGCTCAGCCTGCTGATGAACAACACGATGTACTCCACCCTCTACACACCGATGTGGTTGCGGGCGCTGGGTACGAAGGTCGGCGCCGGCGCCGAGGTGTCGACCATCGCCAACATCGATCCCGACCTGCTCACGGTGGGCGACGGCAGCTTCGTGGCCGACATGGCCACCGTCGGCAGCGCGTCGTACGCCAACGGTCACGTCGCCTTCCAGCGGACGGAGATCGGGTCGCGCGCCTTCGTCGGGAACGCGGCGTTCATCCCGTCGGGGACGCACCTGGGGGACGGGTCGCTGATCGGCGTCCGCAGCGTGCCGCCCGCCGAGGGCGTGCCCGCGGGCACCGGGTGGCTCGGGTCGCCGGCGTTCTTCCTCCCGCGTCGTGAGCTGTTCGAGGAGTTCACCGAGGCCGAGACGTTCGCACCGTCCCGTCGGCGGGTGCAGGCACGCTACGTGATCGAGTTCTTCCGGATCGTCCTGCCGAGCTCGATCCTCGGCGTCGCGACCTTCGCCACGCTGTACGGGCTCTCGACGGTGGCGGTCAGCTGGGGCCTGCTCCCGACCGTCCTGCTCGCCCCGCTGGTCGCGCTCGCCTCGAGTGTCGCCGTCGTCCTCTTCGTGGCCGCGGTGAAGTGGCTCGTCATCGGGCGGTACAAGCCGCGCGTGCGCCCGTTGTGGAGCGGCTTCGTCCGCCGCACGGAGTTCGTCACCGGCATCTACGAGGCCGCGGCGGTGCCGGCTCTGCTCGCCTTCCTCACCGGCACCCCGGTCCTCGGGGCCGCACTGCGCCTGTTCGGCACCAGGGTCGGGCGCAGGACGCTGATCGACACCACGTACGTCACCGAGTTCGACCTCGTCGACATCGGGGACGACGTCTCGGTCGGCACCAACGCGTCGCTGCAGACGCACCTCTTCGAGGACCGCGTGATGAAGATGGACCGCGTCACGCTCCGCGACCGGGCGAGCGTCGGCGCGAAGGCGGTCGTCCTGTACGGCTCCGTGGTGGAGGAGGACGCCTCGCTGGTCGCGATGTCCCTCGCGATGAAGGGCGAGGTGCTGCCGGCCGGGACCACCTGGTGCGGCATCCCGGCCCAGAAGGTCAGCCGCCCGCCGACGCCTCCAGCGGCGCCCGTCGGGCGCGGGCGGTCCCGCTCGGTGACGACGGCGGAACGACGATGACGGCGAACCCGCAGAGCCCCGCCGAGGGGGTCCTCGACCGGTCCGGCCCGTCAATGGGCGCGGGTCCGGCGACCCGGGAGGTGCCGTCCGCCGGGGCGTCCCCGTTGGCGCACGCCTGCGAGCCTGCGCCGTCGGGAGACGTCTCGGGGACCCCGTCGAGCACGGCCGGGTCGCAGCGGTCGAGCACCCGCCTCATCGGGATCGACGCCGCTCGCGGCGTCGCCCTGATCGGCATGATGGCCGTGCACGTGCTGGACCCGGTGGGCGCCGACGGGACGCCGTCCCTCTCGTGGAACCTGGCGGCAGGCAAGTCGGCAGCGCTGTTCGCGTTGCTGGCCGGTGTCGGGGTCGCCTTCTCCAGCGGCCGGCGTCGTCGCCCGCGGGGGCGGGCGTGGGTGGCCTCGGCGGGCTCGCTCGTCACGCGTGCGCTGATCATCGGCGCGGTGGGCCTGCTGCTCGGATACCTGGTGCCCCGCAGCCTGGCCGGCGTGATCCTGCCCTACTACGCGCTGCTGTTCGTCCTCGCCATCCCGCTCCTGTCCCTGTCCATCAGGGCGCTCCTCCTGACCGCGGCGGCGATCGCGGTCGGCATGCCGGTGATCAGCCATCTGCTGCGGGCGGGCACGGAGACGACCACGGCCGCCAACCCGACCTTCGGCGACGTGGCGGCCCGCCCCGGCGGTCTGCTGACGGAACTGGCGCTGACCGGCACGTACCCGGCTCTGATCTGGGTGGCCTACCTGTGCGTCGGTCTGGCCGTGGGCCGAGCGCTGCTGTCGTCCCGCCGGGTCGTCGTGCTCATGACCCTCGTCGGCCTGGGGCTCGCGGTGTCCTCGCGGGTGGTCTCGTGGCTGCTGCTCGACGTGCTCGGCGGTCGCACGGAGCTCGAGGCGGTGGCCCGGCAGTCGCTGTCCGCGGAGCAGTACACCGACCTGCTGCTGTGGGGGCCGTCCGGCGTCACCCCGTCGGACACCGCGTGGTGGCTGGCCACGGTCTCCCCGCACTCGAGCACCCCGTTGGACCTCGCCTTCACGATCGGCGTGGGCCTCGGCGTGCTGGGGGTGTGCATCCTCGTCGGCCGCACGACGACGGCCTGGCTGCGGCCGATCGCGGCCGCGGGCAGCATGACGTTGACGCTGTACTGCCTGCACCTGCTGATGCTCAGCTCGCCGTTCCTGCCGGAGGACGACGTCGCCTCCATGCTGGTGCAGGTGCTGGTGGTGGTCGGCTTCGCGCTCGCCTGGAGCCGGTATCACGCACGCGGGCCGCTGGAGGACCTCGTCGCGGCGGCCACGAACGGCGTCAGGCGCAGGATCCTCGCCGGAGGCCGCGCGCAGGGGACCAGCGGTGGCCCGGACCGGCCCTGACTCCCCGGAGCGGGACGGCGGCCCGCCGCTGGCCCTGGTCTACCGCGGTCCGGCGTCCACGCCGGGCTGCCCGGAGGCGGTCGCCGCAGCTCTCCGCCGCAGCCGGTGGGACCTCCAGGTGCGCTTCGTCGGTCCCAAGGAGCAGGTGCAGGTCACCCCAGCCGTGCTGGCCGACGCCCGGCTCTACGCGCAGCCCGGCGGTGGCGGCCTGCGCGCGGCTCACCGCCGGGTCCGGCGCTCCACCGGGGCGGTGCGCGACTTCGTCCGGTCCGGCGGCGGGTACCTCGGTTTCTGCCTGGGTGGCTACCTCGCGGGGGAGACGCCGGGCTTCGGCCTCCTGCCCGGCGACGCCGACCGCTTCATCTCCTCCCCGGGGGCCCGGCCGGACCACGCGGGCGACAGCCTGGTGACGCTGACCTGGAACGGGCGGCGCCGGGAGATGTTCTTCCAGGACGGTCCCTGGTTCGACCTGGACGCCGGACGCGGCCCGGCCGAGGTGCTGGCGACCTACGACAACGGTCTGCCGGCCGCGGTCGTCGCACCGTTCGGCGCCGGCGCGGTGGGTGTCGTGGGGCCGCACCCCGAGGCCTCGCCCGACTGGTACGGCGACAGCGGGCTGCCGGTGCCGGCCGACCTCCACGCCGACCTCACCCAGGACCTCGTCGACCGGGTGATGGGTCTCGGCCGGGCGCCGGTCCGGGGCGACTGAACCGGCGGTCGGACGGGTGCACCGCCACCGGTGGGCGCCGCCCGAGGACGGGGGCGCCCACCGGGGCGATCAGGAGGCGTCGAGCAGGCGCCCGACCGTGCTGCCGAGCCGGCCGTCGAGAGCGTGCCCGACGCCGGCCGGCCACTCGTGCGAGGCGACCACGCCGCGGCCGGCGTACCACCGCTCGCCGGCCTGTGCGCCCCAGGCCGCGGTCAGGGGAACGGCCGTGTCCGCCGTGCCGGTGTACCAGTGGCCGCGCACGCCGGCCATCCGGGCGGTGGTCACCCCGGCGCCACCGTCGGCCGGCGGGCCGCCCCCGCCGAACACCACCCAGCCGCCGCCGACGCGCAGCAGCTCCGGGTGCCGGGGGACGAGGAAGCGGGTGACCTCCTGGGCGCCGGAGGAGAAGCCGGACAGCCACAGCTCGTCGATCGGGTAGTTCTCGAGCTGGGTCTCGATCAGGTCGGCGAGGAAGTCGGCGTAGGCGCTGGTGTCGCCGGTGTGCCAGCACTCGCAGGCCTGGTTGGGGCTCTCCACGGCCAGTGTGATCGCGTTGCGGGCCTTGGCGGCGGCGACCAGCCCGGAGGGACCGCCCAGCGCGTAGGGCGAGGTCGGGTTGTCCACTCCGTACTCGCCGGTTCCGTCGGCGTAGACGACGAGGCCCACCGGGCGGGACGGGTCGATGCCGCCGGCGTAGAGCAGGTAGCGGCCGGACTGGCCGTTGGCGGCGGTGAACGTGCTCCGCGGCCGGTCGGTGAACGCCCCGCCCGATCCGCCGCTGGTGGCGCCGGCGCCGGTGCCGGCGGCGGCGGCTGCGGCTGCGGCTGCGGGCCGCGTGCCCGAGGGGCTCGCGGGGGGCGCGGACTCCGGCTGCACCTCCTCGGCGGCCTCCGGAACCGACTCCTCCGGTGATTCCGCAGCCGGCGGGGGCGGCACCTCGGTGGCCGGTTCGGACGAACCGGTGGCGGGTTCCTCGACCGGCTCCCCGGCCTCGGGAGCGGGCACCGCGGGAAGGGCGTCGTCGTGCGGCGTGGCGGCGGCGCCGGCCGGGGACGGGACGCCGGCGTCGCCGGGTTCGCCGGCGTCCGCGGACGCCGACGGTCCTGCGCCCGCTGCGTCGAGGCCGAGGTCCTCGGGGCCGCAGGCTGCGGTCAACGAGATCAGGGCGACGGCAGCGACCACGCCGGCGCAACGGCGGACAGGGGAGAGGGAAGTGCGCACGGGAAGAAGTTCCTCCGGATGCCCGCGCCGATGGCCACGGACCGTGATTGCCAAGTGACGTACCGATGCTGGCACATACTCCGCGCATCCAAAAGGTCACGCTCAGGTAACACGTATCTCAGGAGCTCCACGCCTCCCGCGCACTCTGCCGATGACGTCTGTATGGGCGTCTGCCGGTCGGTCCGGCGAGGACGGCGCCGGGGCGCGAGGATGGGAGGGGCCGGCAGGCCGGACCACGCGACGAGGACAGGGATGCGTCGACCCCGACACTGGTACCTGGCGGCCTGGCTCTGCCTCGTCGTCCTCGTGGGCGGGTGCGGTGCACCGGAGGCCGCACCGCCGGAGGCCGCGCCGCCGGAGCCCTGGTCCGACCGTCCGGTGGTGGAGCTGCGCTTCGAGGTGGCCGAGGACCTGGCCTCGGTAGCGGGCTGGGAGCGCATCACGTTCACGCCCGACCTCCCCACGTGCGAAGTGGTGCTGCGCGCCTGGCCGAACAAGCCGGCCACCGCGCGGGCGGGTAGCTCCCTGGTGGTGTCCGAGGTGCTCGTGGACGGCCGGCTGCGGGACCCCGTCGACGTCGTCGCCGGTGCACCGGAGACGGCGCCCGCGGGCACCCTCCTGGAGGTCCCGCTCGAGGACTGTGCCGCTGCGGGCGAGGAGGTCACGGTGGAGCTCGAGTTCGACGTCGAGCTGGGCGAGGAGGTCAACGAGCGCGTGGGTACCTCCACCACCGCCGAGGCGGCGTGGTTCGCCACTGCCTTCCCCCTGCTCGCGTGGGAACGTGGCCGAGGCTGGGAACGCGGTCCCGCGGTCGCGGTCGACGGGGAGATGGCGGTCAGCGAGGACTTCAGGCTCGCCTCCCTGGATGTCGTGGCGCCGTCCGCCTACGACGTGCTCGGCACGGGGCGTGCCGCCGGCACGGAGGACGGGCCGGACGGGACGACCGTCCACCGCTTCACCGCGCCGGCCGTGCGGGACGTCGCGGTGTCGGTCGGGGACTTCGACGTGGTCGACCGCGAGATCGAGGGCATCCGGGTGCACGTGGCCACGGATCGGTCGGTGGAGGAGTCGGTCGCGTCGGACTGGCTGGACCAGATCGACGAGTCCACCGCAGACCTCGTCGACCTGCTGGGCCCCTTCCCGTACGACGACCTCTGGGTCACGGTCCTGTCCAGCCAATCGAGCGGGATCGAGTTCCCCGGGGCGATCCAGTTCGGTGACGTGGCACCCGACGAGCGCCGGGGCCTGGTGACCCACGAGCTGGCCCACATGTGGTTCTACGGGCTGGTCGGCAACGACCAGGGCGAGGACCCGTGGATCGACGAGTCGTTCGCGACGTTCGCGCAGGTGGTGGCCGACGGCGAGCAGTCGGAGCCCTACGAGCACGTCTTCGACGACGACATGCCGCCGGTGGGTGGCTCGATGCCCTACTGGGCCGAGTTCGGCCGACCCAGCAGCACGTACTTCGACACCGTCTACACCCTCGGCGGCGCGGCTCTCGTGGAGGCCCGTGACCGAGCCGGGCACGAGGCGTTCGACGCCGCGCTCGCGGACTACCTGCGGGTGAACGCCTACTCCGTCGCCACCCCCGACGACGTCCGAGAGGCGTTCGACGAACTGCCGGAGGTCCTCGCGGTGCTGCGGGAGGTCCGCGCGCTGCCCTGACGCCCACCGGCGCGCCGTTCTCGAGGTGCACAGGCGCCGCACAGGTCGCGGACCGGAAAACCGCAGGTACCCCGCCGACAGTGCTCGGCATGTCGCTTCCGACCCCGATCGGCTCAGAGGTGAGGCCGGACGCTGCCGCACCCCCTCGGCCTGTGCCATCCTGCCTCCCGGCTGAACACCTCAGGGCTTGCCTGCTCACGGGGGAGGTGAACATCAGCGCGGTGTCCCGCCGTGCTGAGGACGACGGCATGAGTGCTGCTGCCCATGACCCCGCGCTCTGCGACGGACGCGGATGCTCCGTGCACCACCCCAGCGACCACCACATGCGGGACTGGCCGAAGACCTGGAGCGCCTACCGCGGCTTCTTCTACCGCCGGTGCGCGCACGGCTTCGGCCACCCCGACCCCGATGACGTCGTCGCCCTCCAGTCGGCCGGTGGCGTCTCCGCTGCCCATCCCTGTGACGGTTGCTGCATCGCTCCCCTGCGAGACGCACGCTGAGCGGCGGACCTGGATCCGGCGCTGCGCCCGGCCTCACGGGGCCCGCACCTCCGCTCGGCGGTCTAGCCTGGACGGCGGGTGGTCGAGAGGGGCCGGGAACTGCGATGCCGGGCGCGGCGGAGGGCGAGCAGGCGGTGGCGTCCGCCTACCGGCGCACCGGGCTGACCGTCCGGGACGCGTGGCTCCGCTACCTGGCCCTGGGCGGCAACGCCGACGAGGTGTCGGTCGACGCCCAGCTGCACGGGCTGGCCGTGCTGTCACCGGGGGAGCACAACGTGCTGGCCCACGCCCTCAACGAGGAGCTGGACGACCTGGCCGACCCAGGGCCGCGGGTCCCCCCGGCACCGCTCGGCGAGGGGCTGCGCCGGTCCGGGGCGTGAGCGGGCCGACGAGGGCGGAACCCGGTGCACGACCAGGCGCGTGAGAGCATGATCGCTCCTGCACCCGTCGCCGGTCCGCCGGCCACAGCCGGTCCCGGCGGCGAGAAGGAGACGGCTCATGGCACGGCGTGACCTGGTGGTCGTCGGCGCCTCGGCCGGCGGGGTCGAGGCGCTGGGGGCCTTCCTGCGCGCACTGCCGCCCGATCTGCCCGCCGCCGTCCTGGTCGTCCTGCACATGCCGGCGGACTCCGCCAGCGCGCTGCCGTCGATCCTCGCGCGGTCGTGCCTTCTGCCGGTGCGCCCGGCGGTCCACGGCGCCGCCCTCGAGGCCGGCACCGTGCAGGTGGCGGTGCCCGACCGGCACCTGATGGTCGTCGACGGGCACCTCGCCCTGAGCCGCGGCCCGCGGGAGAACGGTCACCGCCCCGCCGTCGACGTCCTCTTCCGGTCGGCCGCGCGGGCCGCCGGCCGCCGGGTCGTGGCCGTCGTCCTGTCGGGCGTGCTCGACGACGGGACCGCCGGCATGATCGCGGTCCGGTCGCGGGGCGGCGTGGGTCTGGCCCAGGACCCCGCCGACGCGCTGTTCCCCGGCATGCCGACGAACGCCGCGGAGATCGGCGGTGCCGACCGGGTGCTGCCCGCCGCGGCGCTGGGCGCCCACCTGGAGGAGCTGCTCGCCGAGGAGGTCGACGACGTGGAGGAACCACCGCCGAGCGAGTTGATGGAGACGGAGACGGCGATGGCGAACATGGAGATGGACGCCGTCAACGCCGACGACCGCCCGGGGACGCCGTCCGGCTTCGGCTGCCCGAGCTGCCACGGCGCGCTGTGGTCGATCTCGGAGGGCGGGCTGGAGCGGTTCCGGTGCCGGGTCGGGCACGCCTGGTCCCCCGAGGCCCTGGCCGCCGAGCAGGCGCAGGCACTGGAGTCGGCGCTCTGGATGGCGCTGCGCGGCCTGGAGGAGCGCGCGGCCCTGAGCCTGCGCATGGGCCAGCAGGCCGACGAGCGGGGGCACCGGCTCAGCGCCCGGACCTTCCGCGAGCGCCACGACGAGGCGCAGCAGGCGGCCGCGCTGGTGCGGCGGATGCTGGTGCAGGAAGAGTGGAACGGGGAGGAGCTCCCCCGGGACGCGGAAGGAGCATGACCCGGTGACCGAGCGGACCGACGTGACCAGCGGGGACGGGCTCCTCGACGAGGCAGCGACCGGCCCGACCGAGGAGTTCGTCGTCGAGCCCGACGACGCCGGCGACGGGGGCGACGGCGGACCGGAGGGCGCCTTCCAGGGGCAGGAGGCCGCGTTCGAGGCGCTCCTCGTCTTCCTGCGGGAGCAACGCGGGTTCGACTTCACCGGCTACAAGAGGCCCAGCCTGATGCGCCGCGTGCGCCGGCGGATGGACGAGGTCGGCATCGCCTCGGTCGTCGAGTACCAGGACTTCCTCGAGGTGCACGCCGAGGAGTTCACCCCGCTGTTCAACACCGTGCTGATCAACGTCACCAGCTTCTTCCGCGACCGGTCCTCCTGGGACCACCTGCGCGAGCACCTGCTGCCCGACGTCCTCGCGGCGGCCGGGCCGACGATCCGGGTGTGGAGCGCGGGCTGCGCGTCGGGGCAGGAGGCGTACAGCCTGGCGATCCTGCTGGCCCAGGCGCTCGGCGCCGAGCAGTTCCGGCAGCGGGTCAAGATCTACGCCACCGACGTCGACGAGGAAGCCCTGACCCAGGCGCGCCAAGGGGTCTTCGGCGAGCGCGAGCTGGCCGGTCTCACCCAGGCCGAGATCGAGGAGTACTTCCAGCCGGAGGGCGGTCGGTTCGCGTTCCGCAAGGACCTGCGGCGGTCGGTGATCTTCGGGCGCAACGACCTGGTGCAGGACGCGCCCATCTCGCACGTCGACCTGCTGCTGTGCCGCAACGCGCTGATGTACTTCACCGCCGAGACCCAGCGGCGGATCCTCGGGCGGCTGCACTTCGCGCTCAACCCCGAGGGCCTGCTCTTCCTCGGCAAGGCCGAGATGCTGCTGTCGCACGGGCAGCTCTTCGCCCCGGTCGACCTGACCCGGCGGTTCTTCCGCAAGCGCAGCGCCGTCCCGGCGGCCGACCGCCGCCCGGTCCCGCTCGTCCCGCGCGAGGTCGCCGCGGGCGGGGAGGGGGAGCTGTCCCGGCTGCGGCGGGAGGCGATGCTCGCCTCACCGGTGGCGCAGTTCGCCCTCGACGCCGAGGGGCGGCTGGCCATGGTCAACCGGCAGGCCGAGCGGCTGCTGGGCGTCGACACCCGCGACGTCGGACGGCCGATCCAGGACCTGGAGATCTCCTACCGGCCGGTGGAGCTGCGGGGGGCCATCGCCGAGGCGGTGGGCGGCCGGGCCCCGGTCTGGGTGCGCGGGGTCGAGCGCCGCCGTCCCGGCCACGAGCACGACGTGTTCGACGTCCAGGTCGCGCCGCTCCACCGGGACGACGGCACGCTGCTGGGCACGACGGTCATCTTCGAGGACGTCACCCAGTTCACCCGGCTGCGCGAGGAGCTCGAGTACTCCAACCGGCAGCTGGAGACCGCCTACGAGGAGCTCCAGTCGACGAACGAGGAGCTGGAGACCACCAACGAGGAGCTCCAGTCCACGGTGGAGGAGCTGGAGACCACGAACGAGGAGCTCCAGTCCACCAACGAGGAACTGGAGACGATGAACGAGGAGCTGCAGTCGATGAACGACGAGCTCCACTCGGCCAACGAGGAGCTGCGCAGCACCACCGACGAACTCGACGCGCTCAACCGGTTCCTCCGCGGGGTGCTGGGCAGCTTCCGCGTGGGGGTCGCCGTCGTCGACCCCGACCTGCGCGTCCTCGCGTGGAACACCGCCGCCGAGGACCTGTGGGGGGTGCGGGAGGACGAGGCGCGCGGCCAGCACCTGCTCGGTCTCGACATCGGCCTTCCCCTCGACGACCTGCAGGCGCTGCTGCGCCGGCAGATCGCCGGGGACGGGGTGGCGCACGAGGCGATCGAGCTCGCGGCGGTCAACCGGAGGGGACGCCAGGTCCTGGTCCGCGTGACGGTCAGCCCGTTCCAGCCGTCGTCGGAGGGGCGGG
The DNA here is from genome assembly GCF_054050275.1 of Geodermatophilus sp. SYSU D00691. Taxonomy (NCBI): domain Bacteria; kingdom Bacillati; phylum Actinomycetota; class Actinomycetes; order Geodermatophilales; family Geodermatophilaceae; genus Geodermatophilus; species Geodermatophilus sp. SYSU D00691. The sequence continues at coordinate 151,331 of NZ_JBJGYZ010000010.1, forward strand.
AGGGCGCGGTCGTGCTCATGGACCCGGCCGACGCCTAGCCGCGGGGGTCACTCCGCGACGCGCAGCACCTCGTCGGCGTGCCCGCCGACGACGAGGGCCGCCAGGTCGCGCACCTTGACGTTGAGCCGGGAGCTGACCTTGACCAGGCGGGCGAAGGCCTCGTCCGCGTCGACGCCGAGCCGGGCCATGAGCACCCCCTTGGCCTGGTCGATGACCGCCCGGGAGGTGAGCGCGCGCTCCAGGTGCTCGGTGAGGGACCGCATCGCCTCCCGCTCGGCGACGGTGCGCAGGACGCCTGCCACCGCGGCGGTGACCAGCTCGGCGACCCGCCGCCCGGCCGGCGCGAAGCCCTCGGGACGTCCGGAGTAGACGTTCACCCCACCGATGACGCCGTCCTCGCCGGGCACCGGCAGCGCGAGGACGCTGCGCACGGCGCTCTCGCCGGCGATCCGGGCCAGCGCGGGCCAGCGGGCGTCGGCGGTCACGTCGTCGCTGACGACGACCTCCCCGGTGTCGTACGCCTGCCAGCACGGGCCCTCGCCCGCCCGCACCTGCAGGCCGTCGAACTCCTGCGCTTCCGTGGAGTCGCTGCCGAGGCGCTGGGGCTCGAGCGGGTGGCCGAGCGTGATGCTCACCCAGTCGGCACCCGGGACGGCGCCGGACAGGAGCGTGGCCATCCGGCTCAGCAGGCGCTGCCGGTCGACCTCGCCGACGGGCATCCCGCTGAGCTCGGCCAGCGCGGTGGCGAGCCCGATGACGGCGGGCGAGCGCAACGGTTCCGGCTCGGCCGCGGCCTGCGGCTCGGTGCCGTCGTCGGCGACGACCACCCACTGGATGCGGACGCCGGCGGCGAGCTCGTCGACCGCCTCGGTGAAGCCGAACAGCCGGACCGGGACGGCGGGCTGGCGGCGCGGGTGCAGGGTGACCGCCAGGTCGTGCTCCGTCGCCGTCCCGGTGCCGAGCGTGCGCAGCGCCGAACGGAACGCCTTCACGTCCTCGGGGGCGAGGTAGACGCTCAGCGGCTTGCCGTGCACCCGTTGCAGCGGGGTGCCGAGGCGCGTGGCCATCGCCGGGTTGACCTCGAGGAGGGCCCCGGCGCCGTCGGTGACGCACAGCCCGACGGGGACCAGCGCCGACAGCTGGCCGCGCCAGCGGCGTTCCGTTTCATGCTGGAGGAGGAGCTGGGTGATCTGCTCCTGCTGCGTGCGCATCTCCTCCTGGGCGACGCGCAGCTCCTCGGTGGCCACCTCCACGTCGGCCAGCTCGGTGAGCAGGCGCTCGGGTGTCGTGCCGTCGGGCAGCGGCAGGCCGTGCTGGCTCACGGCACCTCCTGGACCGCCTCGGCGCGGTCGGCCGCGGCGTCGCGGCGGTGCTCCTCGGCCCGGCGCCGGTGCTCCTCGACGTCCCCCGCACCGAGCCCGGCCGCGCGCTCGTGGGTTTCTGCCGCCCGCTCGTGGGTCCGGGCCGACCGCTCGTGGCTGACGGCGGCGCTGGCGTGCGACTCCTCGGCCCGGACCCGTGACTCCTCGGCGTGCCGCCGGGCCTCCGCCACGTCCTCGGCGTCCGGCGTCCCGCCCGCGGCGAGCCGTGTCAGCCGCTCGGAGACCTCGTCCGCACGCCGGCCGGCGGCCTCGCTCCGCTCTGCCGCCCTGCTCGCTGCGGCCCATGGCTCCATGGCTGCCCCCTCGCTTCGAGGACCCGCGCGTTCCAGCTCACCACAACGGGGAGTCGTCCCGCACGTCGGGCATACCCGCGCCGGACGCGTTCATCCCGCACGATCAGCGTGGAAGGCGGGACGCCGCGTGTCCACAGGTTGCGTCCGCCCGTCCGGAGCGCCGTCCGGTCAGGCCGGCCCGCCGGGTGCGACGTCGGCTCGCTCGCGGCGGTGGTGGGTCCCTGCGGGCGACGCGATGCCGTGGATCAGCAGTGCCACGAAGTCGCGGAGCGCAGCCTCGCCCATGCCGTCCGGCGAGGCGAGCGGGCTGGTCTGGACGCCGAAGAGGCAGGCGAGCAACGTGATCGCCGTCCGCACCGGATCGAGATCGGGCCGCACCCGCCCGAGCGCCTGCTCCGCGCGCAGGTAGTCGGCCAGCAAGGCCGGCGGCCCGCCCATCCCCTCGACGGCGGCGGAGAGGGACGCAGGGTCCAACTGCCGCTGGAGATCGGGCATGCCCGCCATCGCCAGTTCGAGGGGCACGATGTGCTCGCGCAGCCGGGAGAGCCGGTCGAACGCCTCGGTCAGCACGTCCACCAGCGAGCCGCTGCCGGCACGTGACGGCAGTTCGGCCATCCACTCGGTCAGTCCCTGCTGGCCCTCCACGAGGGCGGCGACGAACAGCGCCCGCTTGTCCGGGAAGTGCCGGTAGATGGAGCCCTCGGCCACGCCGGCCCGCTCGGCGATGACGCGGGTGGTGGCGTTGTGGTAGCCGACCTCGGCGATGAGTTCCGTGGTCGCCCGGATCAGGGCGGCTCGGATGTCGGTGCCGCGTGGCATGGCGGAGGCTCCCTCGGGCGCCGGAGCGGCGGCTAGTCGGTGATGTCGCGCCGTCGGAAGACCGCCAGGGTGGCGGCGGCCGCGACGGCGACGTAGGCGAGGCCCAACCCTAGAGCGCCCTGGTAGCCCAGCGCGGCGGTGCCGCCGTTGGCCAGCGCGCTGATCGCGGTGCCGGGCAGCCACTCGGCGAGGTCGGCCGCCGCGGCCGTGATCACGGCCTCCAGCAGCAGCACGTAGCCGACGCCGATGCCGATGGCGATGCCCGAGGACCGGGTGACCAGGGCGAGCGCCAGCCCGATGGTGCCCCACACCAGCAGGGACAGGTAGAGGTTCACGGTCGCGCTCAGGACCGTGGAGACCAGGTCCTGCCCCCACGCGGTGGGCTCGAACCCGCCGGCCGAGGCAGCGACCGGGGCCACCAGCACGTTGACCAGCAACGCGACGACGGTGGCGCCGCCCGTCGCGACGGCCAGCGCGATCCACTTGCCCACGACGAGGCGCCAGCGGCGCGGTTCGGACGCGACCAGGATGCGGACCAACCCGCTGGACCAGTCCGATGCCGTCGCGATCGCCCAGAACGACAGCGCCACGACGCCGAAGAAGGAGGACGCGGCGGACAGGCCGGAGACGATCCCGGAGCTGCTGAGCAGCTCATCGGTGCCGGGGAAGGAGATGCCGGGTCCGTCCTGGCCCGGAACGCCGCCCTGCTCGACGACCTGGAACATCACGAAGTTGATCAAACCGGCGAACAGGGCGGTCAGCCCGGCCCAGCCCAGCACGACCCCGGGGCGGCGGAGGCGGACGAGTTCGCTGCGGACGACGGCGATCATCGGGTGACCTCCGCGGTGGCTGCCGCGCGCCCGGCGCTCGCGGCCCTGGATCGGGAGAGCTCGCCGTCATCGGCTCCGGTCATCTCCAGGAAGATCGACTCGAGGCTGTCCCGGCTGACGGTGAGCGCCCGGAGGGTGATGCCGGCCGCCGCGGCGGCGCGGTTGATCGCTGCGGCGGCGTCGCCCTCGGTCTCCACCCGCAGGCCGTCCCCCCGCCTGAGCACTCGCCATCCCACCGCAGCGAGGACGCTCGCCAACTGCTCCGCGTCGCCGTCGTGCTCGGCGGCGACGTCCACATGGGTGGCGGCGCGGGCCAGCAGGCCCTCGATCGGGCCGTTGTAGAGCAGGACGCCGAAGCGGACGACCACCAGGTGGGTGCAGATGCTCTCGATCTCCGAGAGCAGGTGCGACGAGACCACCACCGTGCGGCCGGCCTGGCCCAGGCCTTGGAGCAGTGCACGGATCTCGACGATGCCCGCCGGATCGAGCCCGTTGGTCGGCTCGTCGAGGATGAGCAGCGCCGGGTCGGGGAGCAGGGCGGCGGCGATGCCCAGCCGCTGCTTCATGCCGAGGGAGTAGCGCTTGACCGGCTCTCTCTCGCGACCGAGCAGGCCCACGGCATCCAGGACCTCGTCGACGCGGCTCAGGGGCAGACCGCGGAGGCGGGCCAGCGAGACGAGGTTCGCCCGCGCCGACAGGCCGGGGAGGAAGGAGGGGCTCTCGATGAGGGCGCCGACCTCGTCGGCGTACGCCCGGGGGCTCGTGATCGGGCGGGCCAGCACCTCCGCTGTGCCGCCGCTGGGGGCGACCAGGCCCAGGAGCATGCGGATCAGCGTCGACTTGCCGGACCCGTTCGGGCCGACCAGCCCGATCACGCCGCCGCGGGGGAGGTCCAGGGTGAGCGAGTCGACGGCCAGGAGGGGGCCGAAGGTCCGGGACAGAGCGGCCGTGCGGATGGCCGAGGCGTCGTGCGTCGCGATGTGAGTGGGCACTCACTCACAATATGGGGAGACGATCGACGTGTCCAGGGCTGGAGGGGGCCACGTGGGAGAGCGTGAGACGCGGGGGACCGGTCGGCGCGAGGGCGCGAAGCGGCGTGGACGGCGCCTTGCCGGCTGGGGAAGGCCCTCGGTCTGGCACCACGCCTTCGCTGGGGGCGCTGACAGTGAGGACATAGCGATCCTGCCCTCCGCTGTCAGGTACGGAGAGGATCCGCGCGCTGGGGTGCCGTGGTCTGATCGGTCCGGACACTCCTGCATGCCTGCCTGGATCGTGGCGCTTGGAGGATCGGGGTGGACGAGATGTCGGACGGCCGCGACTCTCTGAGGGCACCGTCGTCCGCGTCGGTCGGCCGTCTCGATGCCCAGGAGGTGGCGGCGTTCTTCGATGCGCTGATCCCTCGGCAACTGGAGGAGAAGCGGGCGGTCGGCGCCACCGTCGCGGTGGTCGCCGGTGACGGGATCGTCCACGCGCGCGGTTACGGCTTCGCCGACCTGGAAGCCCGTATCGAGGCGCGAGCCGACCGGACGCTGTTCTACCTGGGGTCGGCGGGCAAGCTCTTCACCTGGACGGCGGTGATGCAACTGGTCGAGGCAGGCGAGATCGACCTGGACGCCGACGTGACCCGCTACCTCGACCTCGAGATCCCCGCGACCTACCCGGAGCCGATCACGGCCCGCCACCTGCTCACGCACACCCCGGGCTTCGAGGACGAGTTCGCCGCGGAGCTGACCTCACCCGGGAACGTCCTGCCGCTGCGCGACTTCCTCGTCCGATTCTTGCCGCGCCGGGTGTACCGCCCCGGCAGCACCTTCGCCTACTCCAACTACGGGACGGTGGTGGCCGGGTACCTCGTCGAACGCGTCTCGGGGGAGCCCTTCGAGCGCTACGTCACCGACCGCATCCTCCGCCCGCTCGGGATGACGCGGACCACCCTGGCACAACCTCCCGAACCCGAGCTCATCGCTGATCTGTCCAAGTCGTACCGGTGGCGGCGGGGCCGCCACGACGCGATCGACCTCGAGTGGAACGCCGCCGCGCCGGCGGCCGGCGTTCGAGGCACGGCCACCGACGTGGCCGCGTTCATGATCGCGCACCTCGACGACGGTCGGTACCGGGACGTGCGGATCCTCGGGGCGGGCACCGCCCGGCAGATGCGGCAGCGGCAGTTCACCCACGACCCACGGTTGTCCGGCCAAGGCTTCGGCTTCGCGCTCCTGCGCGCCAACGGCCAGGACATCGCCTGGCACGACGGCGAGAGCGCCCGCACCCGGACGATCCTGGCGCTCCTCCCCGCCCAGCAGGTCGGGGTGTTCGTCTCCTACAACACCCCGACGGTCGACGAGCACCAGACCCTGGTGGCGTTCCTCGACCGGTTCTACCCGGCGGCCGACCGGCCCGGGCCGGGACCGGGCACCGCGGCGCCGGCCTCGGCGAGGCGCTGGGCCGGCAGCTACGTGTCGGCACGCGCGGCCCACACCAGCCCCCAGAAGCTCGTCGCCTGGCTGACCGCGCTCCAGGTCCGCGGCGGCCCCAAGGGCACGCTGCGCGTCGCCGGCCAGGCGTACGCCGAGCGGGAGCCGGGCCTGTTCCAGCAGGTCGACGGGCATCGGCGGCTCAGCTTCGGCACCGATGCGCGCGGTTCCGCCACGCAGTTGTTCTGGGACCCGACCACCGCTTACTTCAAGGTGCCGTGGCACGAGACGCGGGCCGTGGTGGCCGGCACCCTCCTCGCCTGCCTCGGCGCGTTCCTCTCGGCCGTGGTCGTCTGGCCGACGTCCGCGTTCCGGCGACGTGGGCGCCCGTCGGTGTCCGGCGCGCGTTGGCCGGCCGCACTCCCCAGCCTGCTGGGGCTCGCACTGACCGTCCGGTTCGCCGCCCTGATGCGCGGCTTCGCCACCACCTTCGTCTACCCCGGCGAGCAGGTCGCCCGGCTGACCCGTGCCGCTCGCGCCCTCGTGCCGCTGACGATCGCGGCGGTCTGGAGCGCGGTTCCCGTCCTGCGGCGCAGCGGCCTGAGCCGGGCCGAGCGGGTGCACTACCTGCTGGTGACGGCGGCGGAGCTGGTCTTCCTCGGCTGGCTGCGCAAGTGGAACCTCCTGGGCAACCGGATCCCTCCGGGGCAGGTCACTCCAGCCAGACCTCGACCGTCTTCTGCTCGGCCTCGTCCTCGACCTCGACCACCTTCCCCGTCTCGCCGTCCTGCACCATGGCGTTGACGCTGTCCCAGTCGAGCTCCACGTCCCGCATCTGCGGGGTGAAGGCCTGCGCCATCTTCATGCCCCACTTGACCACGCCGAGGGGCACCTTGATGTTGACCGCCGGACTGCCGTCCTTGGTGTGGTCCACCACCTTGACCCGCAAGAACCTCGCCGTCCTCTCCGTCGTCTGATCCGTCATCTCGACTCCTTCCTCGGGTGGATCCCTCGTGCGGACTCACCGACGGGCGATGGCGACACCGTGGCGGCCCAGGGCCAGTTCGCGAGTGCTGAAGAGGGCGGCGTACACGGAGCCGAGCAGGACTCACTCGAGCCGCTCGAAGACCCCGATGGCGCCGGTGGTCCGGTCGTAGGTGATCGGCGCGCCCAGCAGGGTGGTGTGGCCCAGCCGCAGCGTCCACCACGCCCAGCGCTGCCGGTCGCGGTACCCGGTGAGCGCGATGGCCGCGAGCGGCAGTGCCGCGGCGATGTTGAGCGCCCCGACCAGGCGGAACGCGAGCAGCAGGAACGCGCCGGTCCCAGGATCGGTCTCGCGCAGCTGCGGCCACGACCGGCCGGTGAAGTGCTCGAAGCCGGGCACCAGCTGGCGCGGTGCGGCGACGGCCAGGGCTCCCCAGGCGGCGATCGCGAGATCGGTGGCCGCCACGCCGGTCGAGGTCGCCCGGACGCGTCGGGCCGCAGCCTGCCGTCGTGCGTGGGTGCGCCGCCGTCCCCGGGTCACCGGACGAGGATGACCGACGCTCAAGTCGCTGCGCGGCGGACCAACGATCTGATCGGAGGGACCTCCGGCACCCGCGACGGTGTGCAGATGGTCCCTGCGACGTCGCACCGCCTCCGGAACCGCGGGGGTGTCACGGTTCCCCGGGCTGCCGGCACGCTGGCGGCGGGCTTTCTGGCCTCGCTCGCGGGTCGGTACGCCACGGTCGCGCCGCGGCCGACCGGGACTGGGCCCGACGAGCAGAACCCCGGCTCCGCGACCTCGGGGAGGTGGACGAGGTCTCGGTCCTGCCCGTGGTCGAGCGCCTGACGAGCGGGCGGCCCGGCACCCCGCTGTGCGGGGAGGCGGGGTTGTCGCACCTGATCCGTGCCGGAGGCGGCCACGGTCGTCTTCGACACCGGCCTCGACCTGCGGGGCGCGGACCCGTCGCCTCTGGTCAGGAACGCCGCCGCACAGGGTGTGGACCTGCAGGCGCGGTCGACGGCGTGGGCATCTCGCACCTGCATCCCGACACGTCGGTGGGCTCGGATGCAGGTCCGCAGAGCGTTCGGGTGCTCGCCCTCTCCGGCCACGACAGCACGCCGTGGACCATCGATGCCATGGAACGGGTGATCGGGGACGGTTACCGCACTCTGCGGGTCGGCGAGGAACTGCGGATCGACGCGGCCGGGTGAGGCGGGGGCGGCGCCCGGGGGATCGGCGGATCGAGCTGGCCGTGCCGATCCGGTGCCCGCCGGCGGCGGTGTTCGCCCTGCTGGCCGACGTCCAGGACTTCGAGCCGCTCCCGCGGTCGGCGACCGTCCGCATGGTGAAGGAGCCGGAGGGCCCGACCGCGGTCGGCACGCGCTGGCACGAGTGGGTGCGGCTCGGGCCGGGCTGCCGCCTGCGCACCGAGAGCGTGGTGGCGGAGGTGGCGGAGCCGGGAGGTCCTCCGGCCGCATCGGCTCCTGCGGTGGCTCAGCCCGGCCCTCGAGCGTTCCTTGCGGCCGCACGTCGCCGAGCGCCTGCGGAACATCCGCGCGCTCCTGGAGGGCACGCCGCCCGGGTCCGCCGAGGCTCAGGGGCGGCGCACCGGGTCCTGAGACAGGTGCTCGCGGAAGAAGGCGAGGATGCGCCGCCGGGCGTCGGCCCGGATGCCCTCGTCGGCGGTCTCCGTGCCGGTCGCGCCGGCGACGGCGCGCATCCACAGCGGCAGGTCGGCGGGGTCGTGCACGTTGAGGAAGCCGTGACCCATGCCGGGGTAGGTCGTGATGTCGTGGTCGATCCCCGCTGCGGTGAGCGCCCTCTCGAGCCGCTCGGCGGTCCCGCGAACGCCCGGGTACCGGTCGTCGGCGCCGAAGCTGCCCACGATCGGGCAGGCCCGGGGGAGCGCTCGCTCCGTCTCGTCGTCGAGCGCGCCGTAGTTGACGCCGGCGACGGCGAAACCGTGGTCGGCCGCCATGGCCAGCGCGTACCCGCCGCCCAGGCAGAAGCCGATGACGCCGGTCGCGCCGGTGCAGTCGGGCCGAGCGGCCAGCCAGGCGCGGGCGGTGTCGAGGTCGGCGACGGCGCGCGAGGGGCGGTGCAGCCGGGCGTCGAGGAAGAAGGTGAGCAGGCACCGCCAGCGCGGCCCGAAGTGGAAGAGGTCGGGGGCGACCGCGAGGAACCCCTCACCGGCCAGCCAGTCGGCGTGGTCGCGCAGGTCGGCGCTCATGCCCACCGCGTCGTGGACCACCACGACACCGGGCCACGGACCGGCGCCGGCCGGTGCGGCCAGGTGGGCCGGCATCTCGCCGTCAGCGGTGGGGATCCGGACCTCGGTCATGCGGTCTCCATCGGTCGGCTCGGCGTCCGCTCCGCAGCGGCAGGTGGCCGGTCCAGGGCGGAGGCCTCCTCGGCCCGCTTCCTGACGCCCTTGAGCATCCCGGTCTCCATGTAGTGGTGCAGCGGGTCGCTGATGAGGAAGTCGAAGACCCTGGCCAGCAGGTCGGCTCCGGGTAGATGGCGGACGGCGAAGGCGATCAGCCGCACCGGCGGCGCGGCGTCCGGCGCAATGGCGTGCAGGGCCGGCTGGACGAACCCGTTGCCGCGGTAGCGGACGATCAGCCGGGTCCGGTCACCGGGCAGCGGGCGCAGCACGAAGGTCTCGAAGGCGACCAGGTGGCGGTTCGGCTCGACCTCCGTGACCGGGGCGTAGGCGCCGCCGCCCATGTAGATCCGGTCACCGGGTGCGAGGTCCTGCAGCTCGGGGTGGATGCGGGTGGCCGAATGCCTGCCCTCCGCGTAGCGGGCCCGGAACAGCAGCCGCTCCAGGCGGTCGTGGGTGTAGAAGCCGGCCCGGTGGATGCCCATCTGCACCAGCCAGGGCCAGACCTGCTCGGGCGGGGCGTCGATGGTGATGGCGCGGGTGCACTGCATCCGCGCACCCGGGGTCTGCTCGTCGCCGGGCAGCGCCTCGGTGGCCTCGTCGGTCGTCGCTCCCCACCGCAGCATGCCCGGTCGCCACGCCAGGTATCCGGCGATGAGGACGGCGGAACCCGCGGCGGCCAGCCGGGAAGCGGCGCTGGTGCGGCTCATGGGTCCCCCTTACCTGCTGTTCGCTCGAGGCTCACGCCGGGCCCCTCCGGGCCGACAGGGCCCAACGGCCGCTCCCATCCGGGCCGAGCGACGTGGTGCGCGGCCGGTTTCCCGGCTTGGCTGTGCGGTGTTCCCGTTCCTCGCCGCACACCCGCCTCGGAGGGGCCGATGAGTCTCCGGGCAGTGCCGGGCGTCGTGGTCGTGGCGCTCACCGGCTACCTCGCCTGGCTCTGGCCCTGGATGCTGTCGTGGGGAGCGACCGCCGACGAGCGGCCCGGCCGGTTGCCCGGGGACGACGTCGTGCGCCGCGGCGCTGTCGCGGGTCTGGCCGTGGCGGATGCAGCTGGGGTACGGCCCGGACCGGGCGGGCTTCTACAGCTACGACTGGCTGGAGAACCTCATCGGCCTCGACATCCACTCGGCCGCGCGGATCGCTCCCGAGCTGCAGCGGATCGGTGCGGGCGACCGCATCCCCTTGGGCCCGGACACCGACTTCCGGGTCGAGCGGGTCGAGCACGACTCCGCGCTGGTCCTGCACGTGGGCATGGACCGACGAAGCGCGCGGCTGGGGCGCCGTCGACCACGTCGTGATCGAAGGCGATGCTGAGGGCCAGGATGTCGCGAGCCTCGATCCGGTCTGCGACGACTGCCGGCTTGCGGGCGATGCCCCCCACCAGCACATCGAGGGTGTGGCCGTTCGGAGCGATCGCCCACCCGCTGTGCCGGCCGAACATGACGACCGCCGAGAGGCCCACCGCGCCGCCCAGGCCGGCCATCCGCTCGGGTCTCGTCGTGCGAGGAACCGCAGCACGGCACCCATCCGTCGGGAGACCGGGGGGCAGCAGCATCAGCCGGTGGACCAGCGGGGGCATCCCCTTGGTGCTCGGGACCGGCCGTGCCTGCACCTCGCGGATCTCGCGGCTGATCTCCAGGCAGGACCGGCGGTCGGTCTGCCGGAGGACGTGCCCGGTGGGGACGCGGGCGTCGCCCACCCGGCGCACGACCATCACCAGGACGTCCACGTCGTCGAGGACCGCGAGCTGACGATGGCCTCGACGCATGGCGTGCACCGTCCTGTCCTCGCTCACGGCGCGGCCCAGGCAGTAGGCGAGGTACCCGGTGAAGGACAGCTGTTCGCCCGATCGAGTCCCGTACTCGCTGATCAGAGTGCGGGCGGTCGTGACGTCCACCTCGACCAGTCCGTAGACCCAGTGCCGCCACCAGATCATGTCGATGAAGTTGGGCGTCCCCCGTCTGCTCGCGGGCAGGTCGACGATCGTGACTCCACCGGAGCCAGGGACCTGCCTCATCGGAATGGCGTCGGACTGCTGGAGCCCGATGAACCGGACTGCGCAACGGGCCCAGCTCGCCACGCGAGCTGGCGGTGACGCCGCCTGGGTGCTGGAGTCATCCGCCGCCGCCTCCTCCACCCGAGGAGGCCGCGGCAGCGCCACCGAAGATGACCGCCGTTTCCGTGTCGATGGTCGACCGGACGGCCTTGCCCACCCAGTCGCCTTCGGCGATCCGCTCGGCGTTCGCGTTCAACTCGCGCTTGGAGAGCCCGACGGAGTCCGGCGCCATGGCCTTGTGCACGGCTTTCAGCGCGAGCAGGAGGGAGACGAGCGCTCGCGTCCTGGCGTCCGCGGGGCCGCCCTGGCGCAGGGCCGTGGCGAGATCCGCTCGGACCGCTGCCTCGTGGCCGGTGTACTCCGCGGGCCAGCGATGGGTCGGGACGACGCCGAGGATGCGACCTTCCTCCTCCCGCAGCAGGCCGGCCGCGGCGAGTCGCTCGTAGAGCCTCACCCGTGTCCGCTTGCCGAGTGCGGTCACGACGCTCTGGGGCTTCTTGCCCTCCGCGTGGCCGACCGTGGCCAGGGCGTCGTCGAGCATGCCGTCCCCGGTGGGGCCGGCGTCCCGGACGACCAGTCGGCCTTCGCGCACCCGCTCGTCCCGGCCGGCGATGTCGACGCGTCCCATGAGGGCGAGCTCGGCCAGCAGCGCCCCACCGAGTGCGATGTTCGTGTTCGCGCTGTCCGCCACCAGCTTGCCGGTGTCGTCGGCGGTCAGCAGGAGCAGCAGGTCCTCGGCGATGAGCATTCGTCGATCGTCGGTGGTCTCGCCGGGGACCGACACGGACGTCAGACCACTTCCCGACGAGTCCATCGACCCCAGGACATCCGTGCCCGCTGCTCCGCAGTCAAGACGAGCTCGAAGCCTAGGAGCCCGCCGTCTTCCGAGGGCGAACGGTGTGCCGCGATGGAGACCCGTTCATCGGGTGACGTCGATCAGGCCGGAGGTCGCAGAGGGGCCGCGGAGGGGCTCTCCGGTACTGCTCCAGACTGCCTGCCAGGCGTGCTGAACTGGGCAAACCGCGTGGAGCGGGGGACGGGAATCGAACCCGCATGGCCAGCTTGGAAGGCGATGCTCGTGACGCACCTCTCTGCTGGTCAGGCGGCTGCGGGCTCCCGGCCGTGCCTTCCGAATGCCTCAGTGCCAGGTGCGGCGCCGGAGGGCGGGTCGTCGCTTCGCTCGGCCCGTCGCCCGTCGCCCGTCGCCCGTCGAGTGCCGAGTCCGCGCATGCGACTGCGGCCGCGCCGGGCGGCGGACGCGGCTGGAGTGCAGCGGCCGTGACCGAGGACATCCACCTGCCCGAGCTGCTCCGGCAGCGGGGGCAACGCGAGGGAGACTCCCGGTGCCTCTGGGCGATCACGGCCGGCTCGGAGATCTCGACGAGGCTGGAGCCCCGGTTCCTCGTGCACAGACGGGGACCGAGGGTCGGTCAGCTTCCCCCGTGGACGTGCTCGGGCAGGTCGCTCTGCCACCGCGGAGGCGAACCGGTCTCCGCCCACGGCCTGCGCCACTCGGGCGCCGCAAACGGCTCGGCGAAATACAACGTCTCGCGGTCGACCTTGTCGCCCCGGAAGTGGATGATCTTGACGTAGTGGAGCTGGTTGTTCCCGTCGTAGCTCAGCACGCCTTCGGCGATCCAGAGGTCACCCGAGCCTCTGATCTCGCGTGGCTGGAAGTCGAGCTTCGCGGGATAGCGTTCGCGCCAGCCCTGCTGATTGGCCTTGCCGAGGAACCACTCGCCGGACTGCGGAAACTCCAGTACGACGTCGTCGTGATAGAGCTCCGATGCTTTGGCCTCGTTCGGTCCACCCGTGTACGTCCACTGTCGCAAGAGCATCTCGCGGACCTGCTCGTACTGCATCGACTGATCCTCCTCGACCTATCTCATCGGGACCCGCCGGTGGGCGTTGTCCCTCTGGTCCACGCCTCGAGTTGGGCGGGCGCGGGCTGCGACTGCGGCGTTGTTCCGCATGGTGGGCCTCCTCGATCCGTCAGTCCTAGGTCGGTCGGGTCCGTGGTTCCGTCGGCCTCAGAGGGTGTTGGGTAACTGATCCAGCGCCGTGGGTGATGGCGCGAGTTGATCGCCGACGACGTCGGTGTGGCATCACCGGGCTGGGCTGGGGGCGGTGAGGGTCCGGGTGGCATGTGTGTGTGCACC